>NZ_OY782186.1:3000000-3313183 GCF_963677685.1 uncultured Bacteroides sp.
CATTAAATCCTACCTCTATTTTTCGAATGAAAGAGATTTCACTTGGAAGATTTTCTATAGCTTTCTTAAACTGTTTCATAACAGTTAGCTTCTCTTCTAGAGAAATATTATCTTTCAATTTAAATAATACAATGTGCTTAACCATACGTTGTTATTTTAATGAATTGTTTCTATATTTGCATAAACGATTATGCAAAAATAATCTATATTGTTCAAATACACACTATTAGATACTATCAACGAATGTTAATAATTGGAATTGCAGGAGGGACAGGATCAGGAAAGACTACTGTTGTAAAGGAAATCATAAAAAGCCTTCCTAAAGAAGAAGTTGTTTTATTACCCCAAGATTCATACTATAAAGACAGTAGTCATGTTCCCGTAGAAGAACGTCAAAATATTAATTTTGATCATCCTGATGCTTTTGAATGGAGCCTGCTCTCCAAACATATATCTATGCTAAGAGAAGGAAAATCAATAGAGCAACCTACTTATTCTTACCTTACTTGTACGCGTCAACCAGAGACAATCCATATAGAGCCTCAAAAAGTAGTAATTATTGAAGGCATTCTTGCCCTTTGTGATAAAAAACTTCGAAGCATGATGGACCTAAAGGTTTTTGTCGATGCTGACCCTGATGAGCGCCTCATACGTGTTATACAACGTGATATGATTGAACGTGGAAGAACAGCTGAGGCTGTTATGGAAAGATATGTTCGCATCTTAAAACCGATGCATCAGCAATTCATCGAGCCATGTAAGAGATATGCTGACCTTATTGTACCTCAAGGAGGTAGTAATAAAGTGGCTATTAATATTTTAACAATGTATATTAATAAACACTTGAAATAAATAAATGAACTCAAAAGATTAAAATGCGTATATTCTTAAAGCGTTATTTGCTTTTTTTTATATTAATTCTTTTTTTAGCTATTGCTTGCCACAATCAGCATAGGGAAGTTAAAAAACAGACCTATGATCTTCCGCAAATAAAAGACAGTGGAAAATTAGTAGTGTTAACTTTATATAGCTCCACCTCTTATTTTATATATCGAGGTCAAGAGATGGGACTTCAATATGAATTAAGTGAGCAGTTTGCTAAAAGTCTTGGTCTTAAACTCAAAGTAGAAGTAGCCCGAAGTGTTCCTGAGTTAATACAAAAATTGAAAGACAAAGAAGGAGATTTAATAGCCTACAATCTTCCAGTAACAAAAGAGTTAAAAGACAGTCTTACTTATTGTGGAGAAAAAATTATTACTCATCAAGTTATCGTTCAAAAAAGCAGTTGGAAAAAGAGACCTTTGAAAGACGTCACTCAATTAATAGGAAAAGACATTTATGTTAAACCCGGAAAATATCTTAGACGTTTAGAAAACCTAAACAGAGAACTCGGGGGTGGCATAAAAATTCACCAAGTAAGCAATGATAGCATAACGGTAGAAGACCTCATTACCCAAGTATCTAAGGGGGAGATACCCTATACAGTGTGCGATAATGATCTAGCTCGTTTGAATGCAACTTATTATCCCAACATTAATACCCAATTATCGATTAGCTTTGATCAACGTTCCTCATGGGCTGTCCGTAGAGATTGTCCACTATTAGCTCAAGCGGCTAATGAATGGAACAAAAAAAAACTTGCATCAACAGCCTACAAAGCGAGCATGAAGCGTTATTTTGAAAGAAGTAAAACAATAGTCTACTCTCCTATTCTTTCTTTACGTGAAGGTAAAATATCACACTTTGATAAACTCTTCAAAAAATATGCAAAAAATATTGATTGGGATTGGCGTTTACTGGCTTCTCTTGCCTATACAGAATCTAATTTTGATACAACAGCAGTATCATGGGCAGGAGCCAAAGGATTAATGCAATTAATGCCTGCAACAGGTCGAGCCATGGGAATTCCGGTAGGAAAAGAAGAAAATCCAGAAGAGAGTATTAAAGCTGCCACTAAATATATTACAGCAACCAGTAAAAGACTAAAAATGATTCCCGACAAAAAAGAGCGGGTAAAATTTATTTTAGCATCTTACAATGCAGGATTAGGACACGTCTCAGATGCAATGGCCTTAGCTAAAAAATACGGGAAAAACCCTTATATTTGGAGAAACAATGTAGAAAAATATATATTACTCAAAAGTAACGAACAATATTTTACCGATCCGGTTTGCCATTATGGCTATTTCCGAGGCATTGAAACATACAACTTCGTACGTGATATTATTTCACGTTACGAAGTTTACAAGACAAAAATCAAGAAATGAACTTTCCTAAAATAAATTAAGCTTATTCTTTTGAGCTTCTTCCAAAGAGATAATTTCTCGCTGTACCGGCTTCCCTTTTGCACGTAAAGCCTCATATTCATCAGCCACTTTTTTAACAAATTCATTTTTCAATGAAGGATTAAGTAGTTGCGACGCTACACCAGCATTCTGCGAAGCATCTTTCAAGTACACTACCGGAGCGTGATAGACAGGATCAATTTTTAGTGCCGTATGCAATTTTGAGGTGGTAGCTCCTCCTATCAATAGTGGGAGTTCAAATCCTGCCTTCTCCAGTTCAGAGGCAACATGCACCATTTCCTCCAATGAAGGTGTTATCAGTCCACTAAGCCCAATTATATTCACCTTTTCTTCTATCGCACGTTTAAGAATAATTTCGGAAGGCACCATCACTCCAAGGTCAATAATTTCATAGCCATTACAAGCCATCACAACCCCCACAATATTTTTCCCGATATCATGTACATCTCCCTTTACTGTAGCCAATAAAACTTTACCGGCATTCTGAACATCTCCCGATTTTTCGGATTCAATAACAGGTTGAAGTATAGCTACCGCTTTTTTCATTGTACGAGCTGTTTTCACAACCTGAGGTAAAAACATCTTTCCAGCACCAAACAAATCGCCAACATAATTCATACCTTTCATTAAAGGACCTTCAATAATATCTACCGCTTTATCATATTCTTTTAAAGCTTCAGCCAAATCATCCTCTAAAAAATCTCCAATACCTTTAACCAATGCGTACTTTAATCGCTCTTCTAACGATTCATCACGCCAAGCATCGTGTCGTACCACTTGCGTATTGCTATTTTTAGAGGTTGCTTTCATTTTCTCTGCAAGATCAATCAACAATTCCGAAGCATCCGGACGACGATTCAATACCACATCTTCAATAATCTCAAGTATATCGGCAGGAATATCCGTATAAAGTACCGAGGTTGCCGGATTTACTATTCCCATATCCATTCCTTTTTGAACAGCATAGTATAAAAAGACGGCGTGTATTGCCTCACGAATATAATTATTGCCACGCAGAGAAAAAGAGAGATTACTTACGCCACCACTCACGTGTGCACCCGGTAAGTTTTTACGTATCCATTCCGTAGCTTCCAGAAAATCTACCGCATAATTATTATGTTCTTCAATCCCTGTAGCAACCGTCAATATATTAGGATCGAAGATTATATCATGAGGATTAAAACCTGCTTTGTCAACAAGCAAGCGATAAGCTCGTTCACAAACCTCTATCTTTCGCTGTGCTGTATCTGCCTGCCCCTTTTCATCAAAGGCCATTACTACCACTGCAGCACCATATTGTCTGACAGCATTAGCATGTTCAAGAAAAACGGCTTCTCCTTCTTTCAAAGAAATTGAATTTACCACACATTTACCTTGCAAACATTTCAAGCCTGCTTCGATCACTTCCCATTTAGAAGAATCAATCATTATAGGTACACGAGCAATTTCAGGTTCCGAAGCGATTAAATTAAGAAAAGTCGTCATTTCCTCAACTCCATCAAGCAGTCCCTCATCCATATTCACATCGACAATCAATGCACCATCTTCAACTTGTGTACGAGCAATAGAAAGTGCTTCCTCGTATTTTTTTTCTTGTATTAGCCGAAGAAATTTACGTGACCCGGCAACATTACAACGTTCTCCTATATTAACGAAATTAATTTCAGGTTTCACTTCCAGCAATTCCAAACCTGATATCCACATACAATTCGGCTTTGAAGCTGGGATATGTGGTTTAGCTTCTTGTATCAGCTCATTATATTTAGCAATATATGCATCGGTAGTACCGCAGCATCCGCCAATAATATTAACAAGATTCTCATCAATATATTCCTTCACTTCGGCAGCCATCTCTTCAGGAGTTTGATCATATGCTCCTAAACTATTGGGTAATCCAGCATTTGGATAAGCACTAATATAATATGGAGCACGAGCAGCCATTTGGGCCAAAAAAGGTTTTAGCTGAGTTGCACCAAACGAACAGTTGAGTCCCACAGAAAAGATATTAGCATGCTGAATAGACGCCAAAAAAGCATCTAGTGTTTGTCCGGACAACGTACGTCCTCCTATGTCGGATACCGTTACCGAAATCATAAGAGGAACTTCTCTTCCTACTACTTTCATAGCCTTTTCAGCTGCAAAAATAGCTGCCTTAGCATTCAAAGTATCAAAAATAGTCTCAATCAAAAGTAAATCAACCCCTCCCTCAAGTAACGCTTCAATTTGCTCTTGGTAAGCAGCAGCCAAACCATCATAATTCAATGCACGAAAAGCTGGATTATTCACATCCGGACTCATTGAACAAGTTTTATTAGTAGGGCCTATAGCTCCCGCCACAAAACGTGGTTTTTCAGGGTTGCGAGCTGTGTATTCATCTGCCACTCCTCGAGCCAATTTTACAGCTGCCAAATTCATCTCACGCACATATTCTTGAACATGATAATCAGCCATTGAAATCGTCGTAGAGTTAAATGTATTCGTCTCTATAATATCGGCGCCTGCCTCTAAATACTTTTGATGGATCTCCCTTATCACATTCGGTTTAGTGAGACACAATAAATCGTTATTGCCTTTTAACTGTCCGGAAATATGTTCAAAACGTTCGTTTCGAAAGTCCTCTTCACGAAGATTATATCGCTGGATCATAGTTCCCATAGCCCCATCCAAAATAAGAATGCGCTCAGTCACAAGTTGCTGAATAGTCTTTTTCATTATATATAACTAATATTGAATAAAGGATTAATTTGCTGCCACAAATTAACGATTAAAAACTGTTGTAAAAAGCTTGCGTCCCCACACTACTGCCATAGCGAAAGAAACGCGGGTTCCCATTATCACCCATATATTAATACCTAAAGCGGCAAAAAGCAATGTATCTTCAAGCAATGAATGCGATATAGCCAAATGGTGATTAAGATCATTTGATTCTTTCAGGCTCAACTTCCCTTCTTGAACCATATCTATCATAACTGCACTACCGTAAGCCAATCCAACAACATTACCTACCAACCAGAAAAAAGGAGCCTTATCTGGTAGGCCAAAAAATATCATCAACGGACGTAGCGGGCGAGAAATATATTCTATTAGATTAAATTCAATCAGGATCCTTTGCAAAATCATCAATGCAGTAATAATTAACATAATAATCAATATTAGCATCGTAGAAGACTCTATCCATCCCAACAACAACATCCCAATCGAATCATATTGCTCTTGATGCATAACCATCATAAAAGGGGTATTGTTCACTGGCAATACAGCATTTAAAAACATTGCAACGACAAAAGCCATTCCAATACGTAAAAGAATCATTTTGATAAAAGAGGAACCAGTTTTCTTCATTACAGCACATTCCACGAGCAAACTATGAGCTACTAAACACATCAAAGTTAAGATTGTTGCTTCGCGCATTGTCATAGACAATGAAGTCATCACTGCTATCGTACCATATAGAGGAAGGAAAATACTAGTAATAAAAACAATAGCCGTAGCTCCCGGCAAACCTATAAAATTAAAAAGAGGATGTAAATAATCAGCTAATATGGTAATGATACCATAATATTGCATTAAACGAACAACCAAAGAAACCGGAAGTACTATTTTTAGCAGCCAAACACTAATATGCATCGCTTTGGGCAATGCTTGTTTTACGCATGAACCCAAGCCTCCAAAAAAAATCTTCATTTTCAACGCTTAAACATCCGATCCATCTCCCTACGATCATCCTTTTCTCGTAATGAATCTCGTTTATCATACTCTTTCTTACCTCGGGCTAATGCAATTACCACTTTGGCAAGTCCTTTTTCATTAATAAACATACGTATAGGAACAATAGTAAAGCCAGCCTCTTTTGTACCACGTTCTAACTTTCGAAGTTCTTTTTTACTAAGCAATAATTTTCGGTCTCTACGAGCGGTATGATTATTATACGAACCATAAAAATATTCTGCAATATGCATATTTTTCACCCATAATTCTCCATTAGCAAAAAAGCAAAAAGTATCAACCAAACTAGCTTTTCCTTGACGAATTGATTTAATCTCCGTACCAGTCAAAACAATGCCTGCCGTATACGTATCTGTTAATTCATAATCAAATGTTGCTCGCTTATTCTTTATATTTATAGCTGGCTGTTTCATTTCTAATTGTTAATTAAGTATTGCAGTAAGCTTATTGAAAATAAGCATAATTACTGCGGGAGAAAAAATTAATAAAATAGATGCTGCAAGCGTAAAGCTTAATCTTTTCGCATGGCTCACGGGAATAAGTACGGGAACCCCTTCCCACACTACATAAACCAAATAGAATTGGGCCAACCAACCAATAATTGTAAAGTCAGGTAATACCCCTGTTACAATATTGATTAAAAAAGTAACGACCATTGAATAACCTACAAATTGTTGAACCAACAGTAAATCTTTAGGTAATCCAAAAAACTTTATTCCTAGATAGTTAATAATATAAGCAGCTAAAAAGTACCCACCAAACAAAGCAACAGCCACGGCACAACAACGTGTCATAGCTATTTGAAAGCTTAATGGGCCACCCCAGCCATTAGTTAACAATGAGCCCACAAAAACAGAAAGCCCACAAAAACCAATCATAGGATAAACAAAATCAGTAAAAACCGAGCGCTTATCCTCATGGAAAGAAATTTCCTCCCAAGCCTTAGCCGGAGAGGAAATCAATAGTAATGCTATTTTAAAAAGTTTTCTATAATTCAATTAAAATCATATTTACAATGTATATTCTTTTCCAAGACCTGATTATCGGGTCCTTTAGCTGATAGTTTTACCCAAACTGAATCATTTTTAGGTTGAAGACCTTCAACGTAAGGCAACTTAAAGCTATATTCCATAGTTGTCGACTGTGAATAATTAGTCCCCCCTCCTTTTGAGTAATTGAGTTTTACATACAGCGTGTCATTACCCACTTTTTGCTTGTACAAATCAAAATCAATTGAGTTACTAGTATAATAAAAACCAACGCGAACTGTCGCATAGCCATTAGCATACCAGAAATTAGGCATACTTGCTACATTATAATCATTTTGCAATGTATCAGGTCTTAAATTAAATTCCTTTACATTAACAACATACCCTCCTACAATCGTCACCGAATAATTCGTCTTTCCAGTAACATATGTCTCTCCTTCTGCTAGCTTATAAAAAACAAAAGCACGTTCAGGATAAGAGACTTTATCCTTAAGCAACAAAAATGAAGGATTTGTGGGAGAGAGAGTAAGACCATCATCCGATTTCAGTATCAATCCAGCTCCTAAGTAGCCAGAACTTACTGTAACAAATGTCCCACCATCATACGTATTGGTATCATCCGAATTAAAACAAGAAGTGAACGAAATGCCCATCAACAATATAACTGCAAAGGCTAAAAATTTCATTTTTTTCATAACTCCAAATTATGTGTGTTTTTAGTAGGTGTGCAAATATACAAACAAAAAGAGAGAGGCACACCGTTAACCCCCTCTTTTTTTAAGCTATTTAATAGTTAAATACCATAAACACACAAATATTGCATATCCTATTTTGATATTTCAGCAAATAACGCCAAATGATCATCTACATATGCAGCAATAAGTCCAGTCAAGGCTTCTTCCATATCAAAGAATTGTTCTTCTAAATCATCAAAAGCCTCATAATTTTCATACATAGCCATAAACTCATCTTCCGTACGTTCTTTTTCCAAATCAGCACGATTAGCATCGTATATTTTCTTAGCGCTATAAATCAATTTTGAAAAATCATCAGCCCCCCATAAACGCATTACTTTGGCAAATGGATTATCAAAGATATAACTGCCATAGCCATTCTGTATTAATTGGCAAAAGCCACCAACCATGATTTCATCCCTAAATATCTGATATGCTAACAATGAGTGTTGATCACCGGTCAATAAAGACATGGTTTCAGCAGTCAACTCACCACCAACAATTTCTTGATATTTATCAGTAAACACACGAATAAATTCATCCATGCCTTCTTTTGCCGCTTTTAGCAAGGCATTATCAGATACTTCTATCATTCTCGACTCTGTTTTATAATTATATTTTGCGAAAATACACAATAATTTGTTTTAAAAGGCTTTTTTGATCTAAAACAAACATGCAAAAAGATGCTAAATAAAAAGGCTAAGATTGTATGGTCCTCAAAATATGGTTAAATTGCAAACTTTTAGATTTAAACAGGAATCATCATTTTTGTTTTTCTCTCTATGGATGTACTAATTGTAGAAGATGAGCACCTATTGGCTATGGAATTAGCAGAGAGACTGCTTCATCTTGATAATGAAATAAAGATTGTAGGACAAACCGATAGTGTTAGTTCCACAATAGATTGGTTACAGCAAAATAGTTGTGACCTTATTTTCTTAGATATCCATTTAAATGATGGCGTTTCGTTCTCTATTTTTGAGAAAATAGAAGTAGAATGCCCTGTAATCTTCACTACGGCTTATGACAAATATGCTATTAAAGCTTTTGAGGTTAATAGCATTGCCTATTTATTAAAACCGATTAGCGAAAGAGATTTAGAGAACTCTATCAATAAATACAAAAAAATAACGAATTTATTTAGTGCAGACGTTAAGATCCTACTTGACTATCTAAAAAAGACTTCCAATAGAGATAAGAAGTTCATTAACAGAATGATGCTTAGTTCCGGTAAAACACAAATGGTCGTCAACGTAAAAGACATTGCCTATTTCATGGCAGATGGGCGTTATCTCTTTGCAATACTCCAAACAGGAGAAAAATACTTTTGTGAAAGCACATTAACTCGACTAGAAGAAGAACTTGACACCGATTCTTTTTTTCGAATTAACCGCCGTTTCATGGTAAACTTTAGCAGTGTAGCTTACTTCACTCCTTATTCTAAGAGTAGAGTAAAAGTGAAACTAAAGCCTCAACCTGATGAGGACATTATCATCAGTTCCGATAGAGTTAAAGAGTTTAAGCAATGGCTACTAAAATAAAAAATAAGATATTCTCGAGTATCTATTTCAAAGTCAGCGCTTTAATGATAGTGTTCTTTTTTATAGCTAGTTGGTATATAAATTCCCGGATGGAAACAAAAATGACTCAACGAACCAATGAGTTAACAGAAAACATAGCATTCAACAGCATCCATGTCGCAACCAGTATATTAGACAGTTATGAAGAGAAGCTCTCTTTATTAAAGATTATGCTGACTCAAAGTAAGAGTAGAGAAAGAGCCTATGAGCCCATTGCACATATAAAGAAAGAGGATACAAGTATTAACGACATCTACTTGGAAGAGATAAATTCCTTGCCTCGTGATAGCATCCATATATGGCGTAGCATAGTATCAAAAGAAGGGAAAAGCTTCATGAAATTCTCTACACCAATAAACCCAAAGATTAAATTAAGCCTATTGGTGGACCTAATTGATTTTCATCAGAAAATATCAGAGACAGACACCAAGGAGTTCAAGTCCTATTTAACAATCGCCTGGCAAGGTTTTTTCCTGTATCATCCTGATGAGAAAAAAATTGGAGCTCAGGTTGGTAAACAAGATTTATTCTATGAAAAAAGGATGCAAACATCAACAAAGCATTTAATAGAAAAAGTAAAATCTGATTATTTGGAAACAGATGTTTATAGGTATTACAAGCTAATAGACATAGATGGTGAAAGTTGGATGTTTACAGCCAGTATACCCAATCTGCAACTTATAGAATCCGGAAAAAAAATAGCTAATAGCTTTTTAGTTATTTCTCTATTAGCTATCATCTCCTTTTTAGCTGTTTTTAGCTTAGGTATATTGAAATGGAGAAAAGAGCTTATCCGCCGCAAAGAAATAGAACAAGAAAATCTAAATCTTGAATTAAGAAATGAGCAACATAAACAAACGATGATTGCCACAGAATTAGAGAATTTAAAAAGTGGACTAAACCCCCATTTCCTATTTAATTCACTCAGCAGCTTAGGAGCTCTAATAAGCAAAGAACCAAACATAGCTAAAGACTTTACCATTACTTTATCTAACTTGTACCGTTATATGCTCAGGCAAGAGAGCCAAAACGTGGTATCTTTACAAGAAGAGCTAGAATTCACTAAGAACTACATTAGTCTACAAAAGATACGTTTCGCTAATAAAATAATAGTGGAGATTTCTTTGTCCGAAAAATTGATGTCGCATAAAATCCCACCGATTTCCCTACAACTATTAGTCGAGAATTGCATAAAACACACTAAAATATCTGCCAATACACCTTTAACCATTCGCATTTACGAAGATCAAAATTTTATAGTCGTAGCAAACAACTATAACCCTCGAGAGCTAGAGACAGAGTATTCAGGCAAAGGAATTGAAAATTTGATTAAAAGATATTCTTTTTTAACAAATACAAATTGTAACTTTGGAATAGTCAATGAATATTATATTGCAAGAATTCCAATGCTTTAGATTTCATAAACACAAAAAAGTACCCATTCACTACACATTTTGCCCAATTCATTACATTTCTTTTTTGAATAAAAGACTTTCCTAGTATTTTTGGCGCAAAGTTATAATTTATGAAATCTTTATTAATTATTGTTTTATTATCTTTCTCTATAGGATCTGTAGCAAATAAAGGACCTATAATTCACAGAAAAAAAAAGAAAGATAAATTCACTGAAAAAGTTGAAAAACTGAATAAATTTAAGCAATTAACAGATAGTGCGAGTTGTGATCCAGGGCTATTTTCAGTCTACAAAAAGAAAGGAGATTATTATTTTCTACTTCCTGACAGCCTAACCGCCCGTGATTTTTTAATTGTAAATAAGATATCTCAAGTGCCAGCAAATTTCAATGATGCCGGTATTAATAAAGGTATGACTTTTGAAAATTTCGTCATACAGTTTGAGATCAATAAAGAACAAAAGAAAGTGTATGCCCTTCAATACAAGCCTTTTGTAGCCGTTTCGAAAGGCTCTAAAATAAGTGAAAGTGTAGCTAATAACTTTGCAAAATCAATATTAGAGTCTTTCAGTATAGAAGCTTATAATAATGATAGCACTGCTGTTATAATTAAAGTAAATAAAGTATATGATGGCACAAAAACGAGTTTCAATAATGTTTTTGGATTAACGTCTTTAGGAACATCTCCTATTAGTGATTATTCATACATTTCTTCAATGAAGAGTTTTCCACAAAACATCGTCGTAAAATCAATGCAAACGACTAAAATCCCCGGGGCCAATACAGAAGCAAACCTCACACTAGAAATCACTTCAAATTTAGTGTTGCTACCAAAGACACCAATGATACCTCGTTTTGAAGATTCTAGAGTAGGATATTTCACTACCCCACGTTGGTATTTTAACGACGAGCAACATCAGTTAGAGAAAAGAGAATTGGTTACGCGATGGAGATTAGAACCGAAAGATAAAAAAGCTTATCTCAAAGGAGAATTAACCGAGCCGATTAAACCGATTGTTTTCTATATTGATCCGGCAACTCCTCCACAATGGAGAAAATATATCATCCAAGGAGTAAACGATTGGCAAAAAGCTTTTGAAAAAGCCGGATTTAAGAATGCGATTATAGCTAAAGAAGTATCGGCTAAAGATTCTGATTTCGATATTGATGATGTACGCTATTCAGTAGTAACTTATGTAGCTTCGGATAGAGCAAACGCAATGGGGCCTTCGGTATATGATCCTCGTTCCGGAGAGATTCTAGAATCAGATGTTATTTGGTGGCACAATGTAATGACTTCGGTTCATTCATGGATGCGTGTACAAACCGGAATCATTGATGAGAAGTCAAGAGCCAATAAGTTTAGCGATGAACACATGGGCGAAGCTATTCGTTTTGTATCCTCGCACGAAATAGGTCATACACTAGGGTTGAAACATAACATGGGGGCATCTTACGCCTATCCTGTGGATTCTCTACGAAGCGAGACTTTCTGTAGAAAAATGGCCACTGCACCCTCGATCATGGACTATGCCCGTTTTAATTACATCGCTCAACCAGAAGACAGCGTGAAATCCATCACTCCTAAAATAGGTGAATATGACAAATTTGCTATCAATTGGGCTTATCGATATTATCCTGAAGAAAATGCGCATAAAGAATTATCTTATTTAAAAGAGTTAGTGGCTAAAGCATATAAGAATCCTGATTGTCATTATTTACCACAACAAGACATGCGTACGGCAATCGACCCAAGAGCTCAAAGCGAAGATTTGGGAGACGACGCAGTAAAAGCGAGTGAATATGGAATAAAGAACTTGAAGAGAATCATGCCTAATATCTTGAAATGGACTACTTCAACTGGTGATGATTATTTAGAAGCAGGAAAGTTAGCTAATAATATCATTGGACAGTGGTATCTCTATGCTTATCATGTTTTAACCAATGTAGGAGGGATCTATCTAAACAATACCATATACGGTGACCAGACTAAAAGCTATATTTTTGTTCCTCGTAAAATTCAGAAAAGAGCAGTTCAATACTTAGTAGATCAAGTTATTACTTATCCTAAATGGCTTTTCGGAGATAAATTATTTAACTATGTCTATCCCATAAAAAATTCACCAAATGGATATCGGGAACAAAACCCTTTTGTTAACTATAATAATATCATATCTTACGTCTTATGGGACTTATTAACTAATGAACGCATAGATAGAATGATTGCCAATGAAGCACAAAATGGGCAACAAGCTTATACAGCAGCCGAGTTTATGGACGATTTATACAAAGCCATTTTTGCTAAAACAATACAGAATAAACCATTAAGCATTATGGAGATGTCTGTGCAAAAAGAATTCATAGATGCTCTTATTATCGCTGCAGATAAGAATGAAGCAAGTAAAGAAAAGAAAAAGCTAGATAATCATCTTAAGAATTTCAATTCGAAAGTTCTTTTTTCAGGGCCAAAAAGAATGTCCGAAGCCATTTCAATTAAAAGAGGAGGCTTACTCCGTATAGAAAAGCTTTTAAAAACTAAAATAAACCAAGCAACACTATCAAATCGTTATCATTATGAAGATATGTTACTTCGTATAAACCAATCATTGAGATAAAAACAAATAGGTATATAGTTATAAATAACCAGTTAAAATGAAAAAAATGAGATTGATTGTATTATTATTTCTTTTTACTTTCCCTTTTGCTCTATCAGCGCAAGAAACAGTGCTGATCAAAGGAAAAGTAATAACAGAGGATGGCAGTTCACTACCAGGTGCTTCCGTTTATATAGATAAAAGTACCATTGGTGAAAAATCATCTATCGAGGGAGTAGTTGAGAATTATACTCTAGGGACAACAACCGACCTCAATGGCTTGTTTTCCCTCTCAGTGGCTAAAGGAGTTACTCAATTAACTTGTAGCTTCATTGGATATGAAACACAGATCATTAGTATTCGGAATAAATCTTTTGTAACCATCAGAATGAAAGAGTCCGAAAGTACTCTCGGTGAAGTGGTCGTAACCGGATATCAAAAAATAGAAAAGCGTAAACTAACTTCGGCTGTTTCTACTATTAAGGCTGCGAGTGTTTTACAAGCTGGAGTTTCCAGTGTAGACATGATGTTAGCCGGGAAAGTAGCAGGTGTACAGACATCTGCAATAAGCGGTGCTCCGGGAGCTCCCGCTAAGATAAGAATACGTGGAACAGCTTCTTTAAGCGGGCCACAAGATCCTCTTTGGGTATTAGATGGTATGCCACTCGAAGGCACAGAACTACCTGATATGAGTGAGACCAATGTAGATCAACTTTTCACTTCATCTATAGCAGGAATTAATCCTGAGGACATTGAAGATATCACTATTCTAAAAGATGCAGCAGCTACCGCTATTTATGGAGCAAGAGCTGCTAATGGAGTCATCCTTATTACTACTAAAAAAGGAAAAGAAGGAAAACCCATGATTCATTTTAGTTCAAAAGTATCTTTTATCTCCCGCCCGGATATGAGCAAGTTACATCTCATGAATTCTTCAGAAAAAATAGATATGGAATTGCGATTAGCTCAATATAGCGATTTAGATTCTTATAATTCTATTACCAAAAAAGGGGCTATCGGAAGACTATTCGAAAGTAATAATTTATGGGATCAATACCGCACAGTAGGGTTAGAAGGTCTACCACAAAACAGACAAAATGAAATTGCTCGCTTAAGAACAGTGAATACGAATTGGGAAGATGAGCTTTACCAAACAGCAGTCAATCAAAATCATAGTTTGAGCATTAATGGAGGTACCGACCGAGCTTCATACTATTTTTCAGCAGGATATTATGATGAATTAGGAACAACTATCGGAACTTCACTAAAAAGACTGAATTTTACAATCAAAGGAGATTATAAGCTTTGGAATAACTTAAAGGTTGGCGTTTCTTTATATACTAATGAGAGAAAACAAAACTCGTATTTAACTAATTCTGGATCAGCCACTAACCCATCTAGATATTCTCGGAAAGTGAATCCTTATCTGTCTATTTACGACGAAAATGGCGATTATGTATACGATCCTGAGATCACTGCATATAACGGAACCATTCCTGATTATAATATCATTGAAGAAAGAAACAACAGCTCTAATGTATTAAAAGCTCGTACATTAAATGCAGTTTTTGATATTGACTGGAGCATCTTGCCTAAATTAAACTTAAGAACACAAGTAGGATTGCAACGAGATAACAACAACGCTCAGCAATATGCAGGAGAAAACAGTTATTACTCTAGACTTCAAAGGATAAAAAGTAAAGTAGGTGATTCGTATTTCATTCCTGAAGGTGGAGTCATTAATAACACAGACAGAACTTTTAGTCAATGGAATTTCAAAACAGTGCTAGAATATCATCTCGCACTCACAGCAAAGCACGAATTTGATTTCATGATAGGAAATGAGTTGAGACGCAACAAAGAAGAAAGTATATTTTCTGCTGGGTATGGCTTCAATAAAGAGACACTTACCACTGAACCCGTTATTTATCCAGACCCTTCATATGCTAGCACTTTCCCCTTGTTCAAAAAATCATTTGTAGAAAATGCATATGCCTCTTTCTTTGGAACATTAGGATATACATTTGATAACAAATATACTTTCTTCGGAAGTGTTCGTATGGATGGATCTGATTTATTCGGAGTCGATCCGAAATATAAATATCTTCCACTATGGGCCGCTTCCGGCGCATGGAGAATAAAAGAAGAATCTTTTCTAAAAAGCGTGAAGTGGTTAAACGACCTAAAACTACGCCTTTCTTATGGATTACAAGGTAATATAGACAAAGGAACCTCCAAATATATCATTGGAGAGAAGAAAACAGTAACCTTGCTTCCTGGACAAACAGAAGCAGCCATCTCTCCCATCAATTTACCTAACGATCGGCTACGTTGGGAAAAAACAGCAACATGGAATGCCGGATTTGATCTAGCAGTACTTAATAACAGAATAAGCCTTAGTACAGATCTATATTATCGTAAATCAACTGATCTCATTGGTACTAGAAGCATTCCTTTAGAAAATGGACTAGGGATTGCAAGTATCAATTGGGCAGCATTGACGAATAAAGGAATGGAACTAAACATAAATACTCGTAACATTATTACTCGTAATTTCAAATGGAATACTATTATTAATATAGCAAAAAACATTAGTAATGTTGATGATATTGAGATCCCTAACAATCAGGTAACTCCTTCTTTAGAAGGACATCCGGTCAATGCTCTATTTGCATTTAAGACTGCAGGACTTGATGAACAAGGTTATCCTTTATTTCAAAAAGGAGATCAAAAAGTTTCAGCAAGCGAATTTTTCGGATTAGTAGACCCGGAAGGTTGGGGCTTATATCAAAGCACCCTCTCTAATAAAGAAATACGTAATTTATATAGTTACATTGGAGATAAAGATCCCAAAATATCAGGAGGAATAATCAATAACTTTGAGTTCGGTCATTTCTCACTAAATATTTCCTGTTCATTCAATCTAGGACAATGGATAAAGACTGAACCTTTTTATGATATGGTAGAAATGGACAGAGGAGTTAACCGAACAACTAAAATGGATCAAGTTTGGACTCCAGATAATAAATCGGGTATTTACCCCCGTATGATAGGCCCTTATACAGAAGATGGGGCACGAATGGGTGATTACATGGCATTCAATGTAGGATATACATTAGCCAATGATGTATTTCGTGATCTAGATATATGGTATAAAAAGATGAGTTACCTCCGCGTAAATACCATCCGCATCGGCTACGAAATACCCAAAAATATCTTAAGCAAAATTGGCATTACTTATGCAAAAGTAAACGTAGAGACGCAAAATCCATTTGTATTAGCTTCTAACTATGATGGGTATTTTGATCCTGAAACTTTAGGAAATATCTATGCCCAGCCAATGCCTAAATCAATAACCGTAGGAGTAAATGTCACATTCTAACATTAAACAAGATAAACTAATGAAAAGATTATATATATATATTGTGCTTCTATCCACTCTTACTTTCACATCTTGTGATAATTTTCTGGATGTTAAGCCTGTGGGCCAAGTTATCCCCACTAGTTATCAAGATTTTCGTGATTTGATGACGTATGCTTACGGAAATCTTCCGACCGACCGATCACTAAGCAGCGTTAGAGGTGATGAATTAGCATTAAAGTATGATGATTGGGGAGATTACACTAGCTATTATAGCATTTATGTATGGAAAGATATCAATCCAGACGCTAATACATTATCCTATCCTTGGCAGTTTTTTTATAAAGCCATACTAAATGCAAATCAAGTTATTATTGATGGTGAAAAAGCCACAGATGGTACTCAAGATAATATTGACCAACTCAGAGGGGAGGCATATCTTATGAGAGCTTATATGCATTTTGGGCTGGCTAGCTTATACTCAGACATTTATAGTCTTGATAATTTAGCAAAAAAGTCAATCCCTCTGGCTACCACAATTGATCTTTGGCAAAATTATGATAGAAACACAATCGAAGAAGTATATACACAAATATTCGCTGATATTGAAGAAGGACTTAAATTATTGAATGTTGATGAACAACCTAAAAATTTAAATTATCGTTTTTCTAGAATATCAGCTTATGGATTTGCTGCCCGCATCTATGCTTATATTGGAGATTGGACTCACGCACAAGAATATGCAAAGAAAGCTTATGATTTGGATCATAAGCTAATTGATTTGAACAGTTCAGATGCTAAACTACCTATGAGCTATGATTCGGATGAAAATATATTAGCTATGGAACAGACCTTTTATTCAGAACTAAAAAGTCGATTCTACGTTTCCGATAAGTTAATCAACGCTTTTGATAAGACAAATGATCTTCGCTTTGATAGATATTTTGAGCCTTACGGTGATAATTACCGCTGTTCATTAGGCTATACTTTAAATAACAAAGTTTCCATGAGAACAGCAGAATTTTATTTAATTCTGTCAGCTGCAGAAGCACAAATGCCAAATGGCGACTTAAATAAGGCAAAAGAATATCTCAAACAATTACTGATTAAACGCCTTAAAACAGAATATTATACAGTTGAAGCAACAGCAATTGATGCAATGAATAAAGAGGCATTTGTGCAACGTGTAGCAGATGAAAGATTTAGAGAGTTAGCATGCCAAGGATTCAGATGGAATGATTTGCGTTATTCAGCTAAACCTCAAATAACTAAGATATTCAATGGTGAAAATTATACATTAAAGCAAGGAGATAGCAGATATGTAATTCCTTTCCCTAGTGAAGCTGTTTCAGCCAACCCTAATCTATTGAATTAAAAAGCAAATATTAAGCTCTCAAATAGATAATATGAAAGTCCTTTAATCTTTTGATTAAAGGACTTTCTATAAAAAACGTCTGAATTAAAACCTCACAAAAAGTTTCTTGCTGATATTCTCATCTTTAAATAGAAACATCTTTTTTGCTTCCATAACGTTAGGTTATTAAATATATAGTTGTATTTTTGCAACTATTACAATTATTTTCCTTTCTACTGCGTAATGAAAGAGGGTATAAAAGAACAAAATAATCAAAATCAAGAATTACTCTTACGCCTTCAAGAAGGCGATAAAGAAGCTTTTACCAATTTATATTATGCATATAAAGATAAATTATTTGGTTTTGCTATGTCCATCACAAAATCTTCCACCAAGGCAGAAGATATCGTTCAGGACGTTTTTTTAAAAATTTGGAAAAACAGATCCTCGATTGCTGAAGTCGAAAATATTAATGCATTTATTTTTCGAGTTGCACAAAATCAAATTATTGATGAACTTCGCAAGTTCGCTAAAGAACAACTTACATTTTCTTCTGCAGACTATATCATCAACAAAGAAGATGGTGATGCTAATCCTATTGAAGATTTAATGAAAAAGGAGGTACGCGAGAAAATAGAAGAAGCAATCAATCTACTTCCCCCTCAACAACAACGAATATATACTCTTCATAATGATAAAGGATATAAATATGAAGAAATTGCTTCAGAATTAAATCTATCGGTTTCTACTATTCGAAATCACATGAGCCAGGCAATAAACAATATCCGCAAACAGCTTTTATATAACTATCCCAATCTTTTTATTTACTGGATTTTTTTATTCAGTATTAATTTCTTTTAAAAAAAATAAATCTCAGACTAGACGTTTTATTTCTTTGCACGTCTTATTAGTAAAAGCAAGAGGATATTAACCTTTTGCATCAAGATTGCTCAATCTTATATTAAATTACTAATATTTTAGGTGTAATGAAAGAAAATAGATTTCAATACTTAATGCAGAGATATATTGAAAAGCGATGTACTCCCGAAGAAAAAAAAGAATTAGCATTACTTATTGATGCAGCTGCAGATCAAGAATTAGAATCTTCTCTTTCAGATCAATGGAAGAAGTATAATTCCGAATTACAACTGTCTCAGAATAAAACCAAGGAAATCTTACAAAATATTCTCATTCACCCTGCCAATCAAGCAAGAACCAAGCAGAAAAAACAAAGATTCCAACTAACAACAATTGTATCTATAGCAGCATCCATTGCCATTTTACTATCTCTAGGAATCTTCTTAAAGAAAGGAAACACCCCCGAAACATATAACATAGTAGCTAAGGCTCCGCTCATTCAGCCCCCCCAAAAGCATCATTCATACGCAATATAACTTTGCCTGATGGAAGTACCATTGTTTTACATGCAGGAAGTACAATTGACTACCCTACTGAATTTACTGGAAAAACCAGAGAAATATCTCTTGTTGGTGAAGCTTATTTTGATATAAAACATGATCCTCACAAACCTTTCATCATACATACAGGAAAAGTTAAAACCACTGTTTTAGGAACGGCTTTTAATATTAAAGCTTGGCCAAATCGGAAGAATATAATTGTTTCAGTAACTAGAGGAAAAGTTAGAGTTGAAAATGAAAAAAAAGTATTAGCTGTACTAACAATTAATCAGGAAATAAAATATAATCTACAAAGTGCCACAATAAAACAGCACGAAGTAAACGCTGAAAAGATCGTTAATGATTGGACAAAACAAGATTTAAATTTTGATGCTTGTACTCTTGAGTCCATAGCACAAATGTTGAGTAAGCGTTTTGGAAAGGATATCATTATTACAAGTCCTAATTTAGCAAAAACTCAAATAGTATCATCATTTAGCGGCACAGAATCCCTTCACAACATACTTGATATACTTTGTACAATTAATGCCAATACAGAATTTATTGAAAAAGATAACAAAGTTATAATCTCATCTAAAAATTAATCAAAAAAACTCTATGATAAAAATGAACACTTCATAAGATAAAATAAAAAAATCCCTCTGCCGTAGGAAGCCCCGAGGGATTTAAGTCAAAAAAATATATAATAATTTTTTATAACTGCATACAAAGATATGAAAAAAAGAATAATACAAGCTGTATACTCTTCAAAATATTTGAAGCAATTAATATTTCATCATTTAGCCGTAAAATCCAGATATAAACACATTTGTCTAATCTTAAGTCTAGCATTTATAAGTCAGTTATATTTCATAACAACAGTGCAGGCACAATCATTAGATGGTAAAATTACATTTGAGCTACAGAGCAAGACCTTACAGCAAGGACTTAATGAATTAGGCAAACTGTCCGGTTTTCGAATAGCATATAGCATTCCACAAGTTTCAGTCTATACAAATATTAGTATAGAAAAAGAGACCCGTTCAGTCGATGCCACCTTAAAATTGCTTTTATCAAAAACCAATTTAAGCTACACGGTCAAATTAAACACAATAATCATCACTTCACAAAAAAGTAAGAAAACGGGAAAAAAACGACGAATCACCGGCACTATTTCAGATAAAGATGATATCCCTATCCCTGGAGTAACAATTAAAGCCATCGATTCTAATGAAGGAAGTATCTCTGATGTAAATGGATATTATTCTATTGAAGTTCCTGAAAAATCAACTCTCCAATATTCTTTTATAGGAATGAATCCTATTATTGAAAACATAGGAAAGCGTACAGTTATTAACATTCGAATGGAAGAAGGAGTAACAGAGCTACAAGGTGTCGAAATTGTCTCTACAGGTTATCAAAGTATCTCAAAAGAGCGTGCAACAGGATCTTTTTCACAAGTAACAGCCAAAGATTTAAAGCAAACTCCAGCCATTAACATCATGGAAAAACTAGAAGGTTCAACTCCTGGTGTTAATTTCAATATTCGCGAAAACAAAATTTCTATTAGAGGCCAAAACACCTATGGAGCAATAGGTAGCTCAACACCATTAATTGTTATTGATGGATTTCCAGCTATTGACCAGGAATTGACACAGAGAATGAACAGCTTATCCACTGGAGGAGCTATACTCAGCAAAATAAACGCAGACGATATTGAATCAATTACAATATTAAAAGATGCAGCAGCTACATCCATTTGGGGTGCTAAAGCAGCAAATGGAGTAATTGTTATCGAAACAAAAAAAGGGAAAAAAGGGAAACCTACTATCAACTTTGACACCAGCCTAAGTATATCCTCACCTGCCAATTTTAAAAAACTGGATAGGATGAATAGTGCTCAGTATATAGATTTAGAGAGAGAATTAAAAGAAAAAGGATATATATCTGACCCCAATACATATAATAGTAGTTGGATGACATTCAATCAAAACAAACCTGTGAGCGATGCACTTGAATGGATGTTTAAGGTGGACAGAGGAACTGCCACAGAAGAAGAACGGGATCAAGCCTTAGATGCATTATCAAAAATAGATAATAGCAGCCAAATAAAAAAGTATATATTACAAAACGCTGTTTCTCAGCAATACAATTTATCATTATCTGGAGGAGGAGATAACAACACATATTATATCTCATCAAACTATTCAAAAGACATTCCCGTTTTTCGAAGTAATAAAGCCGAGAGCTATTTTTTAACAGCAAATCTTAATCATTCATTTCTAGATAATCGCATCAATTTAACAACCAATATCAGCTATAATTATTCAAACTCAAAGAGTAATTTGGCAGCAGTAAATGCACTTTCTTCATCCACCTTCGGATTAAGACCCTACGATTTATTGGTTGATGCAGATGGCAATACCATTCAACGCTCTTTAGAATTCACACAAAATGTTGCTGATTATTTTCTAGATAAAGGGTATTTGCCTTGGACTTATAATGCTGTTGATGAATTAAATTATTCGAATTCTATCAGTAAAAAAAATTATTTACGTATAGGCGCTAACTTAAATGCCAAATTAACTTATTGGGCCAACTTGTCATTAGGAGCATCCATTCAAAAAACTGATGGAACAACTAATATGCTAGATGAATTAAACAGCTATTATGGGAGAAATTTAGTGAACACTGGCACTTCTATTAATTCAGGACAGTTAATCTACGGAGTTCCATATGGAGGACATCTTAGAACCTTTTATAACGAAAGTAATAATCTAAGCTTCCGTGGACAGTTGAATATTAATAAATCATGGAATAAAAAAATATCATTAGCTTTTCTGGCTGGCTCTGAAATACGTGACTCTAAAGAAACATCATATCATCAAAACAGATATGGATTCGATGAAGATACATATATCGCAAAATCTTATGATCCTTCAGTATCTTATATGACAGCATATGGCTGGACTCAAACATTAGGATATGATGATTCTAATATAAATAGATCAAATAATCGTTTCTTGTCATTCTATTCTAATGCTGCATTAGGATTCTTAGACGAAAAATACATACTATCCGGAAGTGTTCGCTTCGATGATTATACTTTAGCTGGTTACTCACGCAGCCAAAGGGCTAAACCACTCTGGTCAACAGGTGTAAAATGGAATCTGAAAAGTGAAGATTTTATGGAATCTATTCATTGGATAAATAGTTTAGCTCTTAGAGCTTCAGTTGGTACAGCTGGTTCTATACCAACAGGAAGCTCAAACATTGCCATAATGACTATTTCTGGAAATGATTATTATACGAATGAAACATATGCTTCAATTTTGACACCTGCCGATAGTCAAGTTAGCTGGGAAAAAACGACTTCTTTCAATTTAGGAATTGATTGGGGAATATTTAATAACCGATTAAGAGGAACATTTGATATCTATAGCAAAAGAATTAAGAATATTTTATATGCGTTGCCTGTAAATCCTACATATGGATGGAGTAATCTTGAAAAAAATGGAGCAACCATGTCGGGACACGGATTAGAATTAGGATTATCTGGTAAAATATTTACTAGTCATGATTTTGACTGGACCTCTTCTTTTAATTTTTCCTACAACACTAATAAAGTGACAGACTCAAGGTTTGCCAAATCTGCATCTTATAGTTTAGTAGAATCAGCTACTCCAACTGTTGGACTTCCTATAGATTATATCTATGCATATCGTTGGGCAGGGCTAGACGAAAAAGGACAATCTCAAATCTATAATAGTAAAGGAGAAATTATTAGTTCTACTACAAGCAGTCTAAATATAACATCTGAAGATTTAAAGTATGTAGGACGTACTACCCCTCCATATTTCGGCGGATTTACAAATACATTCCGATATAAAGATTTCACTCTGAATGCTCAAATAGTATATGCTATGGGACACTATTTCAGACGCCCATCAGTCAACTATTATCCTCAGTATTCAGGTACTTACTCCGGAGTTATTGGCACACAGAAAGATCTAACTTTAAGATGGAGAGAAGCTGGCGATGAAGCCTATACAAATGTGCCGGGATTAGAGAATATAAACTATAACAGTATTTCAAGGTACAGAAGCTCTGATATCTTAACAGAAAGTGCAAGTAATATCAAGTTAAGACAAATATCATTAAATTATAATTTCCCCTCAGAGCTACTTTTGAAAACACCATTTAAATCTGTAACAGCAGGATTTACTGTCCGTAATTTAGGAATATTGTGGGCTGCAAACAAGAAAGGAATTGATCCTGATTATGTTGCAACAAAAGACTATAATAATTTACCCCCTGCTAAAAATTATTATTTTACACTTAACATCTCTCTATAAATACATTTTAATATGAAAAAAATATCAATCATATCATTCATTATATTCTGTGCATTTTTAACTTCCTGCAGCAACTTCGTAGAAGTTGAACAATATAACAAGAGGACCTTGAAATACACATCCGATTATCAATATTTATTAAACAATTCCAACATATTTGAATATGGATACATTTTACCGTTACTATCAAGTGACGATATAGATATAAACAGCAGTGTTATTCTAAAGAATCTTTCAGACGAATATAAGGCCGTATATACATGGAAAGAATCTATTTATACAGCTGATCAAACAGATGTAAACTGGGCAAATATTTATAAACAGATCTATAATACTAATGCGATTTTAGAAAGCGTTTTATCAAGTAAGAAAGGAACAGATGCAGAGAAACAGGCCATTTACGCAGAAGCTTTAGTACAGCGTGCTTATTCTTATTTGATGCTAATGAATATGTACTCTCCTATCTATCAGGAGTCTACTGCTGATGAAACAAAAGGAGTTCCAATGTTGCTTACCCCCGATCTTTACACTAGTTTAGAAAGACCCTCATCAAGAAGAGTTTATGAGCAAATAATTAAAGACATCCGCGAAGCATTACCCAATTTAACTGCACTGCCAAACAATGTTATACACCCGGGTAAGGCTGCAGGCTATGCACTATTAGCACGTACTTATCTCTATATGCAGCGATATGATTCAGCAGGTGTAAATGCGCAAAAGGCGCTCGACATTCAAAATACTTTGCTAGATCTGAGAGAATTAACAACGTCTACAATGCCAACGAGATTTAACGATCCTGAAATCATCCTTTCAAAAGTTGCTAGTTTCGACCAGACACTACCGCTTAATAGTAAGTTACTTAACTTATTCACAACAAACGATCTTCGCTATAGCTTATACACGCGAGATGGTGGAAGTTTATCCCCCACATTTACAGGAAGAGCATTCTATCGGAATCAGTTAACCAACGAAAAGATAAATGTAGGACTTTCAGTTCCTGAGATGATGTTGATTAAAGCAGAAAGTTTAATTCGCAGCAATCTATATGTAGAAGGTATTAACGTGATAAATGAACTGAGAAAAATGCGATTTCAAGCAGCAGACTATACGCCTCTCGAAGCTCAATCGGTTAATGATGCTTTAAAAATTGTTATTGAGGAGCGTCAACGAGAACTAATGGGACGTGGATTACGTTGGTTCGATCAACGCAGATTAGGTTCAGAAGAAGGATTAATAAGCACAGTTGAAAGAACAGTAGATGGTGTAACCTATACACTAGAACCCATGAGCAATCGTTATACTTTCCCTATTGCTCAAAACATTATTGATTTAAATAAGGAAATTAGTCAAAATCCTAGATAAGAATGCTCTATAATAATATAAGATTCTATTAGAACTGCAATTAACCCAATATAACATAATGAAAAGGAAACTATTATTCATCATTAGCTTACTGTTTTCTAGCTTTTTAGTAAATGCTCACAACTCAACAGGAAGCTTCAGTTTGTCAACAAGTAAACCTATCGTTGGACAAACGTTGAAATTTACCTATAATCCAACAGGAAGCATGCTTGATACCTCAAAGCCAATATATGCTTCTATATATGAATACACAAATTACAAATGGACAGTTAAAGATGTAGTATTAAAAACTCAAGGTAGTAAGTATAAAGGAGAAATTGCATTGCCTAATAAATGTGCATTCGCTGCTTTAAAATTCTATCAAGGGAATTTTGAAAATCCTGAAGCTATCGACAACAACAACAATCAGGGATTTATTATTAACCCCGTGACATCAAAAGATAAAAAGAACCCTGGAGCAGCCATCGGTATAGCATTACTTAAAATGCCTAGTTTAGGAAGTGGATTATTGAATTATGTAACAGATTCAGATGAGAAACTTGATTCTAACATTCTATCAAAACTTTTGGATGAAGAGGCAAAAATAACAGGTTCTGATGTAAAAAACTATATCAGAACCTATATTAACATACAAAAAGAGATAAAAGGAGAGCAATTTTCAACTTATATCTCACAATGGTTAAATAAACTATTAAAGCGGAATGATTTAAGCGAGAATGAATTGCGTGAAATTCAAACAATATACAAATTCACGCTTAAAAATACTCCTATTGCAGATAGTTTAAGAACAGTTATCTTACAGAAATACCCTAAAGGAGGATTTGCCAGGCTTGAAGCTTTCGGCAATAGAGTGAACAACTCTAAAAATCCAAAGGATATAATTGCTTCATACCAAGATTTTTTAAAGAAATTCCCATATGCTGATTGGCTAAAAAATCCTAATGAGCAAGAATTCATCTATTATGGAACATATCGCATGCTATCAAGTTTGTATTTCGAAACTAGAAA
This sequence comes from uncultured Bacteroides sp., assembly GCF_963677685.1. Classification (NCBI taxonomy): domain Bacteria; kingdom Pseudomonadati; phylum Bacteroidota; class Bacteroidia; order Bacteroidales; family Bacteroidaceae; genus Bacteroides; species uncultured Bacteroides sp. The sequence continues at coordinate 3,026,179 of NZ_OY782186.1, forward strand.
TTTTGATGCATTCATGCGAATAATTCCTCAGATGAACTTTAAAACGCTCACTGAAATGTATCGCTGGAACATAGAGAAAAACTACATTGTAAAACATGTACCAGAAGATTCATTAATTATTTTAGCAAGACCCTTAATGGACGCAATGCTTAACAAAATAGATGATGGTTCCATGGCTACCAATGGTATATTTTCTATGAACCACGCTATTGCCAACGCACATTCTGAACTAGATAAACGTCTAGTTATACACATTGGGTTGTTGAGCGATTTAGGTTTTAATGATGAAGCTTTAAGCTACTTCAAATATCTAAATCAAGAGGAATTACTTACTATTCCTGAACTAAATGATACTCACTTGAAGATATTGGAAAATATGCATGCTAACAAAGCGCAAATTAAAGCTTTCATAGAATCTTGTGTAAGCAAAAATGCAGTATCACCAAAAATGTTCGAAAAACTAAAATCAATATATCTAGAAGAGCATTCTGACCCCAATAATTTTGAGAGTTATATATCATCATTAAAATCGATTAATACCAAAGAAACTCTAAAAGAAATGGTGAGAAAAGATCTCATGAATGTCAAATATACTCCTTTTGAACTTGAGGATATACATGGAAATATTCTTCATTCATCTGATTGGAAAGATAAAATTATCGTACTTGATTTCTGGGCTACTTGGTGTAGTCCGTGCATTAAGGCCCTACCAAGCATGCAGCTAGTAGTCGATAAATATAGCAATGACCCTAATGTCGATTTTTTCTTTATAGGAACGATGCAAAATGGAGACTATAGAGCAAAAACTGTAGATTTTATAAAAAAAGAAGGTTTTCGCATGAATTTCACTTATGACGGTATCAATCCTAAATCAGGAAAACAGAATGCAGTCTTCTCAACATTTGCTCCCATCTTTAATTCCTCTGGAATTCCTAGAAAAGTAATCTTAAAAGATGGCTATATCCGTTACACTACAGAAGGGTATTCGGGCAGTGCAAGCCAACTATCTGATGAAATTTCTTACGCGATTGAATTATTAAAAAACGAATAGAAGAATGATATATTCTATAAAAAAAATATCTTGCATCCTGGCTATAAGCATAAGTATATTCCAACTCCATGCTCAAGTCAACCCTAAAGAAAAATTTGATGCTTTTCTAAAGACTTTGCATACCAACTATGTGGATAAAATAAATGACGATGAAATCGTTGATGTAGCGATATCAGCTATCCTCAAGAGTCTTGATCCACACTCGAAATACTATAGCAAAGCAGAATATGCCGATAAATCACAAGCTATGAGCGGAGCATTTATAGGTATTGGCATTGAGTATAGTATGCAAAATGACACAGCTTGTATAACGCAAATTATTCCTGACGGGCCAGCTGAAACATCAGGATTAATGGCAGGCGATCGAATTATTTCAATAGATAATGAAGTTGTAGCAGCTAAAAAGCTTGGCAATGTAGATATATTAAAAAAGATAAGAGGTCCACAAAAAACAATTGTAAAATTAGACGTTTTAAGAGATCAAAAAATGCTCTCATTCAATATTGTAAGGAACTTCATTCCGGATCATTCGGTTCAAACGTCCTATATGGTAAACGATAGTATCGGATATATAGCCTTACGTATTTTTAACAAAACAACTCGCCAAGAAATTGATTCAACAATCATCGCTATGAACCAAAAAGGGATGAAGAGCTTAATTCTTGACCTTCAAAACAATGGAGGAGGATATGTTGAATCTGCTTTAGGTGTTGCCGACGAATTTTTAACACGAGATCATTTAGTATATTACAGCGTTAGAAATGATGAAAGAAAAGATTATTACTATGTCGGAGGAAATGGGCATTTTATGAAAGGGAAATTAGTTGTACTCATCAATCAGGCAACAGCCTCAGCTAGCGAAATTCTTACCGGAGCTCTTCAAGACTGGGATAGAGCAGTAATCGTTGGACGTCGCAGTTTTGGCAAAGGTCTCATGCAAAAGCCGGAAATGTTATTTGACGGATCGATAGTAGATCTTACAGAAGCACGTTATTACACCCCTTCTGGACGCTCATTGCAGAAGCCCTATAAAAATGTAGATTATTTTTCGGAAGTGGAGCATCGTTTTAAAACAGGAGAAATGAATAATGCTAAGTTCATCCCAACGAATGATTCATTAATGTACAATACATTAATCAATAAACGAAAAGTATATGGAGGAGGAGGAATCATTCCGGATAAATATATTCCTATCAATCCTTTTGAATATAGCAACTGGATGAAAGAAGTTATGGCAAGTGGGTTATTAGAACAAGGTTCTTTTGAATATGTTGATAATCAAAGAACTCTGTTAAAAAAGAACTTCACCACAATAGAAGCTTTTCAAGAGAAATATAAAGTACCGGTCAAAATAATTAAACAAGTGATTAAAGAAGCCTCAAAGCAAGGATATTCTCTTGACAAAAACCAGAAAGAAGATGCTATAAAAATATTATCTCTTGAATTTAAAGCGCAAGTTGCAGCCCAGATTTTTTCAGGCAATAAATCTTACCTAAGAGTTATAAATGAAGGTAATGAGAGTTTTAAAGAAGGATATAGCATTTTAATGAATACCAAGTCATATCACGAACTAATAACAACGAATCATAAGAATAAAAAATAATGAGAACAATTAAAACATTACTATTAGCGCTATTAATTCCCTCTTTGGGAATGGCCCAAAACACCTATTTATTAAAGTGTAAAGTTGGCAACTTAAATTCACCTGCTAAAGCTTATTTGATGTATTTTCAGAATCAGGTTCAGGTTTTGGACTCTGCAACAATCACAAATGGGGCTTTTGAGTTTAAAGGTTCCGTAGATGCTCCTACAGAGGCTTATATTCGTATAAATCATGATGGCACTCCGGATAATCCAACCATTAAACCAAAATATGATTTGATTGCATTCCTTATTGAAAATAAAACAATTTCCATAAATAGTAACGATTCAATAGCTAAAGCAAGTGTTACCGGTTCAGAACTTAATTCTGAAAACAAGATAATAACTGCCAAATTGAAACCTTTAATCGAAAAGTATAATGGTTTGAATCAAGAATATGAATCTCAAAGTCCAGAAAAACAGAACAGCAAAGCCTATATTGAAGATTTGGAAAGCCGGGCAAAAGCCATAACTGATGAGGTAACAAATATAAAATTAGAATATGCTAATACACATCCTGATTCATACTTATCTATCATGTTATTAAATTCGACCTTAAAACCTGGATTTGATGCTATTGAAGCTGATAAAATATTTAGCAAATTATCACCAACAATTAAAGAAAGTGAATTAGGGAAAACAGTAGAAAACGTAATTGCTGAAACTAAAAGAACACAAATAGGCATACAAGCTCCCGACTTTGCACAAAATGATGTGGAAAACAAAACGGTTAAGCTTTCTGATTTTAGAGGAAAGTATGTACTACTTGATTTTTGGGCTTCATGGTGCGCTCCATGCCGACGTGAGAATCCTAATTTAAAAGCTACATATATAAAATATAACAACAAAGGATTTGAAATACTTGGTGTATCGCTTGATAAAGCTGATGCTAAAGGCGCTTGGGTAACAGCTATTGCTAAGGATCAACTAACTTGGACACAGGTTTCCGATCTTAAAGGTTGGGACAATGAAGCCGCTGTACTATATTCAGTAAAAGCAATACCAACAAATTTTCTAATTGACCCTAAAGGTTATATCATAGCTAAAGGTCTAAGAGGAGAAGCTTTGAATGAGAAACTTGCAGAAATATTCAAGTAATCAAACTATTGAAAAGAAGAGAGTTGGACTTCCATTCAACTCTCTTCTTTTTATCAATATTGCCCCCTATTTCTCATTAAAACCAGACTAAATTACATTATAACTTATTCAGATTACATTATAAGTTATGCTGATAACTTATAATGTAATGTTGTATATCAAGTAATCATTTATCCTCTACCAGAGTACATCCTCCTTAGTTATCATTTTCTTAAAAAGTTCCATGCCACTAATAAGGCACAATATCTATTAATTAGTGATTGCCTAAGCTAGAAGCTAACAATAAATAAACTTTTACGTTTTAAGAGAGTGTAATAGCAACTTCCTTCCAACATCCTTGATGAAGTTCCATCACATGGGTATAGCCAACATCAGATAAAGCTCGTAGAGCCTCAGCACGACCATTATTGATACGCTCAGGATAATGCGCATCACTATTAACAAGTACCCGAATACCCAACTCTTTGAGCAAATTCCAATATCGCTGGTTAGGATAAAAAGTTCCCAATTGATGAAATGCCTTCGTATTTATCTCTACCATATATCCCTTATTGGCTATCGCAGCAAAATAATCATGCATCAGAGTATCATACCATGGTTCATCTAGCAAACCGGGACGATAAGTATTTGCATTATAGTGCATTTTATCGGCATGTCCAAGTATATCAAAACCTCCCAAATCTACCAGTCTAAATAAGCGTTTATAATACAGGCAAACCACTCGCATTATATCTCCATCAAAATGCTCATCCACTATTGTCCTAAACTTATCCAGAGAACAATCAATATCAACCACCTCATCATTATCATCATAGAGTAAATGCACAGAAGCAATACGATAGTCAAGCGGTAAGTTTCTAAATGGGTCAATCGCAGGATTACTATCTTCATTAAGATAATCTATTTCTAACCCAACATAAAGTTCTATCTCTTTAGCATACTTCTTCTTCAGACGTCTGCATTCAGCCAAATAATCTGGCATTTGTGACCAATCCATAGTCCAACGGGTAGAAAAAGGTAATGGTGCATGGGAAGAAATCCCATAAGAGGTAAATCCCTGGGCAATAGCAGCTTTAACAAAATCTTCTAACGGTGCATGTCCGTCACAAAACGAGCAATGACTATGATAATTTGTTAGATTCATCCTTCAATCTCACTTAATTCCAACCAACGCATTGTCTTTTCATCAATCAGAGCATTCACTTCCGGAAGCCTTTTGGACTTTTCAGTGAGTTCCTCAACAGACAATGTGCCGGTACAAAGTTCTTCTTCTACCCTTTTCTTTTCCTCCTCGAGAGTAGCAATCTCTTTTTCCAGATGCTCAAACTCACGTTTTTCCTTAAAGCTCATTTTACGCTTATCATTCAAACGAACTCGCATTGTTTTCTCTTCCAAAGGTTTTTCTATTTCCTTTTCTTTTTGAGCACGAGCTTCTTTCCAATCACGATAATCGCTGTAATTGCCTGGGAAATCGCGAATATCCCCTTCGCCATTAAACACCATAAGATGATCTACCACCTTATCCATAAAATAACGGTCGTGAGACACTACAATGACACATCCTTTAAAGTTCTGTAAGTATTCCTCAAGTACATTTAGAGTAATGATATCCAAATCATTTGTAGGTTCATCAAGCACAAGAAAGTTAGGATTACGCATTAATATCGTACAAAGATATAGACGTCTGCGTTCTCCACCACTCAATTTATAAACATAACTATGCTGAGTTTCAGGAGTAAATAAAAAATGCTGCAAGAATTGCGAAGCAGTCAAATTCTTACCATTACCCATTTCTATAACTTCAGCTATATCTTGAATCACATCAATAACCTTCATCTGGTCGTCAAACAGCAAACCATCTTGCGAGTAATAGCCAAAGCGCACCGTCTCTCCAATATCAATAGTACCACTATCAGGTTGCACCTCTCCCATCAAAATTTTAATGAATGTAGATTTACCTGTACCATTATTACCCACAATACCCATTTTCTCATAACGAGAAAATATATAAGAGAAATCATCGAGAATTTTCAACTTATCAAAGCGTTTACACAGATGCTCTGCTTCAAAAATCTTTGAGCCAATATAAGCCGCCTTAACTTCTAATTTCACATTCTCATTATTAACTCGTTGCTTGGCTACTTTTTCTAAATCATAAAAAGCATCTTCACGATATTTAGCCTTGTGTCCGCGTGCTTGTGGCATTCGGCGCATCCAGTCCAACTCTGTACGATAAAGATTATTAGCCCGTTCTATCTCCACATTTGCAGCATCAACACGCTCTTGCCGCTTTTCTAAATAATAGCTATAATTCCCTTTGTATTGGTAGATTTGCTTATTATCAATTTCCATGATCTCCGAACAAACACGATCTAAAAAATAGCGATCATGGGTAACCATCAACAAGCTCAAATTTGTACGTTGCAGATAACCTTCTAGCCATTCAGTCATGTCCAGATCAAGATGATTAGTCGGCTCATCCAAAATTAACAAATCAGGTTCCGTAATCAGAGTATTAGCCAAAGCAACTCGCTTTAACTGTCCACCCGAAAGGTGTTTCACAAGCTGATGAAAATCACGGATTTTAAGTTGGGAAAGAATCTGTTTAGCTTTTCGTTCATAATCCCAAGCTTTCTCATGCTCCATCCTTATCAAGAGTTCTTCCAATCCAGGATGTCCCTCTGTCTCCATGCAATGCTCATACTCTCTAATAAGCTCCACGGTACTATTACCATGATGAAAACAGGCCTCAAGCACTGTAAGCTCCTCAGGATAACGAGGATCTTGTTCCAGATAAGCCACACGCAAATCTCGCCGAAATACAATATTTCCTCCATCATATCCCTCTTTTCCTGATATTATATTGAGTAGAGTAGTCTTTCCTGTTCCATTTTTAGCAATTAAGCCCACTCGCTGCCCTTCGGCAATACCAAACGATATATTTTCAAAGAGTAATAGATCTCCAAACGATTTAGTGAGACCATCTACTTGTAAATAACTTACCATAAATTATATTCAATGCAAATATTATTTGCCGATTTCTTCAATAATCCTAACATATTCTGTGATAACATTGCAGCTTTCACCTCTCTTCACTTTACTCCAAACAAACTTCATCGGATCAATCACAGTCTCACTATCCTTATATTGCAATACAGGAACTTCGCGATTACCATCTATAAGCGTTTTCCATGCAAAGCCATCAATTTCATTAGCAAGAATAACACAAATAGCAATGCCATACGCAATACTATTTGCTTTCTGTTTCTTCCCAAGAGAGTCTTTCTCTATCATTTCCTGAAGTTTAGACAAGTCGTCTTCTACACCCTTAAAATCCTTTTTCAAAGTAGTTTTCACAGTCAATGCAACCCATTCAAAGCCCTCATTTATTTGGTGAATTTCTATTAATCTCACAGGAATAAGTTCAGCAGGATACTTCTTATCCAAATCTCTGACTTTCAATGATGCGATAATATCTTCAGCTTCTTTCACTGAAGTTTTATCCAAAGGTAACGTAAAACTACATTCAAAAGTTATATCATCTATACCGACTATCCATAAATGCACTACATAAGACGATTCATTTTCCTTCAGTACCGTCTTTGTATAAGCACATTTCAAGTCACCAACTTTAGCAACAGTAGCCGATGGATTTTCAGCAAGTTCCTGACTAACGGATTCCTGCCCATACATTTTAGAATTAGGAAGATTTGGATCAGCTTTATAAGCTGAAATACGAAAATTACCAGTCCACTTATCTGGATTATAGAAAAGAAAGCTCCCCTCTCCATCTTCAAACTCATTCCAGTCAGAGGGATATATCATTGAAAACCAAGCTCCGGGAGAGATAAATTTATTATTCTTCTGAGTCATAACACATCTCTATAAATTATGTTCATAAAAACAAAAATGAGATTATAAAGCACAATGCAGCTATTAAAAACTTCGCTAATTGCATCTTCATCATACAAATTACGAGTATTTTATTTAAATATTAAAATTTAAAGAAGAAAAACAACAAGAAAAGAGAAAGCAGACTCAGTCTACATTTAGTATACGCCTAAGAAGAATCAATTATATATCTGTTATATGAATTTTACCTAGCATTTCACAAGTAACCTCATTTAGTACACCCAATCGGCAAGCTGCAGTCCCATAATTTTCATAGATCGATTCTTTATTCTGAAACACAGGTAAAATACCTTCTCCAGTTGCCATTAGTAAATCTAGAAGAGTTATTTGAAACAATGGCTTAGAAAGCTCGTATGAAGACAATGAAGAGTCCTTCCCATCTGCACGTAAACAAATGAGACCTGATTGCTTCAAACAATTCAGCATTTCCTGAATTGAAGAATCCGAATAATCAAACAAATTAGCTTTTAGCTCTTCATGGCGATAGTACATTTCATGAAGCAATGCTATAACTTTTTTAGTACTTGAAGTCAACATAATGTCTTTGCAATCTTTTAAAGATCCGTTACTTGAAAGGTAACGGAATAATTATACTGAGAAAGCAAAAAAATATACGTTTAATAAACGGTGTCTTTCATTCTTACAAGGAAGTTCATAGTCCCTGTCAGAAGTATTATTAGTGGAATATAGAATTCGCAATATAAGTTTTGATTTTATTTTTCTTAAGTATTGTACATTTATTAAGCATTCATGTCTTAAATCAAGTTATAATACTATTTAATAGAAGTAGAATAAATGGATTTTATTTTTATATCTTGTAAAGATATAGTATATGATAATTAATAAACGATAAAGTTTACAACTTAGCTTATTAGAAATACTTGTATATTTTAACCCTTATGCCTTAGTAACATTTTATTGAAAAAATAAAAATACAAAATAAAACATTTTTCATTTGGCTCTTTTACAAATTAATTGAATCTTTGCATTTAGTATAATTATTCCGTTACCTTTCAAGTAACGGAATGGATAAAATATACAACTATTATCCTTCCATAAGACTTTTCAGACACATCAGTAAGTTATAACATCAACATTTTTTTAGCAACTTCTCAAAGTAGATTCTTTAGAGTAGAAATTATAGGAGGCTTTTTAGGTATCATTTTTCTCCTTGAATTTAAGTTAAGCAAAGCTATTACTTTTCTGTTCGCATTTCGAAGAGTCCTATTCTCAAAAGAAGCCAAATAAGTATATGTAACCTTTTCTGAAGCATGCCCTAGTGATTCACTAATTACGGTTACTGGTATACCTTGACGATAAGCAGCAGTAGCCCATGAATGTCGAGCAACATAAGAAGTCAAATGCCCTTTCAATTTCAACATTACCGAGATACGCGCCAATCTCTTATTATAAAGTCGTAAAGCACTTTGATATTGTTTATATTCACTTTCTCCAACTGGAGATATAATTGGCAATAAATAAGGAGATTTTTTGGTATAAGAAGCATATTTTTTTAATATAGCCTGCGCACATGGCTCTACAGCAACTGTTAACAGACGCTTCGTTTTACTACGTCTATATCTTAAGACCCCCATTTGAATATCACTCTTACGCAAATGAGCCAAATCCACAAATGGAATACCTCTCAGATAGAAAGACAATAAAAAAAGATCTCTAGCAAAGATTAGCGATGGATAAGCTTCTAAATCCATTTCACTTAAACGTTTAATAACATTAGGCGAGGTAGCACGCTTCTCTGCGGAATCATTCCCCGTAAATACCTCATCAAAGAGACCAATCACAGACGACATAAATCCTTGGCGGTAAGCCTGATTACAAATAGAACGTAACATGCGCATATAAAGCGATACGGAGTTGCGCTTACAGCCTTCAGTATAAAGATACAATTCATACTGCTTTAGTAATGCAGGGGTAACATCATCAAAAACAAGCTTTGCATGACCCATAAAAGAATTTAGCCTCCTAACTGAAGAAAGATAAGCCTTTGCCGTACCATACCGTTCAGAATCAATTAATTCACTAATTAGCACATTTGCAAAATCGGTAATACTATTCATTTTCCTTTTTTTTAGTTTCACAGTACAAAATAAACAGTGTTTTGCAATATATCAACACACTTACGTATTTGATTAACTAAACCTATTAACAAATTACACTTTAATAATAAAGAGTTCATAAACAAGACGAATAGTCATACCTCTATACACAATAAATCAAGATCACAAATGAAACCAAATAAAAGAAGGATTTAAAAACAAAACTTTCAAAACAAAAAAAACATATTATAAACAGATAAGATTACAACAAAAAAAGATTCGTCCAGCATTTATCATTTTAGATACAAATAAGAACAATAATATTATTTATTAGCAGTATAAAATTCTATTTCCCTATAGGCTGAATTTTTCTTCTAACTTCTTTAGAAATTTCTAAAAACATATAGTTTAATCTACCAGAATGAATAGCTGTCTCATTTTGCTTGTATTTTTCGTCAGCGTACTCTTTTGATTTATCAAATGTAATTAATGACATTTGATTTTGTGACTTGCCAACCATAGTAGAATCAAGCTGTTCATCTGGAAAAAAATCATCTAAATCAACATCACCAATCATAGTTGTTTCAAGAAAATGCATAGCTTTATGCCCCCTATCTGTATAATACCCTACAAACATATGACCAGGAGTTCGAACTAATATCGGATCTATATTAATAGCGCGTAATAAAGAAGCAAAAAGTACACTACCATCCACACAGTTTATTTGAGACGACTCTAAAGCATCGTCAAATGTACGTACCCTCTGCGAATACACAACATTGCTAGATAAACTGGTATTAGAAACGGAACTATAACGAAAATTACGTTTCTGCAACACATTCCAAAGTGCATAGACTTGTTTATCTACACTTCCTTTTCTAGAGTTCTGATACCCTAAAAAGCGATTAACAATACGGGTATTAAGAGCCTCGCGCAATAGCCTATCTATCATTGGATTATCTTCATTGACATAGGCTGCAAAGAAAACACTTGTATCATGAAAGTCTGTTCCATGGCTAACATAACCTAGTAAACATTCATTAATACTCCGAACAGAAAAAGTGCGCACGCGCTGAGTGAGATCTTTTCCCACCAATTCTACAGATATTGCAATGCTGACGGGTGTCGCCTGTACATTATTCTTTAAAGCCTCATAGTTCCATATAATATCTGGATAAACCGTGTATTCCGTACGAGGTTTTTCTAATACAAACTCAGATACTGAATGTGAAAAAAAGGGAGTTTCAGCAACATTAATCCGAATACGTGTATAAGGAGAATGAGATTTCAGCCGAACAGAAATACACGATTTAGGATTACCAACGTAAACGGAATCAGAAGGTTGAATAACCTGAACATCAGTAGTGGCTACGGATAATATTGCAGAAGGGAATATATTACCACCCAACTCATCTGTAATTTCAAAATCAGATTCGAGAGAAGAAAGATTAAATATATATATCAATCCTATTACTAAAAAAAACAATAGAGCAATAAACAAAGCCGCTTTCTTACGAAACTCCCAATTAATCTTTATCATATTCTACTGAAATTCATTTAATTAAGACAAAGATAGAGGATTATTTCATAAACAGTATTCTTTGTCATCAAAACGTAACACTTGTTTCATTTATCTGTAATAAAACTATCTCACCTTTGTGCCGAAGAAAATAAAAAGTTTAACTTTGCCTATATTTAAGAATCAGATATGCAATTAACAACAAAAACAAAAATCTATGAATGAATATCGCATTTTAGTTGTAGATGATGAAGAAGATCTTTGTGAAATCCTAAAGTTTAATCTTGAGAATGAAGGCTACGAAGTAGACACTGCAAACTCAGCCGAAGAGGCCCTAAAACTAAACATAGAAAGCTATAATTTACTTTTATTAGATGTAATGATGGGAGAAATATCTGGATTCAAAATGGGTAACATGCTTAAAAAAGACAAAAAAACAGCAAATGTACCCATTATATTCATAACTGCCAAAGATACAGAAAATGATACGGTTACAGGATTTAACATCGGAGCAGATGATTATATTTCCAAACCTTTTTCTTTAAGAGAAGTTATTGCTCGGGTAAAAGCAGTACTAAGACGTACAGTAAACCCTGACACAGAAAAAGTTCCTGAACGCATCGAATATCAGTCACTCGTAATTGATATTACTAAAAAGAAAGTTAGCATCGATGAGCAAGAGATTTCACTCACCAAAAAAGAATTTGAAATACTCTTCCTCCTATTACAAAATAAGGGAAGAGTCTTTTCACGCGAAGATATTTTAAGTCGCATTTGGAGTGACGAAGTCTATGTATTAGATCGTACAATCGATGTAAATATCACACGCTTAAGAAAAAAAATAGGGATATACGGTAAACGCATTGTTACTAGGCTAGGATATGGCTATTGTTTTGAAACAGAATAAAAGGCTAGTTAAATATTCATGGAAAGCAACAAACATATCCTCTCATTTAACCGAAAGTTATTTCTTTCGGTTATATTATTGTTTTTAGTCTTTGTAGGATGCTTTTTAGCCTACCAATACCAACGGGAAAAAGAGTATAAAATAGAGTTACTTCATACTAAACTACAAGATTACAATGAGAGACTGTACGAAAAACTTCAGAACAACAAACAAAACATCGATTCTGTATTAGATTATTATATACGCCACTACAGCATTCAAGATTTACGTGCTACAGTCATAAGACCTGATGGGAAAGTTATTTATGACAGCTATGAAAAGAATAAACAGCGTTTAAAAAACCATTTAGGACGTAAAGAGGTTCAGACCGCGCTCAAGAACGGAAGTGGATACGACGTTAGACGTACATCAGCAACAACAGGTGTTTCATATTTCTATTCGGCAACTGCATATAATAACTATATTATTCGTACAGCATTGCCATATAACATTGATTTAAAAGAAAGTTTAAAAATTGACCCAGGCTATTTATGGTTTACTGCAATCATTACATTAGCTCTTATCTTCATTTTCTATAAATTCACAAATAAGCTAGGAGACTCAATAAATCAGCTCAGAGAATTCGCTATGAGAGCAGACAGGAACGAGCCTATAGAGACTGATATGGAATCAAAAACTCCTCAAAATGAATTAGGAGAAATATCTCGGCATATCATTCAAATCTACAAACGTTTACACGAGACTAAAGAAGCTTTATATATTGAACGAGAAAAATTGATAACCCATTTACAGATATCACACGAGGGATTGGGTATTTTCACCAACGATAAAAAAGAAATATTAGTAAATAATTTATTCACGCAATATGGTAATCTGATATCGGATTCAAATCTGTTAACTTCTGAAGATGTATTTAATATTACTGAGTTTCATAGCATAACTAACTTTATCAACAAAGTACACAAGAAACCAATACAGAGAGAAGAGAAAAGAATGTCTATTAGCATCAACAAGAATGGAAGAACTTTTACCGTTGAATGCATTATCTTTCAGGATATGAGCTTTGAAATATCTATCAATGATATCACAATGGAAGAAGAGCAGATAAGATTAAAAAGACAATTGACCCAAAATATTGCCCATGAATTAAAAACTCCCGTAAGTAGTATACAAGGGTATCTGGAAACAATTGTAAATAACGATAATATTCCGCAGGAAAAAATGAAGATTTTTCTTGAACGTTGTTATGCACAAAGCAATAGACTCAGCCGATTGTTAAGGGATATTTCTGTTTTAACACGCATGGATGAGGCTTCTAACATGATCGATATGGAGAAAGTTGATATCAATGTTTTGATTACAAATATAACCAATGAAGTAGCTCTTGAATTAGAAGAAAGACGGATCACTGTAATCAATTTATTACACAAGAACATACAAATACGCGGAAATTACTCATTACTATATTCTATATTCCGCAACTTAACAGATAACGCTATTGCCTACGCCGGAACAAACATATCCATTCACATTAACTGCTTCCGCGAAGATGAGACTTTTTACTACTTCAGCTTTGCAGACACAGGCGTTGGGGTATCTCCCGAGCATCTGAACAGACTTTTCGAACGTTTCTACAGAATAGACAAAGGACGCTCTCGTAAATTAGGAGGAACGGGGCTAGGCTTGGCCATTGTTAAAAACGCCGTAATCATCCACGGAGGAAGTATATCTGCCAAAAACAATCAAGGAGGGGGACTTGAATTCGTGTTCACTCTAGCCAAAGAAAAATGAAAGGAGCTACAAAAAATATATTTTTATCTAACACATTGATTTTTAAAACTTTGTTTTGTACTTTTGCTACATAACAATTACTTTAGATTTATGAATGGCAGAATTTTCTCATCACTATTTATTATAATTATTCTTTTCATCTCATGCCAAAATGGGAAAAGCCCAGATAAAAGATCTGAGAATAAAATAGTAGAAACTAAAAATAACATAGAAAAAAAGATAGAGAGTTTCCCTTTGCCAACCATACCGACCATGCTTAGCAGTCCAAAAGAACGCGAAAAATATTTAGTACAACACTATTGGGACAATTTTGATTTCAATGACACTAGCTATATTCATCGAGCCGAAATAACGGAGCAAGGATGGGTCAATTATATTGATTTACTTAAGCAAAGCCCATTACCGGAAGCCCAAAGAGTCATAAAAGCAATGATGAGAGCTATTTCAACCAAAAACACAAAAGTATTTAAATACTTTACTGAATTAGCAGATAAATACTTATATGACCCAAATTCTCCTTTGCAGGAAGAAGAGTTGTATATTCCTATATTAGAGGTTATGGTTAAAACCCCTACATTAAGTGATGCTGAAAAAATTCGACCTAAAGACCGACTCAAACTAGCATTAAAAAATCGCGTTGGACAACTAGCGACTGATTTTTCATATACCCTTATTTCAGGTATCAAAACCAATTTGTATAGAGTTCCAGGCGAATTTACTCTACTATTTTTCAATAATCCCGGCTGTCATGCTTGTGAAGAAACTATTAATAAACTCAAATTTTCAGTTATCATCAACCAATTAATAACTAATAAAAGACTAAAAATAGTAGCAATATATCCAGATGCAGAAATAGATGAATGGCAAAAACATATCAATGATTTTCCTAAAGAATGGATTAATGGATATGATAAAGGAGTCACTATTAAAACAAAAAACATTTATGACCTGAAAGCAATACCTACACTCTATTTACTTGATAAAGAGAAAAAGGTATTATTAAAGGACGCCTTTTTACCAGAGATTGAGCTATACTTCAAAAAGCACAACATACTATAAATAAAAAAACAACAGGCTAACAAAGCTGTCTACCTCTCTGTTTTGACAGAAGGGTACAACTCTGATATATTTTTAGGGAAAAGGTACTCCACAATATTCAAGAACTCTATTTCTCCACAAAAATCATAAATAAAGTCCAAGATTCTTTGTATCTTCGCGCCGCATAGGTTCATGAGCTCTATCTTACAAAGTTCTGATTAAAAGGGAATCAGGTGCAAGTCCTGAACAGTCCCGCTGCTGTAAAATCCATAAAAGTTGTAAGCAAGCACCACTAGCCACTGGGCAAACCCGGGAAGGCTCTTACTAACTGGAATAAGTCAGAAGACCTGCCATGCATATTAATCACTGCTTTCGAGGAAAGAGCAAAAACTTATGATTCAACATAATACTTTAAATGTTTTTCAATATTTAGGAATAGTAACCTTAGCAGCTTTCTATTCTATTACTCTTTTTGCTCAAGAAAAGCATAAGCATGACTCATTGCAAATCTATTCCATTCCCGAGGTAATCATATCCGAAAATTATCATACGCAAGAGCTCCGTGCTAGTATGCCGACTCAAATACTGACCAATAAGGAGCTAAAAAGATTAAATGTTTTACAAGTATCAGATGCCGTAAAGCATTTTGCAGGAATAACAGTAAAAGATTACGGAGGCATTGGGGGCTTAAAAACTGTTTCTCTTCGAAGCTTGGGAGCCTCACACACCATCATCGGATATGATGGAATAGCTTTAAGTGATGTTCAAACAGGGCAAATTGACATCGGACGTTTTTCATTGGATAATGTCGATCGACTCTCGCTTAATAATGGACAAAGCGACAACATATTTCAACCGGCACGCTTCTTTTCATCAGCAGGAATATTAAATATACAGACATTAACTCCTCATTTTAATAAGAGAAAAAAAACCAATTTTTCAAGCTCATTAAAATCCGGTTCGTGGGGACTCATTAATCCCTCTTTTAGAATTGAACAACAGATAAACAAGAAATGGGCAGCATCACTAAATAGTGAATGGATGTCTGCTGATGGACGCTATCCATATATACTTCGCTACGGAGGTGCAAACGATAGTACTTCTCATGAAAAACGAAAGAATACAGAGGTACAAACATTACGAACAGAAGCTGAACTTTTTGGAAATTTCTCAAACAGTGAACAATGGAGATTAAAAGTTTATTATTATCAGTCTTCACGAGGATTACCTGCTGCCACTACTCTATACTATGATTACGCCTCTCAACATTTATGGGATAAAAATTTCTTCGCACAAAGTCGTTACAAGAAAAATATAAGCAAAAGATGGGCAATACAGGCATCTGCTAAGTGGAACTGGGCTTATCAGAAATATCTAGATCCAGATTATAAAGGTTCTGAAGGTAAAACAGAAAATACCTATTACCAAACAGAGTATTACATTTCCGGAACTGCATTGTATAGAGTTATAGATAATTTCTCTTTCTCCCTATCAACTGATGGAAGCATTAATTCGCTAAATGCTAATTTAAACGATTTTGTAGGGCCAACCCGCTACTCTCTATTAACAGCATTTGCAGGAAAATACATCAACGAATGGCTTACTGCATCAGCATCGTTACTGAGTACAGTGATTAATGAAAAGACTCACTCTGGTCAAAGCGCTAAAAATCATCGGAAAATCAGTTCAAACTTCAGTCTATCTATAAAACCGGTGAACGATGAGGATTTCTACTTACGTTTTTTCTACAAAAACAGTTTCCGATTACCTAGTTTTAATGACCTATACTATGGACAAATAGGCAATAGAACATTATTACCTGAGAAAACGTCTCAATACAATTTAGGAATCACTTATAGCAAAGAGATTTCCCAATTCATTTCGTATCTATCAGCAAGCATAGATGGATATTACAATAAAGTAGACGATAAAATCATAGCAACACCGACCAAAAACATCTTTGTATGGAGCATGGTTAATTTAGGTAAAGTTGAGATAAAAGGGATAGACATCACCGCACGTATTATTCTGCAACCATACGAAAAAATACGCTTCAATTTTTCAGGCAACTATACTTATCAAGAAGCATTAGATGTGACAAGACCTGAAGATAAAACTTATAAAAACCAAATTGCTTATACTCCGAGAATATCAGGATCCGGACAAGCAGGTATTGAAACACCGTGGGTAAACGTATCTTATTCTTTCTTATCAGCCGGCAAAAGATATATGCTAGGACAGAACATCAGTGATAACCGATTAGCGGGTTACAGCGATCAGAGCATATCGGTTAACCGAGAATTTCTGATTAATAAAGTGAGAACATCTCTTAGTCTTGAAATTCTCAATTTAAACAATAAAAATTATGAGATTGTTAAAAATTTCCCTATGCCAGGTCGCTCTATAAGAGCAACTATTAAAGTCAACTATTAATGAAAAAATATAATCTAATTTCACTCCTAATAGCATTGTTATTTTATGCATGTAACGATATAACAGACATACCCGAAGATAATTCCGGCAACGGCGCCTTTACGGATTCTGGAACAGAGGAAGTATATGTATTGAGCGAAGGACTCTTTAATATGAACAATAGCACACTTATGCGCTATTCTTTCAAGAATTCTTCCATGAACAAAAATTATTTTCAAACAATAAACAATAGAGGCTTAGGCGATACAGCTAATGACATGAGTATCTACGGTTCTAAACTTTATATAGTAGTTAATGTATCCAGTCAGATAGAAGTCGTAGATCTCAACACAGGCACCTCTATTACCCAAATAGCAATGACCGGCAACAATGGTAGTTCCAGACAGCCTCGCTATATTACGTTTAATGAAGGGAAAGCCTATGTATGCTCGTTTGATGGTACAGTAGCACGCATTGACACCACTTCGTTATCCATAGAAGCATATACCAACGTTGGTGAAAATCCGGATGGTCTTTGTATACAAAACAACAAACTATATGTATCCAACTCGGGAGGTTTAAACAGTCCGAATTATGATAATAGCGTTTCTGTGGTTGATCTGAACAGTTTTACTGAAACAAAAAAAATCATAGTAGGAAATAACCCTGGTAAAATATTGCCCGATAAATATGGTAATGTCTACGTGGTTACTCGCGGCAACATGCAAAAAGGAGATTACCATTTTGTCGAGATCGACAGCCAAACAGATCGAGTAGTTAAAACATATAATTATGCAGTACTCAATTTTGCCATCAATGACAACTATGCTTACTTGTATAATTATGACTATGCGACGAGTCAATCATGGATCAAAGTGTTCAACATCCAAACAGGAAACATAGAAAGAGAGAATTTCATAACAGATGGCACAACAGTAACTACTCCATATGGTATTAATGTAAATCCTTATAGTGGAAATGTATATATAACCGATGCTTATGATTACAAAGTTACAGGAGATGTTCTTTGCTTCAGCCCCCAAGGAACATTACTCTCTCGGTATAAAGACATAGGCATTAACCCTAACACCATCGCATTCAGTGATAAAGCATCTCAAAGTAGTGCCGATGATTCTGCTAATGATAATTCCGGTGCATATGCCAATAAAGTTTGGGAATATAACCCTGCACCCTGCCAATATATGAACACTAACACCACTGCCTATAAGGAGGGATACTCTGCTGATGAAGTTTTAAAATTTGCCACCGTTCAAATTAAAAACAAATTGCTACTTAGCTTAGGTGGCTTCGGTGGCAATATCACAATAGGTTTTGACCACACAATACAAAACGTATCAGGAGAATATGATTTCAAAATATATGGCAATGCATATTATGACATGTATGGAACTGCCACAGGCAAACCCGGAGGGAGTTCAGAGCCAGGTATTGTTTTAGTTTCAAAAGATGTAAATGGTAATGGCAAGCCCGATGATGAATGGTATGAGTTGGCGGGGAGCGAGTACAATTCCACAAAAGTAACTCACAACTATCAAATAACCTATTACCGCCCTACACCATCGAATACCAATGTTAAGTGGAAAGATAATCAAGGGAATGAAGGATATATTTACAGGAATAAGTTTCACACACAGGACTCTTATTATCCGATATGGATAGGAGATGAGATAACTTTTAAAGGGACTCGCTTACCCGACAATGCCATTAATGAAGGAACTGCTGAATCTCAACACTGGGTCTCCTACTGTTTCAACTGGGGATATGCCGATAACCATCCCAATAACACAGAATACAGCAACTTTAAAATAGACTGGGCAGTAGACGACAATGGTCGTTCGATGCAACTGGACGGAATTGATTTTGTAAAAATATACACTGCTGTTAACCAAGATTGCGGTTGGATGGGTGAAGCTTCAACCGAAATATCTACTATTGAAGATTTACATTATTCAAAATAAATTTTACCATTATAAAATAAACAACTAAAAATAAAAAATTATGAAAAAATTATCTTTACTTTTACTACTTTCTGTATTTATCTTTAGCGCATGTAGCAATGATGATGAAATAGATACTCTTATTAGTTTCGAGAACAGATTAACTGAAGCAAACAGTCAATTCATATCTACTAGTACGCATGTTGATGGATACTATTATGTGGATAACTTTCAGGACAACAATCAATTAGTAACACTCAATCATTATTATTCAGTATCTGGTTCTAATTACTATTTTTCAGCTTTCACTTATATGAATAAAAGCGACAATAAAACATCCAACAGTCCTGCTCCTATTTCCGGAAAAGCCAAAACAGGTACAACATATATCGCCGCTTATAGCAATGACTATACACCTGCCCTAATAACCATTAATAATCCCGATAAATATGCTATCAAAGGAGTTTGGATTACAAATAGTACATATGCATACAATGGAATGATCAAAGGAGATGCCTACGCCATTCCATTTAAAAAAGGAGGATGGTACAAAGTTACAGCAACAGGCTATGATAAGCAAAACAAGAGCATTGGCAGTGCAGAAATTTACTTAGCTAATTATACAAACGACAATGATAAACCAATAAGTGATTGGATTTGGTTCAACCTATCCGGCCTAGCTAATGCTACTAGTATCAAGTTTATTCCATCATCTTCAGATACAGGAGAAAATGGTATGAGGACCTCTCAGAATTTCTGTTTAGATGGCATTACTTTAACCGAAAAATAAGCTATAAGTTATTTACCCTATAAAAAGTTCAGATTAAGCACTTTAGAGGTGTTTAGTCTGAACTTTAAATTTTAAGATTATTGCTGCATTGCCAAGTAAGCACAAATTCTGGATAGATAAGATAATGAATATTAAATTCAAATTCCTCAGTAGTGCGATATTCTCGAGCTTCAAAAGTTCCATGTTCTTCTACTTGAAAAGGAGAAATTTGTAAATGCCTGCGAAAGTCCACTTCAGATTTATCCAAACACTTAAACATTACCTCCTTTGCAGACCAGTGAAGAAGCATCGACCACAAATCAGTACCGTCATAAAATGAAAGCACTTCATCATCACGCATAAATTTATGTGCTACCTTACGCACACGTTCTCCTAATCTTTCAATATCTATACCTACAACGGGTAAAAAACTAAAGATTACAGCTACATAACCACGAGTATGCGATATACTAATATAATACGAATTATCCTTTAAATAAGGTTTTCCACTTTCTACATAAACAATTTCTTTCTCTTCACCAAGAAGTGTATACAGCAACACACGAACAGCTAGCCATTCCATCTGCCGGTGCATAGAAGTAAAATGTTCTGATGCAGCTTTATATTTAGCAACACAAGGGAGTAACGTAAGTAACTCTTCAATAGATTCGTCTATTTTCCAAATACCCAATTGAAAAGTATCTGTTCTATGTTCCAGAAACAATCCCATAAATAAAAAATATATGCTAAGCAATAAAAAGAATAAGCAATAAAAGCAAGAAGGCAAATAGCCCCATAAACAAATTATGCTTTTGTCTGATAGTGAGGTTCATTGATAGCAAATTTAACTTTTAATATTCTACGATTATCCATAGCTAAAACTTCAAATTCATAATTCAAGAAAACAACTTTTTCATGAAGTACGGGAAATTCGCCTTTTATCTCCAGCAATAAACCTGCCAAAGTATCCGCATCACCTGCAACCTTAGTAAAATCATCTTCATTAGTAGCAGTTATCCGATAGAAATCAGACAATTGAGTCTTGGCTTCAAATACCCACGTGTGATCATTGAGAATAGTGTAAGTGCGCTCTTCATCATCATATTCATCATTTATCTCACCTACTATCTCCTCTATAATATCCTCCATCGTCACGATGCCTGATGTTCCGCCGAATTCATCCACCACAATAGCTATGTGTATTCTGTTAGCTTGAAAATCACGCAACAAATCATCAATCATTTTCGTTTCTGGCACAAAATAAGCCGG
Source organism: uncultured Bacteroides sp. (assembly GCF_963677685.1). Classification (NCBI taxonomy): domain Bacteria; kingdom Pseudomonadati; phylum Bacteroidota; class Bacteroidia; order Bacteroidales; family Bacteroidaceae; genus Bacteroides; species uncultured Bacteroides sp. The sequence goes on from NZ_OY782186.1 coordinate 3,047,601, forward strand.
GCGAACTAAAGATTGCCAACGAAAATTATCTCCTTTATTGATATGTGACAACAAATCCTTTATATACAAAACACCTTTTATATTATCTTTTGATCCTGAATAAACAGGAATTCTTGAATAGGCATTCTCAACAATACAATGCAGAACCTCTTTAAAAGAAGTACGAATATCCAAATCAACCACATCCAAACGTGAAGTCATCACCTCTTTAGCTGTTTCTCCACCAAAACGGATAATTCCTTCAAGAATCCTATTCTCTTCAGAAAGTTCCGCCTTGTCTGTCAACTCTAGTGCATGCGACAATTCATTTACAGAAATATTTTTGTTTTTACGTATAAAATGTCTATTTAGAAAACCGGTAGAGCGAACCATTGCAGATGACAACGGATAAAAAAATGTCCGAAGCATGCAAATTGAAGGTGCTGCAAATCGGCAAAAAGCAAGTCCCTTTTGAGCTGAATAAATCTTAGGCATAATCTCTCCAAAAAGCAATAAAAGGAAGGTCAATACAACCGTTAATATAAAAAATTCTGCAATAGGAGACGTAAATGTAAAAATGCTCATGAAAAAGAAATTGCATAGCATAATTATAGCCACATTCACAAAATTATTAGTAATCAAAATAGTAGCTAACAATCGCTCAGAATTACTTAATAAACTAGTAATTTTTTGATCAGAAAGATGAGTTTGCTCTTCAATGTCATGCAGATCTGAAGGGGTTAACGAAAAAAAAGCTATTTCAGAAGCGGAAGCAAAACCTGATAACAACAATAGTAAGCCTGCCAAAACAATGGCTATAACTGCCGATACAGAAGGATAAGTTAGGGTTATACCATTAAAAACATTTGCCAACTGGCATAAATAAGCGTCTGGGTCCAAAGATTGTGATTTTAGTTAAACAATTTAGAACGGCAAGTCATCAGCCAAATTATCTTCTGATGAAGTTGCAGATGGTTGAGCCGATTGAGCTGGTTGTGATTGTGAAACCGGTTGCTGGGTAGGAGCATAATTTCCACTTCCCTGAGCATTTGATTTTGGAGTAAGCATCTCCATAGAGTCTACAAAAATTTCCGTCACATAACGCTTCACTCCAGCCTGATCATCATATGAACGAGTTCTTATTTTACCCTCTATATATAATTTATCGCCTTTATGGATGTATTTTTCTGCGGTTTCTGCCAATCCACGCCACAAAACAAGATTATGCCATTCAGTTCTTTCAGGAACCTGAGTTCCGTTAGCCAAAGTATAAGCTCTATCAGATGTCGCCAAAGGAAAGCTAGCTACTGCAATTCCCGTATCAAGGTATCTTACTTCAGGATCCTTACCAACATTTCCCAACAAAATTACTTTATTCACTGACATATTCTTTTCCTTTTCTTCTTTACTCTATAAATGATTAAAAAAATCAAAAATGATTCTGATGCCAAAATTAAACAGAATAAAAACATAATGCAAGAATCAATCCGCTTTTTACAAATATTTTTCAAAGAAAGAATGTAATAACCGTGGAACAGCATAATTATCCAAATCTTCTTTCCTTATTTTTATATAATTACTAAAAGCATTTGACGTATCAGGTGAAATAACTTCATAAAACGTAGCATAAATAATTCTATGAGAGAGTACATGCTTCACATTGCGGCATAACATGCGAACAACTAGAGATTCATTTGGCATAAACAAACGACGAAACTCCTTCGAAGCATAAAAATCTTCTTCTTCAAGCGAACAAGAACTTTCAATCAACGGCAATTCAAACAGATTTTTCCAGATATCTTTTCCTACTCGCTTATTTATATAGGTATATTCACCTGCATTAACATATAAGTAGTTAAAATAGCGATTAGAGGTTTTCACTTTATGCTTTTTAAGGGGCAATTTAGTAACCAAATTTTTAGCATATGCCATGCAACTTACAGCTAATGGGCAAGCAGAACAATCCGGTGAAGAAGGTACACATTGTATAGCACCAAAATCCATTATAGCCTGATTATATAGAGCCGGATGTTCTTTATCCAATAGTTCTTCTGCCAAAGATAGAAATAGTTTTTTCCCTTCTGCCGAATCAATAGGAATTTCAATACCTAAATAACGCGAAAGAACCCGATAAACATTACCATCTAAAACCGGATAAGGCATATCATAAGCAAAAGAACATATAGCCGCCGCAGTATATACCCCTACCCCCTTTAGAGCAAGCACTCCAGCATAAGTTCGAGGAAACGTGCCATTCATATTTTTAGCAGCAGCATGCATATTTCTAGCACGAGAATAATACCCCAACCCTTGCCAAGATTTCATTACTTCATCTTCACTTGCTTGAGCTAAAGTTGTAACATCAGGAAAAAGATCAACAAAACGAAGATAATATTCATATCCCTGCAGCACCCGTGTTTGTTGCAAAATTATTTCAGAGACCCATATTAAATATGGATCAGATGTATTTCTCCATGGCAAATCACGCCCATGTTTCTTATACCAATCAAGCAAGAATCTGCTAAAGAGATTTCGGTCTTTCAACATAAATATTTTAAATTAAAAAGATCCAAATGTAGCAACTTTAAGTAAAGCCTACAGTATATAGAACAAAGAAACAGAGTTTTTTAGAAAAATGTTCAGCAGATATTTTTTTAGCTACTTAAAAACCTATATATTTGCATTCCCAAAAATCGAGTATCGATTATAAGGAATTATAGTAATAATATTTTTTTAAGAAAAAAATGACTAAGGCAGATATTGTAAACGAGATCGCGAAGAATACCGGCATTGAAAGAGTAACAGTGCTCATCACTATTGAGGCGTTTATGGAGACAGTGAAAGAATCTTTAGTACAAGAAAAGAATGTTTATCTTCGGGGCTTTGGTAGTTTTGTTATAAAAAAGAGAGCTCAGAAAACTGCACGTAACATCTCAAAAAACACAACAATTATTATCCCGGAACACAATATCCCGGCATTTAAGCCTGCAAAAGAATTATCTCTTGCAGTAAAAAAATAAATAGTTAACAAGAGTATTAACCCATAAAACGTAGAAGCTATGCCAAGCGGAAAAAAGAAGAAAAGACATAAAATGTCTACTCACAAACGTAAGAAAAGACTAAGAAAGAACAGACATAAAACAAAGAAATAATTTTTTTTAGTCTGTTGAACAGAAATAAAGAACAAACTTGTGAAGCAAACGTCTTTCGGGTTTGTTCTTTGTTTAAAGGTCAATATATGAACAAATTGTTAAATCAAACGTTCATTTTTTAATTAAATAATATAGGAGACAGTAGTGACAAGCGAACTCGTAGTAGACGTACAACCTAAAGAAGTATCCATAGCCCTACTTGAAGATAAAAGTTTGGTGGAACTTCAAAGCGAAGGAAGAAATATTTCTTTCTCGGTAGGTAATATGTATTTAGGCCGCATTAAGAAACTAATGCCGGGATTAAATGCCTGCTTCGTGGATGTTGGTTACGAGAAAGATGCTTTCCTTCATTATTTAGACTTAGGACCTCAATTTAATTCCCTCCAAAAGTACGTTAAGCAAACGTTAAGCGACAAAAAGAAGCTCGCTCCAATCACAAAAGCAACAATACTTCCCGATCTTGAAAAAGATGGCTCTGTAGCCAATATACTTAAAGTCGGACAAGAAGTGGTGGTACAAATTGTGAAGGAACCTATCTCAACTAAAGGACCAAGACTAACTTCCGAGATTTCATTTGCCGGAAGATATTTGGTTCTGATTCCATTCAATGATAAGGTTTCAGTATCTCAAAAAATTAAATCAAGCGAAGAACGTGCACGCCTCAAACAGCTGCTAATGAGTATCAAACCGAAAAATTTCGGAGTGATTGTTCGTACAGTAGCAGAAGGAAAACGCGTTGCAGAACTTGACGGAGAACTTAAAGTGTTACTAAAACATTGGGAAGAGAGCATTACAAAAGTACAAAAAGCGACTAAATTTCCGACTCTTATTTACGAGGAAACAAGTCGTGCAGTAGCTCTACTTCGCGACCTCTTTAATCCTTCTTTTGAGCACATATTCGTTAACGACGATGCTGTTTTTAATGAGATTAAAGATTATGTATCACTTATTGCTCCAGAACGAGCTGGTATTGTAAAACAGTACAAAGGACAAATTCCTATTTATGACAATTTTAGCATCACCAAACAAATTAAATCCTCATTCGGTAAAACGATCTCTTACAAAAGTGGCGCGTATCTTATTATAGAACATACTGAAGCGCTTCATGTTGTAGATGTAAATAGTGGAAACCGAACCAAAAACCCTAACGGGCAAGAAGGCAATGCTCTTGAAGTAAACCTTGGAGCAGCTGATGAATTAGCACGCCAATTGCGACTAAGGGATATGGGAGGAATTATTGTGGTTGACTTCATTGATATGAATGAGGCCGAAAATCGTCAAAAGCTTTACGAACGCATGTGTGCCAACATGCAGAAAGACAGGGCAAGACACAACATCTTACCTTTAAGTAAATTCGGGTTGATGCAAATAACCCGTCAGCGCGTACGTCCTGCAATGGATGTTAACACCATCGAAACCTGTCCTACTTGCTTTGGTAAAGGCACCATCAAATCATCCATTCTCTTTACAGATACTTTAGAGAACAAAATTGAATATCTAGTCTATAAATTGAAGATTAAGAAATTCTCATTACACATCCACCCGTATATCGCCGCATATGTAAATCAGGGATTAGTTTCTCTGAAACGTAAATGGCAAATAAAGTACGGACTTGGTATAAAAATTATCCCTAATCAAAAACTCGCCTTCCTGGAATATATTTTCTATGATTCCAAAGGAGAAGAGATCGACATGAAGGAAGAATTTGAAATTAAATAAAAGAAGGGCTACCATCAAAAAAGAATGGTAGCCCTTTTTTTCTCTCTGCTATTTTTTTATTTTCCCTCTCTGCACTTATTAAAGAGAATAAGTTATATTTGCAAATGAAAATAAATCGAACATGAGAGTATTATACTACATTTATCAAGTTTGCATAGCATTACCTATTTTATTTGTACTAACCATTCTCACAGCAGTAATTACAACAGTTGGTTCATTACTCGGAGGAGCCCATATCTGGGGATACTACCCGGGGAAAATATGGTCACAATTAATCTGCATATTTTTATTAATACCTGTAGAAGTTCATGGACAAGACAAACTTCAGAAACGAACTTCATATGTGTTTGTACCAAATCACCAAGGCGCATTCGATATTTTTCTTATTTATGGTTTTATTGGTCGTAATTTCAAATGGATGATGAAAAAAAGTCTCCGAAAAATTCCATTTGTGGGAAAAGCATGCCAAAGCGCAGGACATATATTTGTAGATCGCTCCGGTCCTAGAAAAGTAATGGAAACCATACAAAAAGCCAAGGAATCATTACAAGACGGAATTTCTCTTGTGGTTTTTCCCGAAGGAGCTCGTACTTTTACAGGACATATGGGATATTTCAAGAAAGGAGCTTTTCAACTAGCAAATGATTTACACCTAGCAGTAGTACCCGTTACCATAAACGGCTCTTTTGAAATCCTTCCTCGTACAGGGAAATGGATTCACCGGCATCGTATGATACTCGTCATACATGACCCTATTCTTCCTCAAAAAGATAATGAGCATGCAAACATTAAAGAAACTATAACAAAAGCATATGCCGCAGTAGAAAGTGGCTTACCGGATCAGTATAAGGGAATGGTTTATAATGCCGATCAGGATTAATAATTAAGGATGCATTCTCCTTGCATTCTGTTCCATACGACGGCGTTCTTCAAGAAGTTGCATATTCTCTTTAGCTTTCGCTATAAATTCTCTCACCATCTTATCATTCTTAAAAGAAACAGGAGCATCCTTCATTATATCCTCTATTCTAGGGGTCATAATGGGATAAGGTAAGCTGCTGCAAAGCATCATAAAGACAGTAGGACCCAATACATTCTCATAATTATCGGACACAAACTTTTTGACATAAACATTCATTTCTTTAACCAGTGCCTCCCCCTCTTTATTTAATTCTTCATGCACATCTTCCAAGTTTACACCATCCATCACCATACGAGCCTCTTTACGCTGCAAATCTTCAATCTTTATTTCCATTGAATGCTTTTTGTCTATGAAACTATAAAAAGCATCATTTAGAGGTGTACCTTTAACCGAGATTTGAGTATTCTCAATAGACACCACAATGGAACCTTCCTCAAGAACAATAGGCATAATACTCTCATTATCCATATAAAGAGTAACCATAGATACAGAGTCAACAGGACCTTTCATCGTAAACATTCCATGAATCACTTCTGCTGAATCTATAGGAATCCACTCATTATTTTTAAAAATTTTAAGATATAGTTTTTTCCCGTCAAGTCTTGCAACAGAAGAAGAACCTTCTATTTTATATTTACTACCACAAGAAGTTAACAGCAAAAGTAAAAACAAAAAAGATAAAATTCTATTCACATTCATTCTATTTTTATTTATTCAAAAACGCTACATGACGTTATATTTTGTCTTCACGTATACAAAGTTACAATCAAATAAGAATTCAAAGAAACAATTTATCAATATTTAAAATTTGTAAGAGTTATTTCTTTAATAATTCTTATAAACAAACCTATAAAACTCTTTTTTTGAATTAGTTTACCTAAATTTGCATATTTAGGCATTCATGCCAAAACATAAATGTATTAGGATTAATAAATTACAATTATAATCAATAAATTCATGAACAAATTAAAACTTTATCTACTTACGCTAGTGGCGTTCGTGGTATGCTCTGCCAAAGCAGACGAAGGGATGTGGCTATTACAACTGATGCAAGAGCAACATTCTATTGATATGATGAAAAAACAAGGATTAAAATTAGATGCCTTGGATCTATATAATCCTAATGGAGTGTCATTAAAAGATGCTGTTGGTATTTTTGGAAGAGGATGTACCGGTGAAATCATATCTGGAGAAGGCTTGATCTTAACTAACCACCACTGTGGATACTCCTCGATACAACAACATAGCTCTGTAGAACACGATTATTTAACTGACGGATTCTGGGCAACATCCAGGGACAAAGAGCTTGTTACTCCAGGATTAACCTTTACTTTTATTGACCGTATAGAAGATATCACTGACATTGTTAATGCAGAAATAAAGGCAAAGCAAATCACAGTACCACAATCGTTTGGTAAAAGCTTTTTAGATTCATTAGCTCAGGCTCTTTATGATAAAAGTGACCTAAAAGGGAAAAAAGGCATTGTTCCACAAGCTTTACCTTTCTATGCAGGCAACAGATACTACATGTTCTACAAAAAAATATATTCTGACATCCGTATGGTAGCTGCCCCTCCTTCATCAGTTGGTAAATTCGGCGGAGAAACAGATAACTGGATGTGGCCTCGTCACACCGGCGATTTTTCGATGTTCCGCATCTATGCTGATGCTAATGGAGAACCTGCTGATTACAATCCAGCAAATGTGCCTCTTAAAACAAAAAAGCATCTTTCTATCAGTATAAAAGGATTAAAAGAAGGTGATTATGCTATGATTATGGGATTCCCTGGTAGCACCAGCCGATACTTAACTGTATCTGAAGTAAAAGAACGTATGGATGCTATCAACTCACCTCGCATACGCATACGCGGTGTTCGCCAAAATGCACTAATTAAAGAAATGAATGCAAGCGACAAAATCCGCATTCAGTATGCCAGCAAATATGCAGGTTCTTCTAACTATTGGAAAAATTCAATAGGGATGAACAAAGCTATCATAGACAACAACGTGCTTGGCTCTAAAGCCAAACAAGAAGCTAAATTCTTGAAATTTGCCAAAAAACAACAAAGCAATGATTATGCAACAGTTGTAGAAAAGATCGATGAATGTATAGCTAAAACATCACCGCTAAAGTATCAACGTACTTGCCTAGGAGAAACATTCTTACGCGGTATTGAATTTGGCATAGCTTACACACTCGTTGACGATATGAGTAAAGCTCTTGCTCAAAAAGATAAAAGCAAAGTTGATTCTCTAAAGAACAACTTCCGAAAAATGTACAAAAGAATTCATAACAAGGATTATGATCACGAGGTAGATCGCAAAGTAGCCAAAGCATTATTTCCACTCTACGCAGAAATGATTCCGGCAGAACAACGTCCGGACATTTACGCTTTCATTGAAAAAGAGTATAAAGGAAACTACAATAAGTTTATCGATGACATGTATGACAATTCTATCATGGCCAATGAAGATAATTTGGAAAAATTCCTTAAGAAACCGAAAGAAAAAACTCTAAAGGCCGACCTTTGCTCTCGCTATTACCGTTCGGTAGTCAACAAATATCTGGCGCTAAACAAAGAACTCGCTCCTTTTGAAGATGAACTCGACCTACTGCACAAAACTTATGTACGCGGACTAGGTGAAATGAAAGCTCCTGTTCCTTCTTATCCTGACGCAAACTTCACTCTGCGTCTTACTTACGGAAATGTAAAATCATACAGCCCTAGAGATGCTGTTCATTACAGATATTACACCACTACAAACGGTATTCTTGAAAAGGAAAATCCTAAAGATCGTGAGTTCGTAGTACCTGCTAAATTGAAAAAATTAATAGAGAAAAAAGATTTCGGACGCTATGCTCTGCCTAACGGAGAAATGCCTGTATGCTTCCTTACTACCAATGATATCACAGGAGGAAATTCAGGAAGCCCCGTTCTGAATGCAAAAGGTGAACTCATTGGCTGCGCTTTTGACGGTAACTGGGAATCACTTAGTGGAGATATCAACTTTGATAATGATTTGCAACGATGCATCAATCTTGATATTCGCTACGTGCTCTTCATTCTCGATAAATTAGGCAATTGCAAGAATCTAATTAATGAAATGACAATTGTAGAATAAAGATAAATAGACTATTTTAATGAAGAAAATTGTACTTACTCTGATACTTTCTCTCTCGCTCCCACTCTTGACGAAAGCCGATGAAGGCATGTGGATGCTAACCGACCTGAAACAACAGAATGCGGTAGCTATGAGGGAGTTGGGACTAGAGATTCCAATTGATCAGATATATAATCCCACGGGCATCTCTTTGAAAGATGCCGTGGTTCATTTTGGTAGAGGATGTACTGCTGAAGTTATTTCATCGGAAGGACTCGTACTAACTAATCATCACTGTGGATACGGAGCTATACAGCAGCAAAGTAGTGTGGAACACGACTATCTTACCGATGGCTTCTGGGCCATGAGCCATAGCGAAGAGCTACCTTGCAAGGATCTCACCATTACTTTTATTGATAAAATTCTAGATGTTACTAAGTATGTAACTGAACAATTAAAGATAGATGAGGACCCTAACGGCACTAACTATCTTTCGCCTAAATATCTAACGAAAGTAGCCGACCGCTTTGCAAAAAAAGAAGGAATAATAATTACTCCTGCCACCAAACTAGAGTTAAAAGCTTTTTATGGCGGAAACAAATACTATTTATTTGTCAAAACAGTATATAGTGACATTCGTATGGTGGGAGCACCTCCTTCTTCAATAGGTAAATTTGGTGCCGATACCGATAATTGGATGTGGCCCAGACATACAGGTGACTTCTCTCTGTTTCGCATTTACGCAGACAAGAACGGTAAGCCAGCTCCTTACTCTAAAGATAACGTACCTCTTCAGGTAAAGAAGCATCTTACTATCAGTTTGGCTGGTGTACAAGAGGGAGATTTTACTTTCATCATGGGATTTCCTGGACGCAACTGGCGATATATGATTTCTGATGAAGTAAAAGAACGCATGCAGACCACAAACTTTATGCGCCATCACGTGCGTGAAGTGAGACAGGAAGTGTTAATGACGCAAATGCAGAAAGATCCTGCCGTACGTATTCATTACGCAAGCAAATATGCTTCTTCGGCAAATTATTGGAAAAATGCCATCGGAATGAACGAAGGACTTGTTCGCCTAAAAGTTCTTGACACCAAACGTGCTCAGGAAGAAAAGTTACTAGCTTTAGGAAAAGCAAAAGGAGATGATTCTTATCAAAAAGCATTTGATGAAATACGTTCTATCGTAGCTCAACGGCATGATGCAATGTATCATCAACAAGCCATTGGTGAAGCTCTCATCAAAGCGCTCGATTTTATGAAGATCCCTTCAACCTCTGCTCTATTTGAAGCATTAAAAAGCAAGGAATCTTCTAAAATCCAAGCCGCAACAGAAAAGTTAAAAAAAGAGGCTAATCAATATTTCGCTTTTGTGCCATTCCCTAAGATCGAAGAATTAGTTGGCAAAAAGATGTTGCAAACTTACGCCAATTACATTCCCGAAGAACAACGCATCAGTATTTTTAAAACCATTGCTAAGCGTTACAAAGGTAACAGTGCAGCTTTCATTGAGGATTGTTTTTCTTCTTCCATCTTCGGTTCAAAAAAGAACTTCGATAAATTCATTAAGCATCCTTCTGCTAAGAAGCTTAAAAAAGATCCAATGGTACTTTTCAAAAAATCGATAAATGAAGGCTTGTATCAAACGCAACTAGCGATGAAAGAAGCAAATAAGAACTACGACGCTGCTCATAAAGTATGGGTCAAAGGAATAATGGATATGAAACTTGCGGAAGGGAAACCTATTTATCCGGATGCCAACTCAACACTGAGACTAACTTACGGAAAGGTACGCTCTTACGAACAGGCTGACGGAATTGAATATAACTACTATACCACCTTACGAGGGGTGATGGAGAAAGAAGATCCCACTAACTGGGAATTTGTAGTTCCCGCCAAGTTAAAAGAATTATATCAAAACAAAGATTTCGGCAGATACGCTATGAAAGATGGTAAAATGCCCGTTTGTTTTATTGTCGATACAGATAATACCGGAGGAAACTCAGGAAGTCCCGTATTCAATGCCAAAGGTCAACTAATAGGGGCTGGATTCGACCGTAATTACGAAGGGCTGACCGGAGACATTGCTTTCCGTCCCTCTTCTCAACGTGCCATTTGCGTAGACATTCGTTACGTATTATTTATCATTGATAAATATGCAGGCGCATCCAACATAATCAAAGAATTGACTATTTCTGAATAGAAATCACTATCTGAGTGGAGGATTAAATAAAATCCTCCACCAGATACATTTCGTCCATTAGATCTCTCATCATATCTTGCAGATTATCTACCGCTTCTTCAGGAGAATCACCATAGGCATTACAGCCCATATTATTGGATAACCAGGCGAAGTACCCACCATCCGTCGTACGTTCTAGTACAAATTCGTCTCTATTTAATTTCATATTGATAAATATTTAGTAAAATTAGGTAATGTGAAAACAGATGATTCTATCTCTGTCAACGTTTCAAGCTCATTAATGATCAAACGTTCGCTACTGCGAGCCCAATACAAGAATGTAGTATTTGGTTTATATTCATCCTCAGAAAAACGTAGCAAGGTTTCGATATCAAACCCATCCGCCACAACTCCTGCTCCGGCTCTCTGAGCATCGTAAGCATTGCAATCTTGCTCAATATGCGCCGGAACCATTAGTACCGGTTTGCCTAGATACATTGCTTCACAAATAGATTCAAAACCAGCTGTGCTGGCATAAGCCTTACAAGCAGACATATAATTCAAGAATTTCACATCATCAATTTGATGAAAGTGTAAATTCTCATCTATCTCTGTCACCTCATCAGCTCCTGATTTATCCCAAAAGAAATGTAAAGGCACCCTCGGATGCAAATGATGAAATTCATGAACACTGTCGGAAAAGCCCGAATTGACCATATAACCGTGAATATAATTTTCTTGTTCGGGCTGCAAAGAAGTAACTTCCCTGCGAAGCAAAGGTGGTACAACAATTACTCTGCTCTCAGAATCGTCCTCCATCTCGACAAATGAAAGGGCTAAACGCTTTGCAGCTCCCATAGAGGTCAAGCGAGTAAAAAAACGGAGCATAGACAGTTGAGCCGGACTTTTTCGGGGGAATTCAAAATCTTTATGTAAAAAGAGATATTGATGACCAATACAAATATAAGGGACGGAAGGGCGAAAAAGAAGGTATGTGAGCCCAGTTAATAGTTCGTAGAAGTTAATAACCACTTCCGCCCCTGTATCTTTAATTCTTTGATTAATATAATGCATGCTCCGAAGATACTCCGGTACACGGAGCATGTTGTAAGCCAAGCTTTTTTTCAAGCAGGCACGTTTATTAGCTTGCGTAGGCAAGAAATTAGGACTGATAAACCGCTTTACCGGCGCCTTTATCGTACGGTTAAAAAAGCCGGGTAAGGTTCTCGAAGAGCTTTTGCCCACCAATACTTCCACTACCTCGTGTCCGTTGCGTAACAACATCTCTTCCAACGTGATGGCTTGGGTAAAATGCCCTCTACCCTCTCCTTGCACAACAAACAAAAATTTCATGATGCTATCGTTATTTGCAAAGGTTGCTTATCCTCCTCCTTAGGATGACTAAGGAGCATTTCATTAAAATAACGTACTGTCCAGTTTCCATCTTCATCTTCAGTCAACGCAGAAAGTGTTTCCACCCAATCACCAGAGTTCAGATAATGAATGCCTTCCAAATAAGTATTGGCAGGATGATGGATATGTCCACAAATCACCCCATCGCACTTTTTAGAACGAGCCAGACGAACGAGTTCCGTTTCATAATTACATATATAAGAAACCGCCGATTTCACTTTATTCTTAATAGACTGAGAAAGTGAATAATAAGGTTTCCCTTGCTTCATTCGGCGAGCATTATAAATTCTGTTGAGCCATAACAAAAAAGAATATCCGCTATCTCCCAACATAGCTAGCCATTTCATCTGTGTCGTAACACTATCAAAAACGTCACCATGAGTAACATAATAACGTCTTCCATGGCTTTCATAGGTACAGTCTTTCACGATTCTCACATTATAGAAATTCAGTGGAGCCAGGTTATCTAAGAAATCATCGTGATTACCACGTACATAAATGACTTCCGTACCAAAATTTTCCATCATCTTCATGATAACCTTAAAAAAATCAGTATGTTTAGATTTCCATTTGTGCAAACCGCTTTTCTTCAGATGCCAACCATCTATAATATCCCCATTGAGTATCAATCGGTCACAATTTATAGATTGAAGGAAAGTAGTTACCTCTTCTGTTTTTGAATGAGGAGATCCTAAATGGATATCTGAAAGAACTACTGTAGGATAATAAGTGCGTAAATGCATAATCTATTTTAATTTTGTTATGCAAATATCAGTCATCCAGATTACAAGAGCATGACTGTTCTATTACTTTCCAATGAACAATACTTCAAATAGAACGTTTCTATTTCAATCAAACAGTTAATTTGATTTCTTAAAAGTTGATCAAATTATTAAAATAAAAATGAAATGGAAAAATTAGAAGCATTAATAAAATCAAAAAGCCCCGTTCTTGTTGATTTTTTCGCTGAATGGTGCGGACCTTGCAAAACAATGAAACCGATTCTTGAAGAAGTAAAAGGACAGATAGGAGAAAAAGCTCGCATCGTAAAGATCGATGTAGACAAGTCTGAAGGTATAGCTGAGAAATATCACATACAGGCCGTACCGACCTTTATCTTATTTAAAAACGGAGAATCGCTTTGGAGACACTCGGGTATCATACAGAGTGCAGAGTTAAAAGAAGTTATTGAACAATACACCTAACAAGATGAAAAGATCATTTATCACTCTTATACTTGCTGCCATCGCTGGTTTATCTTTTGCTGCTCAACATCAGGTAAAGGAGAACAAGAAAGGAGACAATGGTGGAGAAGTTGTTGCTATGAACAAAGCAAACTTTATCAATAAAGTATGCGACTTTGAAAATTCTTCTGAATGGAAGTACAAAGGTGACAAACCGGCTATTATCGATCTATATGCGGACTGGTGCGGACCTTGCAGAATGATTGCTCCTATCATGAAGAATCTCGCTAAAGAGTACAATGGGAAAGTTTATTTCTACAAGGTTAATGTGGATAGGGAAAGAGAAATAGCTTCATATTTTCAAGCTACCAGCATCCCTCTCGTGGTTTATATTCCTGTCAAAGGAGAACCAAGACTATTTAGAGGTGCCGCTGATAAGGCAAGTTATAAAAAGGCTATTGATCAATTCTTATTAAAAGCTAATAAATAAGCGAAAAGAAAATATTAAATATAAAATAAAAAGAGTTGCAGTTTGATTCGATATACAAGAATCTATTTACTGCAACTCTTTCCTTTTTATATACAGCTTAATATTCTATATATTACTACTCTTTACAAAATAAGTACAAGCCTACTCCACATGCTGAAAAATGCCGAAATGTTCATTGGCCCATGTCGTAAGACTTGTAATGTGAGGCATCAATGACTGCCCTACTTCTGTTAGCGAATATTCCACACGGGGAGGTACCACAGGATATACTTCACGATGAATCAAATGGTTAATTTCTAATCGTTTCAAAGTAGACGAAAGCATCTTTTGAGAAATGTCTACCATCTCCTTCTGTATCTCGCTAAAGCGTAAAGTTCCTTTAGTATCCAAAACATACAAAATCAACATTGACCATTTATCCCCAAATTGATTAACAACATGCCTGATAGGGCAAAAAGCATATTCTTCCGGAAGTTCTTTCATCTCTATTTATATTTATAACTAACTGCAAATCTATAAAACTATCTTTTAGTAACAAAGTATATATTATTAATTAGCTCACTTATTATGCAAAGTTTGTTAAAACAAAATTCATAAACCTTTATCAGTCAGCAAATGTTACTTATAAGTAAGTGAATTACCCTTTCGTGCCTTATTGCAGCCTCCGAATCATTCAACTATATTTGTTGTACACTTCTAAAGAAATATGTAATATCTTATAATATATAGGAAAATGAAAAGAAAAAAAATTGTATTAATCGGAGCAAGCGGCTTCGTTGGTTCAGCGATTCTTAATGAAGCGTTGAACAGGGGACATGAGGTAACAGCAGTCGTGCGTAATCCCGAAAAAATAAAAACAGAGCATGCTAATCTGATCGTCAAAAAAGCTGATATATCGTCAGAAGAAACGGTAAAACTTATCACCACAGGAGCAGACGCAGTAATCAGTGCCTACAACCCCGGATGGACAAACCCTAATATTTATAAAGATACATTAAAGAACTACTCCAGTATACTCAACGGCACGAAGGCAGCCGGAGTAAAAAGATTGCTTTGCGTAGGAGGAGCAGGTACTCTCTTCGTCGAACCGGGCCTTCGCTTAATGGATACAGGTGTTCTACCCGAGGCAATTATGCCTGGAGTCAAATCTTTGGCAGAATTTTACCTAAATACACTTTGTTCGGAAAAAGGTATTGATTGGGTTTTCTTCTCTCCTGCAGGCAATATTGCCCCTGGAGAGCGTACCGGAAAATTTCGTTTGGGCAAAGATGACTTAATTGTGGATGCCGAGGGAAAAAGCAACATTTCAGTAGAAGACTATGCCGTTGCTATGATCGACGAATTAGAAAGACCAAGCTATCACCAAGAACGTTTTACCATCGGCTATTAATCTCCTCTAATTTTACAAATAAATTAGTATAAAAGAGCTGTTTTTTGTATATTTGGTACATCAAAAAATGGCTCTTTTATAAGAGTTTACCTAAAAGAAAGCAATAACTCTTCGTTCTCCACATGCGAACCCGCGAGACTGCACATGGAAACTGTACAGACTACACGTGGGGAGTGTAGAGATCACAGGCATAAAACAAAATGCTATTCCCATCTAATACCTTTCTTCTTACCACTCTTTATAGATAATAATAGCATTAAGCATGATAGTTAAAGCCGCCAAAGACAAAGAAGGAGAGGATAAAGCGATGATACAATATGTAGTGTAGTAATAAATGTATAGGAAATAAAAAAACTATTCCAACATTCAGCACACTGACTTTTGTTAGTCATCGTGCTGAATGCTGGAATAGATCGTATTTTTTATAAAAGAGAGAGGTTGATTAATCAAGCAGAAGAGGAATCAATTCTCCTAATGAATAGATAAAGTCTCTGCTAGTATCTATCTTTTCCGGAAGAATGTTCTCCGGATATCCTTGTATCGTAGAGCACCCCAAGCTTAAAGCAGGAAGAATATCGTTCTTTGTGGAATCTCCGATAACAATAACCTCTTCGGGCTTAAAGCCGGCACGGGTAATTGCAATCTCCCATAATTTAGGATCAGGTTTGCGCACTCCTTCAATGGTAGAGTCAGTAATAGAAAGAAAATAATCAGCTATATTGAGGCTAGTAACCACCTTTTTTATATTGCCATAGTAATTAGAAACCAACAACAAAGTGTAGTGTTTAGCCAATTCTCTAAGCACCGGTGCGTTGCGTAGCACATAATCTTGTGAAAAGGCTGTTACGGCAGAAGCTACTTTAAACGAAAGATCTTCTCTATTTTCTTCAGTAGCGGCTATGACTCCCCGTTCAATAAGATTTGAAACTTGCAGATGAGTTTTAAAAAGTTGCGTTTCAAGTAAAGAGTGATTGGGTTGTACCAATTGTAACGCCTCCATCTGCCGTTCAGCATACACATAAGAGTCATAAAAAGTCTCACGTGTCACAGGCAATTTTAATTGATCCACATAAACCATCAAGTATATGTCTAACCAATGCATAAACGGGGAATCAAGAGTTCCACCAAAGTCAAAAGCTAAAGCTTTTATCTTCATTAAATTATCTGCTATCATCTATATTACTCTTTTTTTTATTACCAACTTTCATGAGAGCAAGTCCCACTACAATCCAAAACATCTCTCTTACCCGAGTGATCAATGCCGTATAAACGCCGTATGCTCCCGAAAGAGAAAGACCGCCAACCGCCAAAGCAAAACCGCCTTCACGTCCCCCAAGCTGCATTGGCATAAAGAAGAAAAGATTAGCCAATAAGGAGGAGAAAGCAACAATCAACACACAATCTACAAAACTAACATCGGTAGTCAAGATATTCATGATCAGCCAAACCTCTACACAAGAAGCAACACGAGCTACAAACTCCAAAGATAAAGCACCATAAAAGGTACTCTTTCTCTGTTTATGCATCAAAGCAATTTGTTGATCTATCGTTTCAAGTTTATCTTTATGCTTATCAGCAAAGTGAACAGCATGCTTTTTCAAATAGGGTATTTTACTACACAAGCGCACAAACGCTACAGCCATTCCGTGACGATAACCTTTTATAAAAAGGATGATCAGCAACAGGCATAGAGTAGTGATAAGCCCCAACACAATCGCCATAAACCAGCCAACAGGAAACAACAATACATAAATAAATACTGAAGTAAGCCAAAAACAAAAATGAGAAGAGATGTGCATCATGACGAAAAGGATGACGGAAGAGGTAGCACGTTCCACTCCCAAATAAGGCGTCAATTCCATAATACGATATGGTTCTCCACCCATCAACCCCACAGGAGTAACATAGTTGAGCGCAAACCCGGATATAGTAAATTTATAGACTTTCAAGAAAGAAATCGGACTGCGCTTACCATCTTTAATAATAAGGAACCATGAAGCCGCATTCACAAAGTAAATAATGAGCCACAACACCAATACAAGAGGCAGATAAGCTCCTGCCCTCTTTAAGTTATTCCACAATTCATCATACTTCATATCAAATGAAAAAAGCATGATAATTACTGCCAAAATACCAAAACAGAGGAATATGTTACGAAATTTACTATTCATATTCGTTCGCCAATATTTTCTTATATAATCGGCAGCTCAACGATTCATGACGAACGACCATATAAACAAGTAATGAATTAAGTACTGTCAATTCAAAAACAAAATAGACCCATGGCATCCCTATAAACAAAGAGATAAAAAGAGCTATTACGCGTGTATTGAAAGATAAAATATTAGTATATTTCATTAAAGGCAAACTAGCTTCTCTAAACTCCTGACGAAGATTTTCAGGTATATTTTCACCATATTTTTCTTTCAAGGTTATAAAAAACTGTTGAAAACAAGGAGAAAACCTTTCCTGAGATTCCGTATAATTACCATAAAACCACAAAAAGACTCTTTTCACACGATTCCCCTTCCAAGGAGTCGACCGATACAAAGCTCGTTGTTGTTTGGAATTATCCAATTCACTACCAGCCTTACCTTTAAGAAAGAAAAGGTGAATATTACGATAGTAATCAGCCATCGCAGCTTGTTTGCTATGAAAAAAGCCAGTCAAAGCCGCCAATCCCCATATATACCATGAATAATCCGGTGTCAATCTCAAGCAAATAGCTGCATAAATAGAGATAAACCAAAAGTCACCAGACACACCATCAAGAATACGGCCCAACTCAGACTTTTGCCCAGTTAACCGAGCTAATTGACCGTCAGCACTATCATACATGTTAGCCCAAATCAACAAGCACATTCCTAAAATATTATACCAAAGATCATTAAAGTAGAACATTACTCCAGCAGCAACTCCCAAAAAGATAGAGAAAATTGTTACCTGATTAGGTGAAATACTCATCTTATTAAAAAGCAATGCCCAACGATAACCCACCGGACGATAAAAAACCAAATCAATATACTCTTCCGTATCAGCTGATTTCAGTGATGCCTCAACAGAAAGTTTATTCTTATTTATATTACTCACGATCGTTAATCATTTGAATTATTTTTTTAGATATCTCGCGCGAAGCCTCTACACGACAAGGAGCAAAGCTAGGCCAATCATTAAAATCAATAATGCGCATGCTTCCATCAGGAGATACAATACAATCTCCGCCGTAAACTACAACTTGCAGTACATTTGCCGCTTTATCGCATATTTCATGCAAATCGTCAAGCGCAAAGCGAATACCCTCCGGATGACCATTTATATCTTCATGCCCAAATTTACTATGATGTTCATTGAAAGGATAAAACCAATGAAAAAAGCCTGTGCCAGCTATTCCATAGAATTTAACCAAGTCACCTCGTAAATGTTCATTCACCACCACACGCGTTATATCACGAAGCGCATATTCTGCAATCACTTCACGCAACTCTTCTTCTTTACGCACATACGTTACATCTTCACGATGAATGGCATGAAAATCTCCCCTCTTTACCCAGCACGGCATGAAAGGTTTATCTTTAAGATAAAGAGATACATCCTCATGTGTATCCATTATAAAACTATCGGGATGAGGAACGTTATTGTCCATCAATAAACGAGTCATACGTTCGCGCGTACAGTTCTCAATACCAAAACCGGAGTTAATTGCCAAACGTCCACTCTTTTCCAATTCCTGCAAACGATGAACGGCCTGTACATTTCTCAACATAGTGACGATTACATCTTCACTAATATTACCCGACAAAAATTCTTGCTCAGTATACATTTTCACCTGATATCCGGCATTGCCCAGCCAATCTGCTGTAGCCGAAAAAATAGCTGCATCATTCCCAATGTGGTTAGGAGAATACAAAGTGGAACGTTGTACACCTGCTATAGTTAACGATTTCATTATTTATTTTCTACTCTTTTTAAAAACAACTCTGCTTTAAGAATGTCACTTGCATGATCTACATCAATGATTTTAGAGAAAGGATAAGCATGCACCTTCAGCCCCGAATAAACAATCTGACGTTGGAAGTTGCGCATACGCGAAACACCTGATTCAATAGCCGTTTGAAGCAAAGAAATGACCTTGCTATTCAAACAATAAACACCACCCGACACATAACGAAAACCTTCATAGGACTCATCCAGAAAGTCTGTTATTGTCAAATCATCATTTGTTTTTACATACAGAGGTTTCTCATCATCAATATAATCTGTCACTGCCATCAGTGCATCGTGTTTTTCATCACTTTCAAAACTGCGAATATAAGCAGAAAATTCCAATGGAGAAAAAATAGGATCAATTGTTGTAAGACATAACTTCTGTCTGTTGGGAATAAGAGATGCAAGTTCGTAAAAACTATGTAAAGAATCAGGAGTTGTTTTAATTAATAAATGCAACGGTACAGGAAGTTTCAAATTTTCTAAATGAGTCCGCACATCAACCATTTCCTCATTGATGATAATGCTTATTGATTCTGCATTATTATCTAAAAAAATAGCAATTAAGCGATCAATCATCGCCACGCCATTTAAAGGCAACAAAGGTTTTGAGGTCTCCACCCCATCAGCAACAAGCCTTGACCCCTGTCCAGCTGCAATTATAGCATATTCCATATATTATATATAATTATCATCTTTTGTATATATATAAAGCAGAGAGGGAACTCAAAAGAAACTCTATTCTTTTAAATATCCCTCTCTGATTTTATATTCTATTCGCGTAACAAAATCAATCTAGATAATCTAATGTGTCTTCACCAATCATTTTGCGAAGAGTATTTTTTAATTTAGTATACTGGATGAATAAATCATGTTCGGGAATGTGTTCAAAGTCATGCATAGGACTTTTAAAGTAGAATGAAAGCCAACTCTGGATTCCTGACATACCAGCACGTTGAGCCAAATCAGTAAATAAAACAAGATCAAGTACCAAAGGAGCAGCCAAGATAGAGTCGCGACAAAGGAAATCCACTTTTAATTGCATTGGATAACCCATCCAGCCTACGATATCAATATTATCCCAACCTTCTTTATTGTCCTTACGAGGAGGATAATAATTAATACGTACTTTATGATAAATGTTACCGTAAAGTTCAGGATAAAGTTCTGGCTGAAGAATAGTATCTATTACAGACAGCTTACTAACCTCTTTCGTTTTGAATGAATCAGGATCATCTAATACTTCACCATCTCTGTTTCCAAGAATATTAGTAGAGAACCAACCATCTAATCCAAGCATACGAGTTTTCAACATCGGTGCAAGAACTGTTTTCATCATTGTCTGACCTGTTTTAAAATCTTTACCACAGATAGGAACATTTTTCTCAGCAGAAAGTTCCCACATAGCAGGCATATCCAAACAAAGGTTAGGAGCTCCCATAATAAAAGGTGCACCTTCAGCCACAGCTGCATAAGCATAACACATACTTGGAGCAATCTTTTCAGTAAGATCATCTTTCATTGCTTTTTCAAAAGCAGCAAGAGAGTTGTGTTCATCACACAGTGGCAAATATATTTCAGTACTTGCAGCCCAAATCACAACCACGCGTTCGCAATTGTTAGCGGCTTTAAAGTCACGTATATCTTTACGAATTTGTTCAGTCAAATCCCAACGGCTAGTAGCTGATTTTACATGTGTTCCGTGAAGGCGTTTCACCCAGTTTTGGTCAAATGCGGCAGGCATTGGTTTAATAGCTTGCAACTCTTCTTTAACACCATCCAAATCTTTCTGTTGAAGAACTTCAGCATGCTGAGCAGCCGCATAAACATCTTCTTTAAAGATATCCCATCCACCAAACACTAAATCATTAAGATCAGCCAATGGCACTACATCTTTAATTTTTGGAAAGCGGTTTTCGTTTCTTTTGCCTAAACGCATAGTCGCTAACTGAGTTATAGATCCAATAGGTTTCGCAAGACCTTTACGAACTGCTAAACTTCCTACTACAAAAGTGGAAGCTACTGCGCCTCCTAACCCAACAACCAATATCCCTAACCGACCATTAGCCGGTTGAATTTCCTGTTTCATTTTTATTACTATTAATTAAAGTTGATACAATCATGACAAAAGTAGATAAAGCATACCAGGAAGAAAAGTCCTAAAAGCAGCACAGAATAGTCAATATGACTTTTTGGAAACAATTATATAGGAAGAAGATTGAACTTTGATAAATGATTGTAATCTACCAAAAAGTATAAAAAAACAACATATATCGACTAAAAGAAAAAAGAAAGAGCCTCAAAAGGTTATTATTAATATAGATAGATTACTTTATTCCATCGATGAAAGAATTTCTTGTAATGTCAAAATCATGTATAAGACATTTTTTGGAAAAAATGGCACAGTAATCAATAATATTCATAAAATAAAAACAAAATTGAATAGCAGATAGTACTGAATGGAACTTTAATTAATCAGCGATTATTCAGGCGGAAAAGTTATGCGAAAGCGAGTCAATCCATCCTCATAAGTCCGCAAAGAAAAAGTACAACCATGACTATTAAGAATTTCTCGAATACACAATAAACCAATGCCCTGTCCGTCGGGTTTAGTAGAAAAGAATGGGGTAAAAAGCTTCGTTTCGATTTCTTTAGATATTCCCTTACCTGTATCACTAATTTCTAAAGTATAAGGAGGTAAAGTGCGAATGATAATCTCCCCTTGTTCACCAATGCTTTCTGCCGAATTTTTAATAATGTTCAATATAACTTGTTCAAACAAAATAGCATCCAGTTTTAATAACGGAAAATCAACACATTCAAGCTTAATTAGAATATCACGATTTCTACAGAAATCTTCCATAAAACGTTTACAAGACTCTGCAAGTTCATTCAAATTAACCCACGAGAAATGTGGTTCCGGAATTTTTACTACATCTGCAAAACGAGTGATAAAGCGGCTCATAGAGAAACACCGTTCACTACAAACTTGCATAAGCTCGCACATTTCTTCCATATTATTTTCTTCGGAAAGAACCTGTTCCACCGTATCAAGTACCGAAGTAATCCCTGCCGTAGTATTATTAACTTCATGAGCAATCATACGAATAACCTTTTCATACGCTTTCTTTTCAGCCTTTATAACTTCATCAGTAAGACGTTCTAATAGAAAAAAAGGATGAGGAAAACCTCTGTCGATAAAAGAAGAACGCGTACATTTATAAATATTCGCATCATTAAGCCGCACCGTAATGGTTCCGTTTTTAGGAATAGCAGCAAGTTCTTTCGCCAACACTGAGTCCAGATCAATCAATTTTCGACCTAGAGCACTTTTTTGTTCAACTCCCATAATCTGTAGTGCCATCGGATTCAATTGAGAAATTTCCTCATCAAAAGTGCAAATTATAACCCCCATTGGTGAGGCGTGAATTAGTAAATCAAGAAAATGATTTTGTTCCCTCAAACGCAGACGTTCATTTTTGAGCTCTTCCATCATACGATTGAATATATTCACCACACGATCAGCTTCTGCTTCACCAACAGGGCTCAGCCGGCTACTAAAATCCTGTTCCTTCAAGAGTTCCATACCCGTACCAATACTATGCAGAGGTTTCACTATTTTATGATAAAATAAGATAAGAAAGAAAAGTGCAATAACAATAGTTCCTTCAATAGTATAAAAAAGCCAAGGAGTAGAGCGAGCTCCAAGATACGTCAACACAGATAGAACGAGCAATAATGCAACAGAAAAAAAGCCGAACAACCCCTTTAATTTCATACAGACAATGCTAATTATTTACGCTAATGCTATATTTCTCCAATCGTCGATATAAAGCAGCCCGACTAATACCTAATGCAATAGCTACCTGACTAAGATTATAATGATATCGTTCCAACGTTTCAAGAATCGTTTTTCGTTCAATTTCATCTAGAGTCATCCCAACAAACGATGCCGGCTGAGAAGAGCGTTCATCGTTCTTGTGATATTGACTCTCAAAATCAGTCACTTCCAAAACCTCCTTACCGCTTAACAAAATTGTTCGTTCCACCAGATTTTTAAGTTCACGGATATTTCCCGGATAAGGCAGACGAGTAAGAAATTGCATTGCATCAGACGTTATCTCTATAGACGACAATCGATTGGCACACGCCTGTTGGTTTGCAAAATAACGAACCAATAACGGAATATCTTCTCGCCTTTCACGCAAAGCTGGCAAATGAATCGTAATCAAATTAATTCGGTAAAAGAGATCTTCACGAAACGTATGTTCATTAACCATTTTACGCAAATCTGCATTCGTGGCACTAATAACCCTAACATCCGCTTTTCTAGGACGACTATCTCCCAACACTTCAAATGTCTGATCCTGAAGTACTCGAAGCAATTTCACTTGGCATGAATGATCCAATTCTCCAATCTCATCGAGAAAAATAGTACCCCGCCCCGCCATTTCAAAACGACCTGTTCGATCTGCAGTAGCATCAGTAAAAGCTCCTTTTTTGTGACCAAACATTTCACTTTCAAATAAACTTTGAGAAATTCCTCCCAAGTTAACTTTAACAAAAGCTTGTTTTGAACGTTGACTATTCAAATGTATTGCCTCTGCTATTAACTCCTTGCCAGTACCACTCTCTCCGGTGATAAGCACAGAAGCATTAGTCGGAGCTATTCTTCCCACAATAGTTAAAACATTATTCAAAGCAGGCGAACGCCCAATAATATTCGCCCTTATCAATGTATCTGTAAGATTAGCTTCGCCCTCTTTATCTTTAGGAATAGCACTTAATTCCAATGCCGTCTCTATACGTTGCAGCAAAGTTGCATTATTCCATGGTTTAGTAACAAAATCAAAAGCTCCTGCCTTCATTCCCATCACAGCTAATTGAATACTTCCCCATGCAGTTATAAGAATAACAGGAACATCCGGTTGAAAAAGCTTCACCTGCTTAAGTAAAGTTAACCCCTCTTCACCAGTTGTACTCAAAGAAAAGTTCATATCCATCAACACTAAATCAGGCGACATCGTTCGTACTATTTCCATAGCTTCTTTAGGAGAAGCAACGGCCTCTGGTTCATAGCCAGCCCTTTTTAGCATAAAACAAAGAGAAGAACGTACTACCGAATCATCATCAACAATTAAAATCATAAAACTTTTTATATTAAACAAGTATTTATAAACAAAAATACTAAAATATATAACAATTACTCCCTATCTACGCACAACTTCGTCAAAATCAACTCTTAATTCTTCATTACGCTGAAAATCCCATAACGTAAGACTCCTTATTTGGTAAAAATAATACCAATAATAGTATAATTCAGAGATATGTTTTTGTCGAGCATCATCTTTAGAAGTTTGGGCATCATTCAAATCGAGTGTATTAATCTTACCAATCAAGAAAGTTTCAATACTAGTTCTATAACGTTGCTGAGCAATCTTGTCAGCCTCTTCAGCAATATTAAGCTGAGTAGACTGATTATTAAAATTCTCAACTAGCAAAAAGATGTTTTGGTTGAATTTAATTTGTTCCTGACGAATTCTCGATTCAACCACTTCTCGGTTACTCTGGGCTACTTTTACCTTTCCACGTCTTTTGCCCCAATCAAGAATAGGAATTTTTACCCCTACTTCCACAATATTATTGTCAAGTAATCCGCTATAGGCTGACGAAAAAGTAGTGTCCCAGCCTGTATAACCTACACTCGCAAAAAGGTCAATATTACGCAAGTTTCCTTTAGCAGTAGCAACTTCATAATCCGCCTCCAACTGCCTGCGTCGTATGTTCTGTGCAAATGAATTACGCCCCAAGGATTTAGCCAAAACATCATCATACTCTATATGCGCATTAGGAATGGAATCCGGTACCATCGGAATCAACGATTCAGTCTCAGATAAACCGAGGAAAGCTCTTAACTGAAACATTTTCGCATTCACATTACTCTCAGCATCGGTCAACGAAGCTTTCGCTTTTAAAGCGCTAAGTTTCAATTGCAACAATTCATTTTCTGAGATCTGTCCCATCTTACGCTTAGCTCTCGCCACTTCATATAGATGATTCGCATTTTTCCGATTTTGTTTCGCAGTGCCTAACGTCTCCTTAGCAAGCAACAAGTCAAAGAAATAAGTAATTGTCTTCATCGTTACTTCCTCCGTCTCCGTGATAAAAGCAGCTTTAGCCTCAGCATAACGAACAGGCTCTATACGCCGATTCCATTTAAGCGTGTTAACTCCAAAAACAGGTTGCGTTAGCTCAAGACTTATCGGAACGGACATAAATTGTTTCTCGCCTTCTGACCCCAGTTGCTTTATAAAGTCCATAGAAGACGTTAATGATAATTTTCCGCCTGTTAGCCAAATATTCTGATCAATGGACACCTCACCTGAAAGTCCCAAAGTATTATTACGAACATAAGTATAAGAACCATCTGATTGCTGGTATGCATTATACGATTTTTTATAACTGGGCAGAGTACCTGTAAAGTTCACTTCGGGCAATAAATTTGCTTTAAAAGTACGATATTCCCAATAGGCTGTTTTAAGCTCGTTGAGAGCCACAGCAGCATCAACAGATTGTGTTCTAGCCAAGACAATAGCTTCAGAAAGAGTCATTTTACGCTCATTCTGTGCATTCAAAATCGTTGAAAACATTAAAAAAAATAATAATCCTATCTTTCTCATAAAAACATTGTTTCTGAAAAAGAAAGATCAAAGCCTATGCCACAAAGATAACAAGCTTATTTATAGATAGTTATATTTTAGTGCAAGTGTTCAAAACTGAACACTTTGTTCGGAGACGAACATTTAAATCTAGCATTTATTCAAATTATCAGGGATTCGAATAGTAAAACACGTCCCCTTACCAACTTCTGAATTAACAGCAATCGTTCCATTCATACGCTCTACAATAATCCAGCACAAACTAAGCCCTAAACCGGCACCTTGAGAGAAGCTATTGACTTTATAAAAACGATCAAAGATATGTTCTTGATCCTCTTTCGATATTCCAACACCTGTATCTTCTACAAAAAGAGTTACAAAGCCCGGTTCTTCTAATGAGTAACCAAAAGAGATGGAACCCGAAGAAGTAAATTTAATCGCATTATGAAGTAAGTTACTAAGCAATTGCTTTAACCTGTAAACATCTGTTTGAATAATCATAGAAGCACCTTCAGGGACTATTTTGATAAAAGCAACCCTTTTAGATATGTTCAACCTTTGCGACAAGTAAAGATCATCAATGAGCAGTGACAAATTAGTTCCGGATAAGCGAAATTGCATGGTTCCTGATTCTATAAGAGACATATCCAAAATATCATTGATCAAGTTTAGCAACAACTCACAGTTATTATTTATAGTAGCAACAAAACTCGTGACATCTTCTTCTTCAAAAGAATGAATATCCTTTAGCAAATCAGAAAAGCCTACTATTAGATTAAGTGGCGTACGAATTTCGTGACTGATATTAGCAAGAAATGCCGTCTTCAGCTTATCGGATTCCAAGGCTTTATCTCTAGCAAGAATCAACTCAGTTTCCGTCTTTTTATAACGCTGAATATTTTGACAAACACCAAGGATAGAGTACGGATCATTGCTATTCAGTCCTGGAAAAATAGACATACGACATTCCCACCACTCAAGTTCTCCATTAATATCATAAGCTCTAAAATTTAATCTTACAGAGGCTTTTTCCCCATCAACCACTGATCGAAAATCATTTTTAACCTTTTGGGTAAAATCAGGATGAATCATTTTTCCTATCTGTTCACGCATTATATACTTTTTACTTTCATCAAAGCCAAAACGTAAAAGGAAACCAAGAGGAAATAAAAACACATCTTTATCAACATCATATTGCCAAGGATAGATTGAATTATCTTCCACTGCTAAATGAAATAGAGTTTTCTGCAATTCTTCTTCTGATATATTACGAAACGAAAGAGCAAATCCTGTTATACTATTTTTATTGAAAAGAGGCACAAATTCGCCTGACACAGGGAAATAGCTATTTGTACCAAGCTCCTTCATAAACGAATTATTAGGCACAGAAACACTTTTACCTGAATTATAGACCTTTTCGAGTAACTGATAAAGAATTTCCTCTCCATTATGAAAAATACTAAGGTATGTTCCTGCGGACAGACCTTCATAATAAGGGCGCTCTTGAGAATAACTCATGTTTAGCATAAGTAATGCGGCCCTATTTACAAAACGAATTCGATAATGTTTATCATAAGTAATCAAGCCTTCACGGATTGAATGAAAAACATTATCGAATTCATTTCTTTGATCTACCAGATTTTTCTGAAGCAATAACTTTGTCTGCGCCTTTATCCTCCTCCTTAACTCTCTCCGGTTGGCACGATAAAGCGATACAACAGCTAAAATCAAGAGCAAGAGTAAAGGCGTATACAACGATTGCGCAAATAAAATCTCATATTTCTTCCCCTCAGCTAATGCAAAAACAGAGATGCCTGTAATATACAATAGCATAACAAGCCGATATAATATTCTCATTCGGTTAATAAGTTCTTTTTGGTGGTTATGCGCGCAAAGATAACTTATTATTTATTTTAGATCTACCTTGAAGAAAGTTAAAATGATCACATATTTATTAAAAAGATCACTCTTCATGCAATGCTTCAGCCGGTTGGATTTTCATAGCTTGTCGGGCAGGGAAACTTATGCCTATCAAAATGGTTATCGACATTAAAATAAAAGTGATGAACATGGTTATAAGAAAACGTCCCAAGCTCAACATTTTACCATCCATTTGATTCAGGTACCCCATATAAGCAATATTAAGTGAAATAATGATCCCAACCAGCATCGCAGTTACCAGTAGCAACATTCCTTCAAGAATCAAACGATTAAAAACCTGTTTCTTTGTACTACCGAAGGTAAGGTGCAATGCCATCTCCGAACGACGGTGTTGGGTACGAAACCAAAACGTTCCAAGCAAGCCCAAAAAGATATTGAATAATAAAAAACCTATTCCCCACATCTGATTGCGCAACTCATTCATATCATCCATATGAATTTTTTTTCTCATTGCTTCCATCGATTGAAACTTTCCCAAGAACAAATTACCAACACGGAGTTGTTTATCCGCCATCTTACGTAACCTTTGAGTAAAGCCAACACTATAAGCGGGGTTAACACGCAGACATAGTTCAAGAAATGATGCATACACATCCCCTAAGCCTGCAATGTATTTTTCAGACATCAAAATAGCAGTATAACGTGAATCGTAGATAGATCTAAAGTCATTATACCTCACTGGTTTAGTCACTGCAGCAACCACAAATCTTTGAGTCGTATCTGAACCTATGTGAAAAGTCTTTCCCAACAAATCTTCTCCTTTAAGACCATATGAATTCAAAAAAAGATTATCACTAACAATCAAAGTTCCATCCTTTAAAAGAGATGCAAGTTTTTCCGAAGATTCTCCATTTGAGCCTTCATATCTAAAAACTTTAAAAAAGTCAGGAGTTATCTCCCTCCTAAGAGTACCGACATTCATTGTATCAAGTGATAGACCAAAATAGCTATTTGAGCCGTTATACGGATAAGAATTGCTAGATAAACTAACCGCTTCCACCCCTTCCATTTTTTTCAAACGATTCACTATTTCCAGCAAGTCCTCTCCTCCTGTTGTCTTCTTCTCCTTTTCATCTCTATAATCAGGATTGTGTGGAGGGAGCGAAGCTATTTTAATCAAATAGGTGTTAGATATATCAAACCCTTTAGGCTGAAAGTAAGTTCGCAAACTGACATAACACATATCAACCACAAACCATAATACAACAGTGACAAGCAAAAGTTCAATCCAAAGCCAAGCATTAGATTTCCTCTCATTCCATATTTGTTTTAAAAGTAACATATTCATTCCTCTAAATATTAACGATTACTAAGTGCACTTGTGATAGAAACCCTCAATGCCCTCCAAGCAGGAAAAGCAGAACTCAATAAATTCATCATTAGGCAAAATAAAAATGCATATATAAAAGTAGAAACATGCATCAACATCAAAAGATTAACGGCAGGAGCAGAATTATACATCATCAGTGTGCTAGAAGAAAGAAAAGAACTCCCAAAAAGAAGAACAGACAGAAAGCATAAAATCAATCCAATAAAGCCCGCTATCAGAGTCAATATAAGGTTCTCGCAAAATATCTGCCACATAATATTTCCTTTAGTAGAGCCAAAAGAGCGACGTACCCCTATTTCAGTAACTCTCTGATTTAAACGGCTTTGAGTCATAGAGCTCAAATTTATAGCAGGAATAAGGAGTAATAAAATAAAGACAAGAAGTCTACGATTGTGTATTGTTTTCATATCCGGCTCTACATTAGCCCATTTACGATAAACAAACGTCTCTTGGTTATCAGGTTGCCCTCTAAAAGAAATTTCCACATTTCCCAATCCAGCAACATACTGATTCACCTTTGCAGCAAATTCCGAACGTATCTTGCTAAAGTCATCCTTGCTATGAGCGAGCATGGCAACCCTCATCATTCCCATAAGATTATCATTCCACGACATATTTTTAATATCTGTTGAATAATAAGGTATCCAAACTTCAGAATAAGCCTCACTAGCAAGCGTACTCACATCCTTTACCACCCCACAAATTCTGTAATTAGAATAATCCAATTCCAATTGCTTTCCTACAACATCTACTGTTCCATAAAGAGCTTTGGCAATACTTTCAGAAACAACTGCCACCTTTAAACCTGCCTCAGAAACTGCTTCATCAAAAGGTTTTCCATCAACAAAAGACAAATCAAAAACCTTCCAGAATTGCTCATCCGTTTGTTTCACATCAGCACTAAAAGCCATTCCTCCCGGAATATTTGCCTGCATTGCAGAATGCAAGGAAGTATAAATCGTTACTGCTTCGGGAGTCTTAAGAGAACGGATACATTCCCGAGCTGTTTTCAGACTTAGCGGACTATTGCTCGAATTATCTATCGTACTACCTTTCTCATACACAGTCATCCACTTCACATAAAGCATTCTGTCTCTGTTCGATTCCGGCGCATAAGGTTCAGTCTTCACCTGCTGCATCATTACTATAAGCATGATCATAAATATAGCAAAAGCCGTTCCCAATATAGATATCGCAGAAAGCACAGGTTGTGTTCGTATCTGATAGAACGCTTGCCGAATATATTGCTTTATCATTTCATTTACTATTAAATATAACACATCGGATTATTGTACCTGCCGACCATCAAAGAACCTCACGGTACGACTAGTCTGTCTAGCTTGCTCCTCATTATGTGTCACCATGACGATAGTGCGTCCATCCTCTTTATTCAACTGATGGAGAAGTTCCATAACCTCAGCTCCCATTTTTGAATCCAAATTACCCGTAGGCTCATCTGCCAAAATAATATCCGGATTACCTATGATAGCACGGGCAATAGCCACACGCTGACACTGTCCTCCGGATAGTTGAGTAGGAAAGTGACGCATACGATGACTTAATCCTACCTTTTCGAGCACCTCCTGTGCCAAACGTTTACGTTCCGAGGCAGAAACACGACGATATAACAAGGGAAGCTCTACATTATCAAGCACACTAAGCGAATTAATCAGATGAAAAGATTGAAAAACAAAACCAAGCGATTTATTTCTGAAAGCAGCTAGTGCTTTATCTTTCATACCTTCACTACTTTTGCCATTGATCTCTATTTTACCACTTGTAGGTACATCTAGCAAACCCATGATGTTTAGTAATGTCGATTTTCCACAACCGGAAGGTCCCATAATAGAGAGAAATTCGCCACGTTCTACTGTTAAATTCACATTTTCAAGAGCTACCGTTTCGATCTCGTTCGTACGGTAAATTTTAGAAAGAGAAGTTAGTGTAATCATTTTCTATTCTTTTTATAAAATTCATTATTATAAATATTATTATTCATCTCCTAATGCTTCAACCGGATTAACAGCAGCAGCGCGAGCCGCCGGAATCCATGTACCGATAGCAGCAATTAATACCAATAAAAAGTAAACCAGCATACTCACTATAATAAAATGAGGAATAGCTTGATTTTGCAACAGATCGGGATTCCCTTCCCGAGTGGGGAAAGCAAACCCATCATGATATACTCGTTGAATAACGATTATCAATCCCACACACCATGCAATAGTAGTAAGCAGCCATGATTCAAAGAAGAATTGATAACGTATATTTAATCGCGTGCTGCCTAATGCCATTCGCAATCCTATTTCCTCCCGACGTGCATTGGCGCGCAACCAAAAAGTACCTGCGACACCTAAAAAAGTACAAAGCAGAAAGAAAGTAATTAATGCCGATTGCAAACGTAATGTGTTCGTCGTACCACTCATATCTTCATCTTCTGCACGTATCGTATCAAAATCTTTAAGAGAGATAAAATAGTAATTCCCTTTTTCCATGCGTGACGACATCTCATTCTTAAATTTTTCTATAAAAGTTCTTGGTGAGATACCCTCTATTGTACGAAAACATATCTGGGCAGAATACGGCATATTGTTAAGCTGAAGTTCATCCAATGGCATCAAAGCCAAAGGCTTAGGTGGCTGTGTACTAAGAACTTTAAAATCAGTGAACACATTCACAATCGAGTACATCTTTGTAGAATCATTTGTCCAGACTGATTTGCCAATAGCCTTTTCAGGTATACCAAAAAACCTTTTTGCTCCGTCTTCAGAGATAGCCAAACAGCTGTTTGTTGAGGGCTGTCCTCTTTCGGAACCGGTATTAGGCACACCAAAAGTTCCGAAAAAGTCAGTTCCTCTATAATATTTCATAAACTGAATTTGATACGAGAGAGTATCATAATGAATAACACTTCCTGTATATGACCAACTATTAGGAAATGATTTATCAAAAGTTATGACCGCAGTTTTCACATTCGGATAGTGACTTACTTCATCAAAAATACGAAGGAAATTCAGTCGCTTAATGGAATCCTGATCTTGATCTTTCCGATAACGATTATGCGAAGAAAGATATTCACCAATCATAAGGCAGTAAGCACCTTTCGTTTCATAGCCTTCATCTATATTTTTATTGCTCAATAAAACATAAATAGGATCCATTACCCCCCACAGAAAGTAAGTAACAAGAATCAATTCAATCAAAATCCATCCATTTTTTCTCCTATTATTCCACAATTGTCTGATGATTAAACGCTCCATATCAGTTGTTTTTATCATTTAGTGAATAAACAATCTCCTTTTTTAAACTCCTTCGAAGTGGAATTATAGCAGATAATAAATTAAGAATCATACAAACCATAAGGGCTCCCCCCAGCAGAATAGGATTGAAAAGCATTACCGGAGTAAAGAACGTATCAACTCCCTCAGGCAACAAACCGGGGTATGTATCAAAAAGAGTCAGTATCCAATTCCTACCTAAAAGGACTGTTATATAAGCCAAAAATAAACCTACCAATCCACCTAGGCACGTAAGCAGAAAATTCTCCATTAATATCTGCTTCACCAATTCGTTGTTAGAAGCGCCAAAAGCCTTACGTACTCCTATTTCGGAAA
Source organism: uncultured Bacteroides sp. (assembly GCF_963677685.1). NCBI lineage: Bacteria > Pseudomonadati > Bacteroidota > Bacteroidia > Bacteroidales > Bacteroidaceae > Bacteroides > uncultured Bacteroides sp. The sequence goes on from NZ_OY782186.1 coordinate 3,080,665, forward strand.
AACGTTTTTCCATTCGAGAAGACAGCATACCTGCAAGGTTTACAGCCGGAACTAAAAATAAAGCAAGGATCATCATACCAAAGGTTTTGAATAAAAGTGTCCAGTCAAGAGTTCCGTCACCATACCCCCGAAGAATACTTTGCCAATAAAGATCAGGTTTCCCGCCTATGCTGAGAGTAAACTTCTGTTGACTTCCATTCACTTTACGCAAAACTTCATTCACCTCTTTCCTCAAATCGCCAGTCTCTTTGGCTGAAGGTGCTAACATATATACCTGCATAGGACCAAGCAAATGCTCGCCCCATTGGTCTGAAGCAAAAGCATCTTGGCGCGTAGTAAATGGAATCCAGATATCAGCAAATGTAGCCGGCATAGCATAAGAAACATCACGTATCACTCCACAAACTTTATATTCCATATAGTCAAGTGAGAAAAAACGTCCCGCCACATGTATTGTTCCAAATATTTTTTTTGCCATCGATTCAGAAATTACCGCCACATGCAGTCCCGATTGAAAATCTGCTTCATTATAAGAATTCCCATCAAGAAAAGCAAAAGCAAAAACCTTCCAAAATCCCGCATCCGTATATTTTACCTGAACCGGCATAGCATTTTTATCACCCTCTTTCTTTACCACTGGATATTCTTCATCGGTAAGACAAACAGCTGTTACAGCTTCAGCTTTTTGTAGTGGATAAAAATAATCTTTCACCGCCTGATACGAAAAACTATAACTCGTTGAACCCTTATTTTTGTGGTAAACAACTTCAGCTCTTTTTGCAACAAGAGTTCTCATTCTGTTTGTCTCGGGATAAATAGGAGCTATTTTTATATAAAATATAATAACAAGTATCATTATCATAGCAATTGCCATCCCTGTTCCCAAGATATACATGCTACTAAACAACATATTCTGTCTCAATAACTTCCAAGCCTGTTTTAAATATAGTTTTATCATAAATCATGTATTATATTGTTCTTCATACAACACCCTTATTTGTCGAATACAATCAATATATTATTTCAATTTCAATTTGCTTCTATTCTTGTAATTTGTCATATCAGACACAACAACCTTCTCGCCCACCTTTAAACCCCTTATCACTTCTACAAATTCAAAGTTAGAATCGCCCAATTGTACCTTTCGCTTCACAATTTCATTCGAGGAAGTCTGCACAAAAAGTTCATATTCACCCCGACCTACATAGAATGATCCGTTAGCAATACGCATCACATCATCTTTCACGGCATTCATCACATAAACATCCACTTTCAAACCTGAGCGAAGCCGTTTATTGTTATCGTCTAGCAACTGAACAGTGAAAGAAATCACCCCATTTTTTGAAAGTGGAGTCACACTCGACACCGCTCCTTGCAGTTTATCAACACCAATCTTCACAATCGCTTTTCCTCCCGCTGTTACACGGTCACCATACGTATCAGCAATCTCCGCCTCCACTTTAAAGTGACTCAAATCCGAGATAATAGCTACCTGTCCACCTTGCGGCACCTGTGCTCCAACCTGATTATTAACATACGTAAGAATAGCCCTCCGTGGAGAACGAATTTGCGCATCATCCAGCGTACGCTTCATTTCAGCAAGAGATTTTCTAAAAATATTAAAGTCTAGTTCTTGTACTTTCAGTTCCGCAGCCCTCACCTGTTTTTCATTAGCATACTGTTGTTTAAGTTGTTCATATTCCAGTTGAGCCACATTATAACTAAGTTCCGCCTGTCTTACCTTATCCGTAGTGCCCGCTCCCAGACTATCCAAATAATACTCATTACGAAGTTCTACCTTCATTCGGCTCAATTTCATTGCAGAAACTTTTATCTGCATAGCCATGTCATTTAACTTAGTCTCATTGTTAACCTTTAGTTGTTCCAACTTATACTGCTTCATTTGTTCCTCATCCAGCAATTTTTTATAGTCCGTCTCCGCACTTTGCAAATCGAGCTTCAATATAGGAGTTCCCACATCTACCGAGTCACCTCCTTTACGATACACTTCCACTATCCTGCTATTGATAGGCGAATTGATAATCTCCTCAAAAGCCGGAGCCACCTTTCCCGAAGCACTCACACTCACTTCAATCGTACCTTTATTTACAGTAGAAAAAACTAAATCTTTACGCTGAACCCCGACGCGCATAAGCGATATTAGTACACTAATAGCTACAATGCATACAATACCAATAATTGAGAAGCGAATTATCTTCTTATTACGCTCTTTAGTAAGTTCTTTCTTAGGTATCTCCCTATCCATATAATCAGAATTATTATATTTAAAAATAAAAATACACCTTTAAATGATCAATCACCGTGCCAAAAGTACAACTAATTGATATACAGAGCAATATAAAAAAACAAGGTGTTCGTTTCCGAACACCTTGTACGTTTTCACAAAAGAATCATTCCTATTTTCATTAACGCAACCTCAATCGATCACCTATCTCAGGAACATAATCCGGATCCTTTCTATTCATTTTATATAAATTCTTCAAACGGATACCATACTTCTGAGAGATCGTATGCATAGAGTCACCATCTCTAACAATGTGTACCACATAAGCCTTATTAGCCTTTCGATGCTTAGCATGCAGATAAATTATATCTCCGCCAATCAATGTATAATTTTTATGCAAATCATTATATTTAACTAGCTTTCTCTTACTAATATCAAATTCATTAGATAAGCTCTCAAATGTATCTCCTCTTCGAGCCACCACGTAAGCCAGATCATTAGCCAAATAAACCTGATGAGGATTGATAACCGTCTTTACTTTCTTCGAAGCGTGCCTCCTATGCCGACGTTCTTTATCATATTTGTATAGTTCATAATCTTCTATAATCGTTATCAACCTGTTAGCATATGATGGATCCGTGGCATATCCTGCCCGCTTCAATCCCCGAGCCCAAGCTTTATAATCTGTAATATCCAAATCAAATAAGAAAGCATAACGAGACCCTTTTCTTAAAAACAACGAATGATCTTTGTACGATTCGGCAGGGTTATCATAAGCCCGGAAGCACTCCTTCGGAGCATCATCATCATATCTCACCGAAGCTCCACGCCAGTTACCGCACTTAATACCAAAGTGATTATTACTCACACGTGCCAGCCTACTATATCCCGCCCCACTTTCGAGCAATCCTTGAGAAAGAGTTATACTAGCTGGAATTTTATACGTTTTCATCTGTTTCACCGCCAAAGAACTATATTTATTAATATACTTCACATAGCGTTGATTTCTGCGTTGCGCTTGCACAACAGTAAAAGCACACAATACTAAAAGAAGAAAAATGCTGATACGATATTTTCTATACATCTGGTTGGCCATTCATTGAAATTGTTGGTAATCAGAATACAAAAATCATAAAAAATATTCGGATAATCAATTCCTTTGCTAACTTTGTCACCCCCAATCTTTAAAAATAAAATTAATAAGAACATATGCAAGAACTTAAAATTACCGCCGTACTTAAAGTCTATCAATACGATGAACTTTCCGAAATAGATCATGCTTTAGTTTGCGCCGCTATGGATGCCACGTCACGAAGTTATGCTCCTTATTCTCATTTCAGAGTCGGTGCTGCCGCCCGGTTGGCCAATGGAGTGATAGTAACAGGTACTAATCAAGAAAATGCCGCTTACCCTTCCGGACTTTGTGCCGAACGTACTACCCTGTTCTATGCCAACTCACAATACCCTGATCAGGCAGTAACGACCCTTGCCATTGCCGCGCGTACAGCTACAGACTTTATTGAATCTCCCATCCCCCCTTGCGGTGCTTGTCGACAAGTGATACTCGAAACAGAAAAACGATATGACACTCCCATCCGCATCTTACTCTACGGACGGAAAGAAATCTATGAGATCAAGAGCATAAAAGACCTGCTCCCACTCTCTTTTGATGGTTCGGAGATGGAATAATCCGGTCAATAATTATAGGCTAACAACCTTGCCTATAAATAAAATTGTACCCGTACTGTTTTCGCATATCGCATAAACAAATGGTTGGTTAACAAAAAAATCAATAGCAGATTCCGGATCTACAGATGTAAGCTCCCACGCAGCAACTGTAGTTGCTGCTGCTTCTGTGCCCTCTTCATTGACTTCCACAAACGTTTTGTGAACAACCTGTGAGATGTAAAGTGGTCCTAAACATATTTTACTAAAGTTTGCTCTCTCCGGATCAAAAGCTTGCTTCATCCCCATGGCAGGCAATATTGCCTTACTCATCTCATAAGCATATTCAGCTTTAAAGCGTGGGAGCTTCAACAAAATCTTGCGAGTAGACAACATTTTCACTATTCCGTTCCATGAATCAGCGGTCAGGGTAGGTAGCACATCACTCAGATTTTTCTCATTATTAGGTAGTAAAACAAGCATACTAAACGCCTTATTCCCGTATGGTAGACTCACACAGCGCCAATTTTCATTTTCCGCATAAGCATAATGACTTTCCTGAGCCATCATCTTTACCGTCGAATTTTCTCCATTCTCATTGGTAAAAGGTTCGTCAATCGTACTCTTCACATCAAATCTCTCACGCCATTGCCCTTTAAAGTACAAGGCATTAACCAGAGCTAACTTTGTATAAAGAGAGAGCTCATCCAATGCTTTCGTTATTTTACCTTTTGTTCTTTCGCTACACCAAGCATTTATCTCTTGAAGAGCCGAGGGAGAAGAGAAATCTACCTCTTTAACGACAGCATCATAATTATCCTGATTCACTTTTATAAAAGATTCTTTCAATGAAAAATTTTTAGCCACCCAAACAGAATTTGCGATTGACAATTCTGTGCTAGGATCAACACTCAGCAAAGCCTCTCTCAATGATTTAGAATACTCATTGATTTGATCCAAAGTATATCCCTTATTTCCCAACATTTGTTGCATTTCACTTCCTGTTACGCCATCCGCCCCGTTCCATGCCATATTCAAAACCATGTTTACACTCAAAGGAGAAACTAGTACGTTGCCTACAGAATGCTCAACAGTCGATCTGAAAAGATCGATAGCAAACAAATTATTCGTATCCATCTTCTTCTCAAACTCTGGTTTAAGAACAATAGACTTAGCATTAGGAATTTCTCTGCCACCTGTGTCATCAGAAGAACAAGATATAGCCCAAAACAAAGGGCTAACTAAAATGATTTTCAAAAAGTTTTTCATACATTATTATTTTAAATCGTTTAACAATAGTATAATACATAAGTGCAATAAAAACAGAAATACTGCACATGCAAGTAGAATAAAATATTAAACAGATGCAATTCTCTTAAAAAGTTTCAAATTTGTCTTTTAAGATCATTATTGTATAATGATAAATAAAAAACCGTGATTCACATCATGAGTGTTTCTTTAATCATTGGAAAACAGTTACTACGCCCGTACTCATTTTCGCCGATCTGGGTGATAATGGGTAGCAGGTAAGGAGAGTTCTTAACTAAAGGAGCATATTTGCGAAAAAGATTCATCGCACAAGGCTCCAGGCTTACGGTTAGTTCGTGTCCCGTTTTACTACGCCGATAAGTGAGCGTATTCTTTTGAAGATCGCTCTTGCGAAGATGAGCCAGGTCCACAAAAGGGATACCGCGAAGATAAAACGAAAGAAGGAACATGTCGCGTGAGAAAGCAAGCGAAGCCGAGGACGAAGCTAGATCCAACGCGCAAAGCTTACGAATAACTTCCGGATTTACGGCACGCTTTTGACAGCTCTCGGTGCCGGTAAACACCTCTTCAAAAAGTCCCCCAGGCAGATAGGTTATCCCTCTGCGAGAAGCCTGATTACAGATAGAACGCAGCATCCTCATGTACAAGGAAACCGTATTGCGTCTGCAGCCTTGCGAATAAAGATGTTCTTCATACTGCTTAAGTAGGAACGGAGTTAGTTCGGTAAAAGTTGTTTTCTTGTTACCGGTAAATGAGACCAATCGCTTCAATGCGCTCTCATAAGAACGAGCAGTGGCATGACGATCTGAATCCAGCAATTCGTTCTTCAGGCATCAAACAAAAAAGCCCCCCAAACGCTTTCGGGAGGCACAAACAAAACAAACAAATAAACCGTGATTCACATCATGAGTATCTCTTTATCTATGCTTCTGCATATAGATTAGTATTCAATTCATCCAAGTTGATCCGATATAACTCAGCAAATCTCCAAATCTGTTGCATATAAAATTTCATTTTTAAATCCAGACCTCTACCATCATCTTTCATCTTTTCAAAAGGAGAAGGGAATAAGATATTCTCCCCCCTATTCATTTCTGTGCGTATCGTATTAATAATCTCCGGCGGCTGTTTCGAAAAACAAAGCCTATTGTCTATTCTCCTGCGATACCAGATACCACTTGAATGCACATCCTCCATCTTTAAATCAAGCAGATCGATGAATGCCATTTCAGCATTCCAATGCCTTAATGCCAAAAGATTCCGGGCTGCCACAAGATTTTCATCTTCAATAGGAATTTCAAACAATTTCTCAATATCTTCCTGCGTAAGAGAACAGAGAAAATCTACGTTAAGAAAATTTCCTAAATTGCAACCCTGAACAGGACTAATTATTTTACCTCCATTCATCTTACAGATATCCTTATAAACCTGCCACAACAGAGCCATACAATCCGAAATCTTTTCCCCAGAATATTTTAGACTCTTCAGATACCTTCTAAAACCTTCAAACCAGTGGGTATCCATCATTGTTAAATCCAAAGAAGTAACATCCGAAGAATATTCTTGTAACCTCCTGAGCAACATAGAATAAGCGCGGGCTTCAGCATTTCTATCTATGCGGCGTAAACGAGTTATTAACTTTCTTAAATAGACCAGCGGCATGGAAATTTTTTTGTTGCTTTTGTAAAGACGTAAAATACCCGCCACACTGAAATCAAGCACATGCTCCTTGAGCAAGCTAATAGCATATTGCAATTCCAAAACATCTTCCACAATAGGCAAAGAACGCTCACGTGTGCATACCTCTTTCGCATTCAATAAAAAAGATTTCAATTCATCAAAATCATTCTGTGAAAGATAATTCAGATGACCAATACTTCTTCTTTTCCTCCGATGTTCAACCTCAAGCTTTATGGCTAAAGTGCCTTCAGGCAAGGAGGTCGATTTATTCACTGATAAGATAATTAAAGAGTCGTCATTTATCATATATACCCCTATTTTAAATCACTACTTATTTTCAAAACTTACCGAATAAATGGACAGAAAGGCATTGGCCGAGTTCGCATCATCCGAATCAGAAAGCAACTTTTCCCTATTGGAACACCCCCCTAGGAAAAACGAACCCAAGATTAAGTATAAGAACGTATGTTGTATCTTCATTTATCTCATTTGTTTATAAAAGACTGTTGACCGAAAAATTCCGATTATCTATTCATTAGAAGGAAGCAAATCCGTTGAACCGGGAATTTCATTCACATTCCAGTCGGTAACTGAAACACCTCCTATCAAGAGACTTTCTCCAGCCACATTCAAATTGAGTACATAACGGGTACCCGCTTGTAGAAGAGTCAGATTATTGGCCGAAACATCCACTTGAGCACTCAAGCTCACCCCATCCACAACCAAGCTGATCAGAAGGTCACCACTCATGGCACTGCCAACCGGAACCACCAAAGCACTGGTAGTAACTGTCGCGCCTGCACCAATGGAAGCTATTTCCGGATCATAACTAACCTCTGAGACCATTGGGTTAGCATATTCTCCCGTAGCAATATTCAGGGTAGCAGAACCGTACAAACCGGCGTTGGCAATCTTCACAGAACTGATCGCGCAAGCTCCCATATAAGAAGCGTCCCTGGTCACATTCAGGCTGATCTGTGAATAAGCCCGGCTCATGGCGATCTCCCAATCCGAAGACTCATTATTGAACTGTTGCGTGGAAGCGTAGCACAGATCATTTGCCAAAGAATAAACTCCAGAACCAAGAGCCACCGAAGAAGCATCCGTCACAGAAGCACTATAAGGATAATAAGCGCACACCGAAGCCTGATTGTTTCCCAATAAGATGGGAGTACTCGTTGACCAACCCGCATTATACGTATATTCCACATTGTTTTGGGCGGTATAACCGTTATCTGAAGCTAGAAAAACACCGATGCTTCCACTTTCCAAATTACTGGAAGCGCGCGTGAAGAGCTGTTGCAAAGAGGCCGAACGCACACTCAAAGAAACCTGATCGTTACCCAACTTATCCGGCTCACCCGTATTACCGCATCCACTTAAGCAGACAAGAGCCAAGCTCAATAAAAGCAACTCCTTTTTTATCTTTCTATTTTTCATTTTCAATCTTTTTATCTTTGCTACTTATTATATATTAAGGAATAAATCCTATTTGCGCATATCTACCTGATTGGACACTTCCAGCACATTCCAATCAGCAGTACTCACCTTATTCAAACGAGCGGAAACACCCTGAATATTAAGCGTGCCCTGATAGTTCTTACCCGCCTGTAGCAAGCTAAGCCCGCTGGTGGCAGTATCCACCGAAGTACTCATCGGCACACCGTCCACCGTCAAAGTGATCACCAAGTTGCCACTCATGGCGGTGCTTACAGGAACAAGCAGGGCGGTCACCGTGGAAGATTTGCCCGAATCAATACCGCTAATTTGCGGATTAAAGGCCACCACCCCCGTTGCGGGTTGGTAAACATCGGTGAACATGTTCAGACTGGCGGAAGCATTCAGTCCGGCGTTCGAAAGACTCACACCGCTGATGGCGCAAGTGCCCGTATAACCCGCATCACGAGAGATAGTGAGCGTCATCTGCGCATAAGCATGTTTCAGGTTAAGAGAAAACGACGTGGTGGCGCGGGTCTCGCTGCTGATCCTCCCATAGCATAAATCGGCTGCGGTAGAATATTTCTGGGAAGTAAGGGGCACCGCGGTGGCATCACTCAAAGAGGCATTGTAAGGGTAATAGGCACACAATGAAGGAATGGCACTACCCAGTTCCACCGGATTGGCACTACTCCAAGGATTACCAAAAGTATACTTCACATTATTACGCGCTGTATACCCGTTATCACTGCCCAGAAAGACACCTAGCTCCCCACTGGTAAGCGCGTTGCCCTCCAGCGAAACATTCAGCACGGACAAATCGGTTTTAACCTGCTCAGGGGGAGTGTCACCACTTTTGCCGCAACCCGATAAAAAAACCACAAGAGCTATTCCAATTGCTATTTTACTTTTCATCTTTTTCTTCATTAAAAATTAGTACATTATATCGTTATCATTGATTTTGTTTTTCGTTGCAACGCCCATTGCCCCGGATTCTCACCCGGATAATCGCCCCCTTTTCATAATCTTTCATTTTAATCTTCCACACAACGCACAGGAAAGCCCGAAGCACGAGGATCCTCATCAGTGGAAAGCACGCTCCCAACGTCGAAAGAGAACATATACCCATCAGTATCATGAGCCCCGCTGCTCCAATAGTAGCCATTCGTGCCGACGTTGCCCGGCGCTCCCGACTCAGAACTCCGATAGCCCGTAGCGGGATACCAAGAATTCGAAACAAAAACATAGCTACGTCCGTTGTCTCCCCAATTGGAATTGGAGGTAGAAGCGTCCCAGCTGCTGAAGGAGCCTTGAGAAGCAACCTTCCAGCCTGAAGGACAAGGATCATAAACAGTTTTGACAGTTCCCCAGAGCGCGTCGTTCTGAGTGGTAGTAATACCCGGGTACCAATCGTATGGAGCGGAAGTATTAAAATAGAATACTCCCGGATTACGAACCCCATTTGTAAGGTTGTTAGCCGAACCGGAAGGAGCAGCCGTATTGGTCGAAGCATAGGGCGTTGTTCCCGAAGCGCCCGAATAAAGCGTTTTAAGAGTATTGGAATTAACAGCTTTAGCTCCCGCAAACGGATCTTTACGGCCCCATTGATAAAGCAGACCCAATGCACCCGCATCCCCGGAAGTATTGCTCACCGCGCCCAGATTGCGATCCATAAACGTCTGATCGTCATATGTTTCAGCGGTGACGGCAGGATCAAAATCACTCACCCAGATATGCCAACTCCACAAAATATTGTTCGAGTCGTCTTTGACGCACACCAGCGCGTTGCCCGACTGTCCGGTGCTGTTCACCTTCACCTTGAAAATGCCGTAGGCTTTGTCCGTATCATCGGTTGCTATCTCCAAGGAGGAATTGTCACGCCAAAGAACAGACGAACTCCAGCCGCTACCCAAATCGGGGAGTTGCCGCCCAAGTTCAACTGTTTGATTGGCGCGCTTGACCGGAATGTAAACCGCACTGCCCGAAGCCGCCGGCACCAAATAACAGTTTGAAGTGGCGCTACGAGCCACCACCCGCTTGTCATCCGTCGAGATCCCCGTCAAGGTAAAGTTCATCACATAGTCCGTATTGCGTTTGAGATTATAGTCATTAACCTCATCCGCGCCCGGATACAGGTGATATTCCACACGGTCGCCATTATAGAAGCCGATCAGCTCTATATAAGTAGCATTTTCAATCCCGCTCTTATTCATGGCATCGCCGCCCGCGTTACTACCCGTGCCCCGGCGATTATCAGGCAGGTAATATACCAGGCTGTCCGGCGTGCCGGCAACAGTGAGGTCGGTATATTCACCGTTATACAGCGTTGGTGTGACGGGGAAGGAGGAATCGTCTGTGGGAGCGCTCAGGTAAAGCGCGTCCGGCACATTGCACACACGAGCCGAAGTAAGGATCAAACGGGAAGCCAATGCGGGAGTGATCTCCCACTTAAGCCGCACACGAGCCACTAGCCGATCTAGATAAACTGTCTGCGTTTGCACCTGCTCCTTAACCTCAAGATCGAACTTGCCCAGCATGGGCAAACTTCCCCCCGTGAGCAAAATGCCCTCTTCCGTGGGAACGCTCAGGCTGCTTGCCAGAAAGTTCGCTTCTAAGTCAGGATCCGTGAGAAAAGCCGTGGCACCCGCATTAGCCACCACGTAAATATGGCTTTGAACACCACTGGCGTTATTGGTCAACTTCACACCAAAAGCCTTGTCAAGGCCTGTGTCCTTATATATTTTCTTCTCAAATGTGCCATCGATAAACTGAAGTATCCAGGCATTATGCAGCACTGTATCGCTGACCAATGAAGGATCGGTACTGCGACTGAGCACACTTGTGCCGCTAACCAAAGCGGACGCCGAACTGCTCCGTAACGACAGTGCCACTTCCACCTCGAACAAGGAGTCCGAGCCACCCGCATCGCTCAGCTCGTTGCTGCACGAACTCATGCCAAGCAAGGTCAACAATACAAGTAGTAAACTTTCAATTCTTTTCATTTCTTTCTCATTTTTCAGTTTAAGCAACTTACTCTCTTATACTTATTCAATATCATCTCCCGATGCAATCCCTCTTTTTATCTTTTCTTTGCAACAAAACTACCCATGCACATCCTTGAGATGCTTCATCTAAATTGTGCCCTTATTAGTAAACTCTAATGTTAAAATATCGATTAGCTTCATTTTGCATGTTTTTGCCAGCCGCCGTAAGGCGGCAATAACCGCGGGCTTTTAATGCCCGCGGGAAAAATTTCGAATGCGCGCCACAAGGGCGCTTAGTCTTGAACGCAACGCAACGCTAAGCCGGTAGCCCGGGTGTTATTGCTACCCGCAGACACGTTGTTGTTGTCGAAGTGCAGGTAGCTACCGCCAACACCATTGACCGCAGACGACCAATAGTAACCGATCGCGCCAACATCGCCCAACGCTCCCGTACTCGAATTGCGATAGCCGCTGGCAGGGTACCACGAACCGGAAGCGTCAGTATTAGTTCTACCTAAATCAGTAGTATCCCAATTGGAAGTACCGGTAGACCATGAACTAAATGCTGCCTGAGGAGCAACCTTCCAACCGGCAGGACAAGGATCGTAAACCGTTTTGGTAATTCCCCAAAGAACATCGTTCTGTGTAGTGCTGCTACCTACGTACCAATCATTAGGAGAAGAACTACTAATATAAAATACACCCGGATTACGGATCGCAGTCTCCAAATTATTAGCCGATGTGGCAGGAGCGACAGTATTTGTGGAAGCATAAGTCGTTGTTCCCGAACCACCCAAATAAAGGGTCTTAAGAGTATTACTATTTTTTACACTTGCCCCCGCAAACGGATCCTTACGCCCCCACTGGTACAGCAAACCCAATGCGCCCGCATCACCCGCCGTGGCATTCACGGCACCCAGATTCCGATCCATAAATGTGTAAGTATTGTAGTTTTCATTTTCACTCTCAGGATCGTAATTCGTCACCCAAATCTGCCAACTCCAAAGCGTATTGGTACCATCCGTAATATAAACAACGGCATTACCCTCAGCGGTGAGTTCGGGAACTTTCACCGTAAAGAAACCTTCACTCTGCAAAGTAGTATCATCCGTAGTTATCGTTAGCGCGCTGTTATCACGCCACAACACCGCCGAACTCCAACCCGTAGTGATGTTAGCAAGCTGCTGCCCGATCTGGGCGCTCTGGTTGGCACGCTTAACAGGAATGTTGATACTGGAACCCGGACGTACGATGTAGGTATTAGCAAGTGGGGTTTTCTTCACACGAGCATCATCCTCGTAAATACCCGTGATAGCGGCACTGACCTCATAAGTGGTATTGCGCACCAGGTCATAATTGGCCGTGGCGTCGCCACCGGGATAGATGTTATACGTAATTTCATCACCATCGGCATAACCCACTAACTGGATGCAACTCGCGCCCGTGATACCCGTCTTATCCGTTTCCACCGTACCGCTACCGTCACCACGCATGTTCTCAGGAAGATAGAAAGAAAGTGATACGGCACTACTTGTCTGATCCGTAACAGCAATAAGTTCGTAGTCAAAATCCAAAAGCGTCACATCCGTAAGTGCCGGAAAGATAGTGGCAGCGGCATCCTTATAAGGGAAGCTTTTACTGGGCACATTCATCAGGCGAACAGACTTAATCTTAAAACCGGTAGGAAGACCCGTTGCCGCCAACTGAAAGCTGAAGTCCACCCGGCTCACCATACGGGTCAGGGTCACCGCATTTGAATTATTGGCAAAATCATCCGGAAGAGTCAGGTTGCTCAATGAACCGTACATGGGCACAAAACCCACTGTAGGAAGAATGGAGGCTTCATCAGTAATTTTAACCCCATAAGCTTTAAAAGCAGTTTCCGTAGCCAGCACATCAGGGAACGCATTGGGACCCACATTGGCTATGAAATAAAGGTTACTGGTCTGCCCAAACACGTTCTTGGAGAGATCCATACGGAAGTCCTCCACATCCACTGCGCTAAAGTATTGCCTGCGAACAAATGCACCGCCAGTGACATACTGGAACACCCAAAGGTCTTTGATGGCACTTTCGTCCATACCTATTTTATCCACCGAACGGGTGGCACTGGCAGAGAAATTTATCCCTGAAGCATCACCGCCTCCCAGATTCAGCGTACTCTCCCCACTGCGGGTGGAAGAACCAACCCGCTCCATCGGAACAGTCTTAAAAGAGAGCTGCACCGCAACATCCTCCCCCGAAGGAGTGCTTCCAACCGAATTATCGTCGGAACACGCCGCAAAGAACAAAGCGGCGCCTAATATCATTGATAAGCTACTTAATTTCATATTATCTAGAGTTTATTTTATTTTTATATACTTTTCAAAGCATAAAGCACCGGTTTACATACCATGCCCATATACTCCTTTTCTACCTGTAGCAGGAGCCGTCGGCGATGATAACCGCGGGCTTTTAATGCCCGCGCTAAATAAGCCAATACCCACACAAAAACGCTTAGTTTTCTTGGACACAACGAACCGAAAACCCGTACGCCCGGTCCCCAACACGATCCTTTGTTACAGAATTCTCTTCGAAGTACAAGTAGGTTCCACGGGTACCATTGGGAGTAGACGACCAGTAGTACCCGTCCGTGCCAACGCTACTTAAGCCTACTCCATTAGAACTACGCTTACCGGTTGCAGGGTACCAGGAATTGGCAACACTGGGAGAACGACCATTTGTATCCCAAGTATATGCAGGATTATCCCATGAACTAAAAGCAGACGAAGGAGGAACCTTCCAACCGGCAGGACAAGGATCGTAAACCGTTTTGGTGATTCCCCAAAGCACATCATTCCGTTTCGTACTACTACCAAGGTACCAATCATAAGGAGAAGAAGAGCTATAATAAAACACATCCGGATTACGAATGACTACGATCAGGTTATTAGCCGACCCGGAAGGAGTAGCGGTACTGATCGAAGTAAAAGTCGCACTGCCCGAACCACCCGAATAAAGTGTTTTTAAAGTAGCGGAACTAACATCACTTGATCCTACAAAGGGATCCTTGCGCCCCCATTGATACAGCAAACCCAATGCACCCGCACCGCTCTTGGTGTCATTTAACGCACCTAAATTACGGTCCATAAACGTGAAACCGTTATACATATCATTCTCGCTCTGAGGATCGTAATTCGTCACCCAAACATGCCAGCTCCAAAGAACATTGTCACTACCATCTTTGATATAAACCACCGCATTACCTTCGGCAGTAGCGTTCGAAGCAGTCACTTCCATCACCCCGTTACCGGTATCCGTAACAGCAATATCTAATGCAGAATTATCACGCCAAAGCACTACCGGAGTCCAGCCTGTGCTCACATCCGCCAACTGCTCGCCCAGATCGCTCTGATTGGCACGCTTAACAGGAATCAAGACCGAACGACCCGGTTTGAGCAAATAAGTATTCGCTGCCTGACTCTTTGTAACACGAAGATCACCCGTAGAGGTACCGTCCAAATCGGCAGTTAAGGTATATTTCGTATTGCGTTTAAGATTATAGTCATTGAACTGGTCACCACCCAGATAAAAGTTATAGGTGATCTCATCACCATCCTTATAGCCAATCAGCTGGATGGCGGTGGCATTGTCAAGCCCCGCTTTGAGCTTAGCATCCGTGGCGGCGGTATTAGCCCCCACACCACGGCGGTTATCAGGAAGGTAGAAGGTCAGCGAACCCGCCGTGGCATTCGCCACATCGATAGCTTCCCGATCAAACATCTGTGTAGTCAGCGTATCGGTAGGGAAGTTGGTGTCGTTGGTATCGTCCGCATCCATGTTCTCCGGATTGATGTACGGATACATATAGCGGGGCACACCGATCAGGCGAGCCTCTTTAAGCACAAAACCGGAGGACATATTGCCGGTCACTGTATAGCTAAAATCCACCCGCGAAACCATATAATCCAACGTCACCGTGGCACCGCTCTTAAAATAATCGGGAATAGCCACCCCGGGAGCTTCTCCGAACATCGGCAGGTAACCTGCCGAAGGAGTGATGGAGGCTTCGTTGGTAATAGCCAGGTTGTAATTCTTAAAAGCAGTTTCCGTGCCAAGAGTCTTGCCTTTATAAGCAGCTTCGCCCACATTCGCCACAAAATAGATGTTCGCACTCGTAGCCTTGGAAAGATCAAGGTTCAGGTTACTGGCATCTACCGTGCTTAAGTACTGACCCCGCACATAAGTACCATCCACATATTCGAACACCCAGAGGTTATCGATCACTTTTTCGGCAGCATCCGCCAAAGCCGTCACAGAGCGAGTCACCTTAGCAACCGAAGAAGAACCATCAGAAAGATTCACCTGCCGCATATCAGAGGGTTGCAAAGAGAGGCTAACGGTGACTGTTTCACCGCTTGCCGGCAAACCGTTATCGGCTTGATCCTGGGAGCATGCCCCAAAAATCAACAACGCGGTCGCCAAATAAATGAACTGTTTCATTCTCATTGTCTTCATTGTTTAAGAGTTATTATGTTTATTCATTTTTAGTTTTTATTCTTCAAATAAGAGAGGGCATGCCAAGCCTAATTGCCACCCATGCCACCCATGTTGTTGGTTTTAGTATCCCAGGGTGTAGCCGTAGTGGTATTAGGAGCATCCGTACCGGTAGTGCCCCAGTTCCAACTGCCCGTGCTCCAAGCGCTACCACCAAGGGTGTTATTGCCGTTACCTTTGCCCATATCGGTAAAGTACCAAGGAGTATTAACTGTCCAGGAGCCAGTGCTAGTCAACGTGTTGGGAGAATCGGTAGCAACATTACCGCCATTCCAAGAGCCCGGCTTCCAACCACTATCACCGATCGTGTTATTACCGTTGCCTTTACCCGTATCGGTGGTATTCCAAGGGGTAGTACTGCTCCAAGAACCGCTGCCCGTGATCGTGCTGGGAGAATCAGTGGCAACATTGCCGCCGTTCCAAGCCCCCGGCTTCCAACCGCTATCACCGATCGTGTTATCACCGTTACCTTTGCCCGTATCCGTAGCATTCCAACTACCGCCATCGCTCCAGGCACCGTCATTGGTTACCGTACTACGATGGTCAGTGGCAACATTGCCGCCGTTCCAAGACCCTGAGTTCCAACCGCTATCACCGATCGTGTTATCACCGTTGCCTTTGCCTGCATCGCTAGCATTCCAACTACCGCCGTCGCTCCAGGCACCGTCGTTAGTTACCGTACTACGATGGTCAGTGGCAACATTACCGCCGTTCCAAGATCCCGAGTTCCAACCGCTATCACCGATCGTGTTATCACCGTTGCCTTTGCCTGCATCGCTAGCATTCCAACTACCGCCATCGCTCCAGGCACCGTCGTTGGTTACCGTACTACGATGGTCAGTGGCAACATTACCGCCGTTCCAAGATCCCGAGTTCCAACCGCTATCACCGATCGTGTTATCACCGTTGCCTTTGCCTGCATCGCTAGCATTCCAACTACCGCCGTCGCTCCAGGCACCGTCGTTAGTTACCGTACTACGATGGTCAGTGGCAACATTACCACCGTTCCAAGACCCCGGACTCCAACCGCTATCACCGATCGTGTTATCACCGTTACCTTTGCCCGTATCCGTAGCATTCCAACTACCGCCATCGCTCCAGGCACCGTCATTGGTTACCGTACTGCGCTGGTCAGTAGCAACATTGCCCGCTCCCCAAGAGCTCCCGTTCCAGTCACCAAGGTGAAGGACATTGCTATCACCTGTTCCCAGATCACCCGTGCTCCAAGCACCGGGGGAAACAGCCCAAGAAGCTACCAGGATTGTATTATGAGTACCTGTACCCACTACTCCCGAATCCCAGCCGTCCGTGCTCCAGTCGCCAACCGTAACGCCGATACCTTCATCACCGCCCAGATCGCCGCTCGTGTCCACACCGTTCCAATCTGTCACCTTAAGAGTCAGATAAACCTTCGGGTCGGTGAAAAGCACCGTGAAAGCATATTTCTTTCCGGGAAGAAAAGGCATGGCAGGAATCTCAGCCGAAAAAGTAGATTCGGTACTACCGTTAGCCAGAACATAAGCAGTGATACGGAAAGTAGCGGACTTCTTAGGAAGAACATAACCCAAAGCAGTGTATTTATCGTTAGCGGTAACTTCCGTGATCGCAGCCACCGGAACATCCAGCGCACCGTCAACATCCGAAGCCGAGGTATCAATACCCGTATCACCAAGCGTGTACAGGTAAGGACTATGGCTAAGAGAGCTGAAATTCACCCCGCTCTTTGCCGGATCGGGCGTGATAGAAAGTACCGAAGTGGATCCCGCCTCCCGCTGAAGAGTCAACCTGATAGCTGAGTATTCCAAACGAAAAGCGCCAAAGGCAAGACTCGCCGTGGAAGAGGTCAGTTTCTGCTTGAGCGAGGAGACTTTGAAATCTCCCGTATAGGAGTTCTCCAGATCAAAAGATTTCTCACTACCATCCGCAAAGCTATGCAGCGGACTCACCGCATAAAACTGATAGGTCAGATTAGAGAGCAAAGCCATCGGCTGACCGTCATCAGGAACAAGCACCCCGGAAGCATCCGTGGTGTACTGCTTGCTCAAGGTACAGTGTGTGGATTCAGTCTCATTCGTTCCATCAGTAGTTACTTCATAGGCATAAACAGTTACTACCGTTCCTTCTGAGAGTGCAGCCGTAGAACGCGTTCCGGTACTTACCGAAAGCGAAGGCACCCGGAAACTAACAGCGGTATAACTACCCTCAAGAGGAAAGTCATCCTGCTCATTCCGGCACGAACCAAGCGGAAGCAGCAACACAAGAACCAACAGGTAAATGAGTTTATATATTTTCATTGTCATTCTTTTTTTCAATAGTTACTACCGAACATCCATCAGATGCCGGTATAGATCACATCATCATAGGGAACCTCTTCCCATTCGTCGGTTTCCACATCCGTAGGAGTCACCTCCTGACCGTTGATCACCACCGAGGCCTGATAGTTCACACCCGCCTCCAACCCGGTATAAGTGGTCGTGCTAGCCGTTAAGGTATAACCGTCCACCACAAAAGTCAGCGTAAGACCCGAAGAGAGCGTGCTCGCAGGAACCAAACGGAAATAGACAGGCGTATCCGAATCCGTTGCCGTGGAAGCAATCCCCGGAGTAAGGGTGACAGCACCTGCCACCTGACCCGAATAAACACCCGTGGACAGATTCAACGTGCCCGAGCTGTAAAGACCGTCTCCACTCAGAGTGATGCTGCTAATAGCACCCGTGCCCTGATAACTGCCCCGACGGATGTTAAGCGTAACACGCGCGTAGGCATGATCCAGCGTGAAACTGACCTCACGGTTCAGCGTGTTAACCGGACCGGCAAGAGTGGTGCTGTAGCTGAGATCAGTAGCCGTATCATACGCTCCCGAAGTAAGCGAAACAGCCGTATAGTCACTCAAAGAGACGGCATAGGGAGCATAAGCACAGATCAACGCATCAGCCGAGTGAAGACGAATATCCTCGCCTACGGCGCCCCATGCACCAGCGGCATAAGCATACTCCTTATTGGCCTGCAAGGTGTAACCATCCGAAGTGGAAGTCTGGAAAACACCGATCGAACCCGAAGTGAGCTCGCTCACCGAGCGAGTAACCTCTACAGGGGAGGAAGCAGAAACCACATGGAGCGTGGACCCACCGCCAGCGGAAAAATCACCGCTATCCGAAGAGGTACAGCAAGAAAGCAAGGCGCAACAAAGAAGAGCGCACAGAACAGCTCCCTTGCCAACTACCATACAAGCCCATTCTTTCAATCTCTTGAATCCCGTAAATCCTGTTAATGGCTTATTCATTTCTTTATTCACTTTAATTCGTTACATGTTCGTACCAAAAGGCACAAAAAATAATAAAACCGGAAAGCGTTGCCGGAGCGTCTCACGACGCCACCGGACAACTGGAGATGAATATTGAAAAGTAAATAACTCTTCAATCAAAAAGTCTCTTAAAAAAACAATGCGCATACTTTACTCAATAACCGGTTCAAGAGGGGTAGCCAAGCTCGTATCATCAACCCAGTCGGTGATGTCAACCTTGGTGATCTGCAAGCCTTTACCCTTGATCGTTACGTTGATTTTATAGTTCGTGCCCGCGGCAAGGGCTTTCAAAGTACCCGTGCTGAAACTCGTGTCAAGGGTGGTACTCATCAAGTTACTATCCACCGTAAAGGAGATCTTGGTCAAATCATCCAAAGCGAGCACCGGAACCATCAACACGCTCACATCCTCAGGAGTAGGCGTAGTGGCGTCCGCAATACCGTCATAAACAGCGGTAGTGGCATCCACACTGATATTCACAGCTCCAAGAATAGCCTCGGTAAGAGGATCAGTACCCACGGCCGCATAGTTACCGTCAGTAATGTTCAAAAAAGAAGAAGCGATGATTTTGCTATCGGGATTTGTTGCATCTTCAAGTTTGACATTGGTGATGGCGCACGTACCCGCATAACTCGGATCGCGAGTGATGCTGAAGGTGATCTTGGCATAAGCATGATTCATCGTCAGGGCGATCCCATTGTTCTTATTGTTCAAAGGATCTGTGTTGTAAATACTATAACTCAGATCCTTGCTGCCATCAAGCAGGTTCTCTTGCGAAATCAGTGCCACAGCGGTGGCATCCGTTACAGTGCCAGCATAGGGATAGTAAGCGCAAACCTGCGCGTTGTTATTGTTCAGGTAGATCACATCCGCAGTCGTGGCTTCACCCCACTTGGGAGTATTGGCAGCCGTATAGACGTACTTTACGTTGCTATTATCTGCGGCAACATAACCGCTGCCCGCGTCATCCTTGAGGAACATGCCGATAGCGGCGCCATCCGTGGTTAACTCGGTTGCAGCACGCGTGGCGAAAGCGTCCATAGAAGTGGAAGAAACAGAAAGGGCTTTGGTAATACCGTTGTCTTTATTATCTGCAGGATTATCGGTATTCGAGCAGCTGCACAAAAGCGCGCAGACTGCTGATATATAAATTAAGTTCTTTTTCATTTTATTCTTTTTTAGGGTTATTTCATTTGTGATTTCTCTTTGATCTGGCTGCCCTTAATTCATATCAACAGGAGCACCCGAGTTTACATCCACAGCGTTCCAGTCAACAATAGAGACCGTGGTGACTTCAAGCTCTGTACCGCTAATCAACAAGGTGTAGGTATAGTTATTACCCGCCGCCCAGGCAGTGGCAGAATTAGGAAGAGCCGGAAGGTCGGCAGTCATCTCTTTGCCGTCAACCGTCGCGGTAACGGTCAGGTCAGCAACGGCAACAGGAATAACCAGACCGTAAGCGGTAACGGTAGTGGAAGCGGTCGCATTGTAATCGTTAGCATTCACACCCGTAGCGTCCGTGAAAGAGATAGGACCAACAGTGACAGCACTTGTGGTAAGGGTGCCGTCGCTCACCTTGATGGTAAAGCTACCCGAAAGCGGAGTAGCCGGAGTGCCCGCTTTGGAATCAATCTTGATGGCGGTGATCAGACCCGTACCCCCATAACTTTCAGCCTTGTTCACCACAAAGGAGAGTTTGGAAAGCGCGTGGTGCATGTAAAGATCCACCTTATTGTCATAAGATACAGGAGAAGTGCCATCCGTGGCCGCATTGCTGGCAAAAGGCCAGGCACCGTAAACATAAGGATCACCCGCGGTACCCGCGCCACTCGTGGCAGCGCCCGTGCCGTACATGTAATCCATCTGGTTCGTACCGTCGAAACTGGCTTCAGAAGCTGCAAGGGTAGCGTCGATGGCGTCGCTGCCATCACCTACCAGAGTAACGGGATTGGTCACAGCAGTTGACGGATAGAAAGCATAAACCGTGGCCGTTTCATTGGTAAGGTTGATCTTATCGGCAGCGGCAGCAGGGCTTACCCACGTAGTTCCGTCAAAGGTATAAGCAGCCACCTTGGAGGTGTAACCCGTACCGGTGATAAACACACCGATGGCATCACTTGTGGCAAAAGCAGTACCCTGCTTCAAAGCGCGGGTGCCCACACCGGAAAGAACATTTACCGATACACCCAATTCTTGGGTTTGAGAAGAGAGAACGGGAACTTTTTCATCATTGGAACAACTTGCAAGCACTGCGGCGGCAAGAGTGGCTAGAAGAATTGTTTTTTTCATCTTTAATTATTTTTTAATTTCTATTCGTTTTTTTCTTTATAATATGGGCTTATCCCCTTATTTATTTATTGCACATCGGCGCTACCGGCAGCTACATCACCCCAGGCAACAATGGAAACGCTGTTAACAATCAGTTCGGTACCCTTAACGGTAATGGTATAGGTGTAATTCTTCTCATCCAGCCATTTGTCCGAGCTGTTCAGGGCATCAGAGGGAAGCGCCACCGACATATCCTTACCGTCGATGGTAAGCGTCAGGGTGATGCCCGAAGTATCAGCTAAAGGAGCGACCAGAGCGGCGGTGGTAACAACAGTGGAAGGGGTAGCGTTATAAGCATTGATGGTTAGGTCGGAGGGACCGGTAACGGTCAACAGATCAGAAGCGGGGGCTCCGCTGATCACGCCATCCGACACGCTCATCGTTAACGCCCCGGTCTGGAACTTGGGAGTGCCTGCCACCGGAGCAGCAGTCGCCAAAGTCAATTGGGACAAAGTGCCCGTACCCACATAAGTAACGTCTTTGTTAACTACAAAGGAGAGTTTGGAAAGCGCGTGGTGCATGTAAAGATCCACCTTGTTGTCATAAACAGCAGGAGTGGCAGCGTCATCATCAGCGTCGGCATTACTCGCCTTGGCCAGAGGGTAGTTGTAGGCAGGAGTTCCTGAACCGTCACCCTCACGCGTGGTGGCATACATGTAATCAGCCACATCCGCCCCATCAAACTGTTGTGTAGGGGGAATCGTTACATCTATAGCCGTGTAATAATCCCCTTGCGTGTCGTCACTGCTATTGGTGATGGCACCCGCGGCATAGGGATAGAAAGCATAAACCGTAGCTTCCACATTGGCCAGATAGATCTTATCTGCATCGGCGGCGGGAGAAGTCCAAACCCCTGTAGGGTCAAGCGGACAGGTATAAGCCGCCAGATGAGGAACATAATCCGTGCCTTTGATAAACACACCTATCTGATTATTCTGGACAAAAGCATCCGTCAAAGCACGGGTGGAACCCGAACCGAAAATACGGGTATTCACACCCAGTTCAGAGCCCTGAGATACGGCGGGCAAATCCTTGTCATTACTACAGGAGGCAAACATCAACGAAGCCAAACCTGCCAAAATCAGTTCTTTTTTCATTTTACTTTTTTTTACTTTTAAATTAAGGTTACATTCTCTCTTTTTTCAGCTTTTATATCCTCATATTTTTAAAATTCCATCACTATTTTTCTTTCTTTTGGAGCGGAAAGAGCCGCATCCTGAATGCTAAACTCAATTTGCTCAGGTTTAATCAATGAACCTCTCCCTCTCCAGCGTTGACCTGGTCACGAGCCTTGATGGTGATCTCCGAAAGAACAGCCTCCTGATTGAGAATCTCTATGCCCACATCAATTTCAACATCTAACTCAACAGTATTTATATCCTTGAGCCGATCGGTAATATCCACATTGATAAATTGCGTGCTACCCCCACTCATAGCAAATTCGATGTGAAGGACATTCTTCTCTTTAGGGTCCTTGCCAAAGAAAGAGACACCGCTACTAAAGGAAGAAGAGACCTTTTCAGTGGAGAAAAACAGCTTCCCGTTATCATCCACCAAGTCACCCGAAGAAAGATACGCCCCGGAAGAGAAACCGCTAAGGTTGCCCGAACAGCTCTTGATCTGGTCGTCATATTCGCCTGTTTCAACCCGGATCACAGCCTGACGGATAAAATTACGAGGAACCATCGTAGCAGAAGACGAGTCTGCCTCCAACACCGTGAGTGTGCCAAGCCCCACACCGTAGCAATGGGAGGGCTGGCGCAAATAAGAGGAAGCACGCGTATAAACAGGGGCGGAAACCCGGGCGGATTCATAAGACTTTAGACCCTCATGCTGTACATGTTCGGCATCCGTATTATAAGCCAAGACCTGATAGGTGCCCGCAGGAAGACTCCCGTTAAAGCCCGAAGCATTCGCATCACGGGTGAGAATCAACCCTTCAGAGGAGTAAAAATAAAGTTGCATCCCCGAGGGAAGTTCTTCATCCGTGGCAAGATTCTTCCAATTGAAATTAATGCTCACATTACTTACCGGCTTAACCTCTTCAAGGCTTCTGCGCGTACAACCACAAAAGCAGAAGAAGACAAACACCAAAAAACCGATTAAATTATATACTAACTTATTTTTCATATCAATAGTGCTACTTACGCGGTGAATATTTTCTGCCAAAGCGATAGGATACGCATACACGAAAACCGGTAGCTTTCAAGCCGCTCCAGCTATAGGAATCTTTATAATAATAGTGAGAAGCGCCATAAGAATACCTCTTACCTTCAACGGAACGATAACCAAAACGGGCACCTAATTCCAAGCCCAAACGGGAGGAAAAAGGCACATAAACACCCAGCGAAAGCCCCCCTTCGTTATAAGACCCTGTACGGCCCGCATCCTGCGCACCTTTAAGAAGTTCATCAAATTGCCCCGTGAGCACATAAAGCCCCGCATAAAGCCAGTGATGCGAATCATCAGAGTCAAAAAACCAGTAACGGGGCTCAAAACTTAGGCTCGAAGGTGCCCAGACATGCGCATCCTCTCCCTTGGTATCAGTCACACTGTAGACCCACTCCCCGCAAATAGACCAATGGGCAGAGATGAAATATTCCACCTCCACACTGGGAGTAAAGTATCTTTTCTTTAGTTCTGCAGAATAACCCAAGAGCGAAAGAAGGTTCGTCTTCACACCAAGAACAGGCTTAAAAAGGTAAGTTTCAAGCTCTTTAGTAGGTGATAATGCCCCCGGCAAAGAGGGTTTTGAAACCTCCTGCTTTGCCGGTGCATCACCTTCTAAATGCACTGTTATGTCTGATTTTGCAGTGTTCTCTAAAGTAGGGTCCTCAAGGAGCTCTAAACTATGATCGGGAGCTACCTCACCTGAAAGTGTTGAAACCAAACTATCGGGACGTGATACGGCGATACCCAAACGCCGTTTTTCGCGCTCCAAAACCGCAGCGAAATCTTTTTGTTCTATTTTTACCTTATAATGTTCCTCGATTATTTTTTGAAGATCGTATTCAACCTTCACCTGCACACGGCGAAGCAAAGGAAAATAATGGCGTTCCAACTCACGATAAGGATCACCACCATCAAGCTCCATAAGCCGTTTCTCACGACCCTGGAAAACATCCACATTATTTATGATCCAAAGAATCGCTTCCTTACGCTCCAAAGAAGAAGAAGACACCAGCGCTTTAAGTCCATCCCAATCCTCGGCAACATGAAACGTGCGCAAGGGATAGCTAAAAAGAGCAGGATAACGGCGGCGAAGATAAAACGCAAAACCCTCAGAACGCGCACGCGAAAGCTCCTGGTTGCGCATATACGTACCGTCAATAGAGCCGTAACCCGTAATGGAGATACCACGGATATGAACAAGGGTATCTTGTAAAGTGCTACTTAGGAAAGCATCCAACCGATGCAATTCATCCACGTTGCTCTGATAAGAAGCCAGCACAACTGAACTACCGATACGGTAAGACAAATAGCAATCAATGCTCTTACCCCCCTGCATAATAATACGACGATAAATAGAATCACGATAATTCAAGCCCGAAGAGGAAGAATTCAATTCATTAGAAGTTGCCTCCGAAATAGATTGAGCCGGCAAATCAACACAGAAAATGCCCAAACTCAAAAAACTCATTAGTAAAACTCTTATTAATGCATTCATATACTACGTCTCATTCATTTGTTCGTACAATACAGAACTCCATTTAGATCAAAAGGAAAGGCCATTTGTGTTTCCGTTACTTCATAAGTAACAGAATGCACAGAAGCCAAAAAGAGTGGAAAATCAAGTCGGGAAGCTATCCAAAGCAGAATAATGGAATAGAAAATAAAAAAAGACATAAGAGAACAATACTTCAATCGTAACGATTCGACACAAGCATTAGAAAAGGAGAAAAAGAGGCATGCTCGTTTTCAAAAAAACAAGATGTAAGCGTACGTCAACCCTGTCCCCTACCTAAAAAGGGGATAAAAAAAACCTCAGTAGTTAATAATTGTTATTTATCTTAAAAAATCAAATCATATAAAAACTTTCTTTGTTCAAAATATTAGCAAATGTTTTTTTATATTTAATAGGACACCATACAGCAACCAATTAACATTACTCAAATAAATACGCTTTTTTAGCTTTAATTTAAAATAAAATTATATTTATTAGATGTTTTTTTTGGAATATTAAAAAAATAAACAGATATTTGTCCGCTGTGCATTCTGTTACTTATGAAGTAACGGAAAAGATCTAAAGCCAACCAAAAGCCTTTAAATAAAGGTTTTTTTTTGCATTTATAGCAAGCATAAAAAGCATAAATCAACAACAGAACAAAAAGATTCAACATCTTAAAATCAATTAAAACGAAACAAAATATATTTTACAAAAGCCTTTTGTTATCTCCCGAGTCAGAAGAAAAAGGGTGCGGGAAAAGAGCTCGCTTAGTAGCACCACGGGGGAAAATAAGCGAAAGAACTTTTCGGTTGGCTTGTTTAAGAATACGATGATCAAAAGAGCCTAGATAATTATACGTCACTTTCTCAGAGGAATGACCCAGAGACTCACTGATCACAGCAACAGGAATACCTTTGTGATAGGCTGCAGTAGCCCATGAGTGACGAGCCACGTAAGAAGTCAAAGACTCTTTTAAACCCAAAAGCTTGGAAAGCTTACCCAAATGAAGATTGTACAGCCGCAAAGCGCTTTGATACTGACGGTATTCATCCACACCCGGATGCCGAAGAAGAGGCAACAAATAAGGCGAACCTTTAACCAAAGAAGCATATTTGCGTAGAAGAGACAAAGCGCAAGGCTCCAGACAGACAGTCAGTTCACGACCGGTTTTACTACGACGATAGGTGAGAATATTCCCACTGATATCTCTCTTGCGCAATAAACAAAGGTCCACAAAAGGGATTCCACGTAGATAAAAAGACAAAAGGAATAAGTCACGTGAAAAGCTTAAAAAAGAAGAACAGTCATCCAAATCTAACTCGTAAAGACGTTGAATAACAGTGGGAGAAACAGCACGTTTATGGCAACTCTGAGAACCAGTAAAAACCTCCTTGAATAAGTCCGGAGCAAGCTCAACACCCTCCTGCTTAGCCGCCTGATTACAGATGGAACGAAGCATGCGCATGTAGAGAGAAACCGTATTGGACTTACAACCTTTATTATAAAGGTACTGCTCATAATCCTTTAAAAGACGCGGAGTTAATTCACCAAAAGTTAACCCCTCATTACCGGTAAACTCAAAAAAACTACGAATTGCACTCATATACGAACGGGCAGTGCTATTACGCCCTAAATCAAGCAGATTAGCTTGTAACTTGGATGAAAAAAAATAGATATTGTTGATCGTACTCATAATGATTATTAAATAGTTTTGCTTTCCTTTGATCACTTATGATCGCATAGCAACAGCAAAAGTACTCCTCTATCTAGTTATAGCTTTAAGTAATCAATTATGACAAAAAAACATTTAAGATAAAATATTTAGATTATCACAATAAAAAATAGCAATTGTGTGTATAATAAAAGAAAAAAACAAAACGAGCAATATTTTAATAAAGCATAAATCTAGTATAGAATTGTTAAAGGATTAATAAAAAAGGAATAAAATTTCATTTTCGAAAGGGTATAGAGGAAAGTAATATATTATCCACTAAAATAAATTCGGTCTATAAAATGATATATCTATAAATAAAGGGATATGCCGATATTAACAGAGCGAATATGTTTGTTTTTTTATTCAAGGAGGTCTATTCTTGAATAAATAGTACTTCACGCGAACCATAAATTTGTTTTGTTTATTTCCGAAATATAAAAGAAATATTTCAGAAAAAAAAACCGAACACTCATCTTCAAAGAAATAAAACCTATAAGAATAAAAACTCCTCGCTTTTTCACAAAGAAAAAATGATACAATAATCAACAAGCAATAGAAAAACAAACAGGAACAAAGTAAGATAAAATAAGCAAAAGGATAAAAGCCTAAAACCAACGCATAAAAGAATAGAAAACATGGGGATGTTTTATAATACAACATGGGGATGTTATGACTAACAACATCCCCATGTTTTGCACCATTACAACAGATCTATCTATCATTTAGAAAGCAACAGGAAAAACAAAGCATTACTTCAAATCTGAAACTTCAAAGCAAAAGAATACCCACACGTAACAGAAGCATTCGCTGAAGGTATTGCAAAAAAACACTGAAAAGTCATCCCGAATTATAAAAAGCTTTTGATCATTGATAATAAAGTAGGATTTTGAGATTCAGGAAAGAATATAAAAAAGTTTTTGACTATCTTTGCAGCACCAAAAAAGATCTCCTAAAGAGAACGCAGTAAGCAAAGTCACAAAACTTACACCATACATGGAAACAATAACTGAACAAGTGCAATGGCTGGTATTTTTCAACGATCAAATCCTGATTGAAAAACGCCAAGAGACATTCACTCTTCCACAAGGGATAAAACCTCCTGTAGAACCTGAAAAAGAGACCATTATACATAGTATGACCACCCCTAAAGGAGTAGTATGTAAAGCTTTCACCATTGATCATGAGTTCGAGGAAAACGAACGTTTTTTCATGACGGGGCTGCGGGCATCTTATGACTGCCTCCCCTACTCTCAATATCAGGCGGCGGGCAAAGCACACGAAATTATACATTGGGATAAAAATAGTAATTTCTGTCCGGCATGCGGCACTCCTACTGAGAAGAGAGAGCCTATTATGAAAAAGTGCCCTAAATGTGGTAATGAGCTCTATCCTGCCATCTCTACAGCTATACTGGCTTTGGTACGTAAAGAGAACTCTATATTATTGGTGCATGCACTCAATTTTAGAGGAACATTCAACAGTTTAGTGGCAGGCTTTCTGGAAACAGGAGAAACACTGGAGGAGTGCGTAGCACGGGAAGTACTCGAAGAGACAGGACTCAAAGTGAAAAACATCACTTACTTTGGTAACCAGCCTTGGCCCTATCCTAGCGGATTAATGGTAGGCTTCATAGCAGACTATGAAAGCGGGGAGATTGAACTACAGAAAGAAGAATTGAGTAGCGGGGCTTTCTATGCAGTGGACAACCTTCCTGAGATTCCACGAAAAATGAGTTTAGCTCGCAAGATGATCGACTGGTGGATAGAGGAAGAGACAAAGACAGATCGTAACTAAGAAAAAAAGAAAAGCCATATCAAACTCTGATTTTGAGTAATGATATGGCTCTTTTCATTGCTGATAAGGATAGTCAAATTTCCAATTAGAAGTTATTCTCTAATAAAATTGAGTTTTGACAGCTCCTCTTTGTTTCTTATATAAACCTCCAAAAGGAAGATTTTAAACGCCTAATGATTTAAGCACTGCCTGAATTTTCTCATCTGCCTCAGCATCAGCTCCGGCATAGCAACTACGGCATCCCATCTCTCCTTTTACTTCAACATAGAATTTAATCTTGGGCTCTGTACCAGAAGGACGAACAGAAACCTTATTACCGTCTTCTGTGAAATATTGAAGCACATTGGAAGTGTCGGGCATATCAAGGTCAGCAACATTGCCAGTAGCATCAACTTGTTTCAATGTTTGGTAATCTTTCACAAGAACAACTTTAGATCCGGCTATCTCTTTAGGAGGATTGTTACGGAAATTAGTCATCATTTGCTTAATCTCTTCAGCGCCACTCTTTCCTTTCTTCACTACACTGATACCTTTTTCCTTAGAGAAACCATATTCAACGTAAATATCTTGCAATAACTGGAACAAGCTTTTACCATTATCCTTAGCCCATGCAGCGATCTCAGCGATCAGACAGCAAGCAGAAACAGCATCTTTATCACGTACAAAATCTTCGGCCAGGAAGCCGTAGCTCTCTTCACCACCACCAATGTATTTCTTCACTCCTTCGAGCAGACGAATCTCACGAGCAATCCATTTAAAGCCGGTATAGCAATCGAGCATCTCGATGTTGTTCTTATCGGCTATTTTCTTGATAAGCTCGGTAGTAACAATGGTCTTCACACAGAATTCATTACCCTTAATCTTACCTAATGCTTTATATTGAGTCAAGATGTAATAAAGATACATCATACAGGTTTGATTACCATTAATCAATACCCACTCGCCTTTATCATTCTTGCAAGAGATACCTACACGGTCAGCATCAGGATCACTTGCCATAACGAGTTCAGCATCCATAGCTTTGGCCTTCTCGATAGCCATAAATAGAGCTGCAGGTTCTTCAGGGTTAGGCGATTTAACTGTAGGGAAATCTCCACTGATTACATTTTGCTCCGGTACGTCGATAATATTAGTGAATCCCCATGACTTCAATGCACGAGGGATAAGTGTAATACCTGTACCATGAATAGGAGTATACACAATCTTCATGTCGTGATGACGCTTGATTGCTTCAGGATCAATAGAGACTGTTTTAACCTGTTCGATAAATGCATTGTCTACTTCCTCACCTATTATCTCAATCAATGAAGGGTTACCTTTAAACTTGATATCGGCAGCCGAAGCAATCTTCTCTACTTCGCCGATGATGCCTGTATCATGCGGAGCTAACACCTGTGCGCCATCATCCCAATAAGCTTTATAACCGTTATATTCCTTAGGGTTGTGTGATGCGGTCAGGATAATACCACTCTGACAGCCGAGGTGACGAATAGCAAAGGATACTTCAGGAGTAGGACGCAATGCCTCAAAAAGATAAACCTTGATGCCATTGGCAGAGAAAATATCCGCTGAGATTTCAGCAAACTTACGACTATTGTTACGGCAATCGTGCCCTACCACAACAGAAATCTGCTTGAGATCTTTAAAGTTTTTATTTAAATAATTGGAGAGGCCCTGTGTAGCGGCACCCACAGTATAGATATTCATACGGTTGCTACCGGCACCCATAATGCCACGCAAACCACCCGTACCAAATTCGAGGTCTTTATAGAACGATTCAATCAATTCGGTTTTATCTTCACTCTCAAGCATCCGCTTTACATCAGCTTGAGTTTCAGCATCATAAGCAGAAGTAAGCCATTTAGCAGCTTTTTCTGTTACTTGTTTGATTAATTCCTGATTTTCCATTAGGTTATTATTTATAATTGTTAGTGACTGTCTATTCACACTGAAAAGCACACAAATGTAAAAGAATAACTTTATAAATCCTACTCTAAAAATAGAAGAATACAAAAAAACTCCCCTTTCCAAAGGAAAAGAGAGCTTTTTGATCTTATTTTAGTCAGAAAGGTTTCTTAATTAGTAACCTTATATCTGTCACCGGTCTGTTTCACGTACTCTTCGAGGAACTTTTTTGGATATCCGGGACGAACAACCGACGCCGGTTCTCCAATAGAATTACGCTCAAACTGTCCGTTTTTCACGCGCTTCACCACTCCGTCATTATACTTAACGATAAGGTATTCGCCTAAACGCTTCCATGTATCAAAAGCACTCTGTGCCGTGATACCGGTATAACGAGTAAGGAATGCTTTAGCCTCAGCAGGATCTTTGGCATACAATTTAGCCGCAGTAGCTTCAACTCCTTCTTGAGCCAGGTTAAAGGTTGTTTCCAACTCTTTTTGTGTAGCACGCACATCATCAATCATCAAACTATAACGTGGATAAACCATATTTGCCACCCAGTTAAAGATCCAGAAAGAAGAATCCCATGAGAAGGTTATATAATCAGCTCCATTAGGCGCATAACAAGCAGGAACCTTGTCTGTACAGCAATATACAGGAGTGAAAACCGTCATATTAGCATCATCCAAACCAAACCAAAGTACTCCGCCAATGGCATCAGGTTTTTCCGCACGCATTTGTGCTACAAACACAAAACCGGTTTGCTGAGTTGAGATGGGACGCTCATTGAAATATTTTTGATCGCCAACTTTAAAAGTCAAAGGAGAAAGGCGGTAAGGTGTTTTGTATGGACCTGCTCCGAAATCGTTCGAGATATCGAGCGGAGTGCCCTCATAATGATCGCGCATCGCATTTTTTACATCCTGAACAGAAATTTTGCGATTAGGTTTCACGAATAACGGCATAGGTTCGTTAGTCTTACCCTGAATATAAGGAAGATAGTCTGCTCCATTATCGATAAACTTATTGAAGTAGCTCCATACACGGGCTTCGCAGAAACGACGTCCACCAAAATCAAGTGGAGCATAAGCATCAGCAAAGCTGAAATCTTTGTTTATACCATTGAAATATCCTTTTTCACGAGCAAACGAGATAACATCAGAGGAATAGAGACAGTTCTCTTTATCATCCATATTAAACTGATGTATACGCGACTGGTTGGCATGAGCAGAGATACAATCATCCGGAACGCGAACGGCTACCCAGACAGCTCCACGTATACCGGCACCTTTGCCTATCATTTCTAATATCCAGATTTCATTAGGGTCAGCAATAGTGAAAGATTCTCCACTGCTATAATAACCATATTCTTTCACTAAACCAGTCATGACTTTGATTGCTTCACGAGCTGTACGTGAACGTTGCAAACCAATATAGATCAAGCTACCGTAATCAATAATGCCTGTAGTATCAACCAATTCGGGACGTCCGCTAAAAGTAGTCTCGCCAATAGTCACCTGAAACTCGTTCATGTTACCAATCACGTTATACGTTTGATGTGCCTGTTCTATCTGTCCGAGATATTTATTAGTATCCCACTCATAAACATCAAGCATCGTACCTTTTTTATAGGTAGCAGCCGGATAATGGTAGAGTTGTCCAAACAGTCCGTAAGAATCAGCAGAATAAGAGACTATCGTTGAACCGTCAGCCGAAGCATTTTTTCCTACTATCAGATTTGTACAGGCGGATGTCTCCGCAACAAATGCCACCAATAAGGTAGCGCACAGGAGGAAGCCTTTCCCCCATGCTCTCAAAGAGAGAGCAGGCAAAGCTTTACTTTGCTCATTTCCATGTTCCTTCATCATAAATTATTTTGTACTAATTATTTCTTTTCGTGCTCAAAAAACATCTTTTACTACTTTTACATTTCCGCATTTATCCGTAACCACAAGCTCTACGCTGTGTTTGCCTGTTTTGTTTATCCGTTTGCGATCTATCTTGCAAACCAATCGGTTGGTCATTATCCGCCATTCAAAAAGTGCAAAACGCCCATCAATAGTCCCTCGATAAGAGCGAATAGCCGTTTCAGCATCTTTTATGTGATAAATAATTTTCCCTGAACGAACCCAGTTTCGTTTGTTTACGGGAACCACTTTAGGAGGTATGGTATCAACCTCAACTGTATAGGTGCCCAATGTTAATACCTTAGCGGTAATAAAACCTTGATGATACTGTCCACCCACACTATGCATCTTTCCATTTTCGGAAAGTTGGGCAATGTAATATTTTGTGCTATCGGAAACAACTTTATTACGTATACCGATAGAAAGTTTACAAGCCGAATGTAAGGGAACAGATTCATCATTAATCTGATAGGTATAAGCTATCGCATCAGAATCAGCCCGAACGTTAAAAGATAACGATAAATCATTGTATAATGTTCCCTTGGGCACAAATAAAGTCATGCCGGGCTCTTGAAGATAATTGACCTCGTTCCAGACAAAATGATACTTCTCACGATGAATTAGCGGTTTAATAGGTTGACGTTTACCTTGCACTACAAAACGGTAACGAGAAGTATTGCCATAGAAGTCTTTCAATTCATACATAAAATGATAATCTCTCTCCTCATTTATATCTATCAAACCTCTAGTTGTTTTATCTGCTGAAAGCATTCTGAGTGTATTACCCGGATCAATAAATGATTTCATATAATTACCATACGTCCATGAGTTTATCATACGATTTTCATCCATTGAATAGCGATCTACCGTACTTCTAAAAATTTCTTTCCCATCGACCTTCAGCATAACAGAATAAACTCCGTAATGATTTGAAGTGCCCGACATGTAGTCATATGCCTTAATTCCTGAACCAATCCAGCCCCAGGCTTCAATGGGACGCAAAGCATTGGGTAAGAAACGCTTATTCTTGTCGCTCCCCTCTACAACACCTCTGCCCGGTTGAGGAAACAAAATGATTCCATTGGCTTTAGGCGCCCGATTGTCTTTAATGAGAGGTTTAAAGAAAAGAAGAGGATCTACCCGGTCGCCTGTAGAATCTTCCACAAGATCAAGATGAAGGTGAGGACCGAAAGAATAACCGGCATTTCCACTCCAAGCGATCTGTTGGCCGGAATGAACAGGATATTCTTCGGGATGTGGAGTAATGTCCGCCGTCCAACTTTCATGTGCATACTGGAAAGCTTCTACACGTTCGGCAATAGGAGAAACAAAACCGGAGAGATGACGATAGATAGCAGTATAACCGTTATTATAATGTACATAAAGCAAGTGCCCTGAACCATGAGTCACTAATATGCGGGAAATATATCCATCGGAAGATGCCAAAACTTTTTTGCCTATTACATTTCCGGTTTTAAAGTCTAGACCGCCATGAAAATGATTAGGACGCAATTCGCCAAAGTTACCACTCAGCGTCAGAGGAGTTTCAAGGGGAGGGGTAAAAGTGGCATTTGCAGGAGCCTGAGCATGCCCATCAATACAGGTTGACAACAACAAAGCCACTATATACTTTTTCATTTAAATACAATTTTAATTCAAAAATGCAAACTTACTAATTTTAATTGAAAGCGTACTTTTGAATTATAATAAAACCTGCTAAAATACTACAGGTTTTAGTTCTCCTGATACTCAGCTAATTCCCGTTCAGGAGCAACCAGACCATATTGTTCATCATGCTGGCTAATATCCAAGCCGATCTGTTCACTCTCAGCAGAAACACGCATCGGTATCATCTTATCTGTAACCCAATATAAAGCATAAGTAACTATAAAAGTGTAAGTGCCTACAATAACTACTGCTAGCAGATGAATAAGGAATACATCCATATTACCGGCTACTAAACCATTCACAAAAATCCCGGTTAATACTGTTCCCAAGATACCTCCTACTCCATGTGTAGGAAAAACATCCAAAGCATCATCAACCGAAGTTTTATTTTTCCAATGCACAGCAACATTACATACGATGGTAGTTACCAAAGCAATAAAGATACTTTGACCAAGCGTAACATAACCAGCGGAAGGAGTAATAGCTACCAAACCAACGACAGCCCCAATAGCAGCTCCCATAGCAGAAGGTTTGCGCCCGCGTAAACAATCGAAAAACACCCATACCAACATGGCAGTAGCTGCTGCTGTATTGGTATTCAAAAAAGCTTTTATACCGACTGCATTTGCTCCTAAAGAAGAACCGGCATTGAAGCCAAACCAACCAAGCCAAAGCATAGCTGCTCCTAAAATGACAAAAGGTATATTGGCAGGAACATGAGATTTACACTCTTCACACCTCTTTCCCAAAAAAATAGCTCCGGCAAGAGCAGCAACTCCTGAAGAGGCATGAACCACAATCCCCCCGGCAAAATCAACAACTCCCATCTGACGAAGAAAACCATCGGGATGCCATGTCCAATGAGCCAAGGGACAATAAACAAATATGCAGAACAGAATCATAAAGACTAAATAAGAAGAGAAACGTACGCGCTCTGCAAAAGATCCTGTGATCAATGAAGGAGTAATGATGGCAAACTTCATTTGAAACAAAGCAAAAAGAGCTAAAGGAATAGTAGGCGACAGCAATGCGTCAGTCTTTGCTCCTACTCCCTGAAACATAAAAAAAGTCATCGGATTACCTACAAAACTACCTATATCAGTTCCAAATGCCAAACTAAAACCAAACACAACCCAAATAACACTAATTATCCCCATCGCAATGAAACTTTGCAAAATAGTGGAAATAATATTTTTCTGACGAACCATACCACCATAAAATAAAGAAAGACCGGGTGTCATCATTAAAACAAAAATAGTGGCTGTTACCATCCATGCTACATCGGCGTAATTTACATTTGCATCCGGTTGCCACAAATCTGAAGATTCAGGAGTAAAAACCCCAACAATACTAATGATAATCATCAAGCTCATCAAAATAATCCAGCGCTTCTTCATTTAAATAATACTTTTATTGGTTATTAGTTAATTAAAACTTCTTTTTAATGCAAATAGCACACAGTTAATTTCATTTTATTTTGCGAGCGCAAAAATAGCAAACATATAGATAAATAAAAAGCAAAACGAGCTAAAAATAACACAAACATTAAGTAAACTCAAAAAAAAGATCATATTATCTATACTTATCGAGTAAAAACAACAAATAACTAGCATAAGCATAAATATATAACCAATAAGACAGAACATCAGCTTTCATATTAAAACAAAAAATCCTCCGCAACTATTAAATCGAAACAACTATAACATTATGATGAAAAAAACGACTTCTAAATAACATCAAATATGAAATATCACTATATTGCGCCAAGTTTAACCCCCAAATCAAAACAATATGATTATTGGAATACCTAAAGAAATTAAAAACAATGAGAATCGGGTGGGCATGACACCTGCCGGAGTTCGGGAATTAGTAAAAAGAGGTCATACGCTGTATGTGCAACACACCGCAGGATTTGGAAGCGGTTTTAGTGATGAGGAATATGTAGCGGCAGGAGGTAAAATACTCCCCACTATTGAAGAAATCTACTCCATCGCTGAAATGATTATAAAAGTAAAAGAACCTATTGCTCCTGAGTATAAACTCATAAAAAAAGGGCAATTACTGTTTACTTACTTCCATTTTGCTTCAGACGAGAAATTAACGCATGCCATGATTGAAAGCGGAGCAATTTGTTTGGCATACGAAACGGTGAAAAAAGCTGATGGTTCATTGCCATTGCTTATCCCAATGAGTGAAGTAGCTGGTAGAATGGCCGTACAGGAAGGCGCCCGTTTCTTAGAGAAACCTCAAGGTGGGAAAGGAATTCTTCTAGGCGGAGTACCGGGAGTAAAACCTGCCAAAGTGCTCATTTTGGGTGCCGGCGTAGTAGGAACACATGCCGCTATATTAGCTGCCGGAGCCGGAGCGGAAGTAACAATAACCGATATCTCTTTACCTCGTTTACGTTATTTGAGCGAAATTCTTCCTAAGAATGTGAAAACCCTATACTCGTCAGAGCATAACATCAAAGATGAATTGCCACTAACGAATCTTATTATAGGATCAGTGCTTATCCCGGGAGACAAAGCTCCTCATCTTATCACAAAAGAGATGTTGAAATTGATGCAACCGGGTACGGTTATGGTAGATGTAGCTATTGATCAAGGCGGATGCTTTGAAACCTCTCACGCAACAAGCCATAGCGAACCTGTGTATATGGTAGATGGAGTAGTGCATTATGCAGTAGCTAACATTCCAGGTGCCGTACCTTACACATCAACTCTTGCTCTGACAAATGCGACATTACCTTATGCAATTAGTCTAGCAGAAAAAGGATGGAAAGATGCTTGTAAAGCAGATGCTTCATTAGCTGCGGGATTGAATGTTGTTGAAGGGAAAGTGACATTTAAAGCTGTTGCAGATGTATATGGGTTGAAGTATGAACCTATCACATTATAATGAAACTTCAACAAGTTTAAAGCAATAAAATAAGGGCGGCCTTTACGGCAACCCTTATTTTATCTATATCACCATTTATATGATTTTGCAACTGCCGCTTGATAACTATCTATCAATTCGTGCATCACTTCATCAACCGTATGAATCTTACTAAAAAGAGAAGCGATCTGTCCAATCTCAAGTTCACCTTCAATAAGGTCTCCTTCAAAAATACCTTTTTTAGCTCTTCCTTTTCCAAGTAGTTCACGAAGTTCATCGGCAGAAGCACCTCGATTTTCGGCTTCTTCTACAGCATCACGAAAAGCATTCTTAACCAAACGAGTAGGTGCTAGTTTTTTAAGTAAGAGCTTGGTAGTTCCTTCTTCTAAATTTAAACAATAATCCTTGAAGACATCACTAGCAGAGCTCTCTGTAGTCAAAGCAAAACGAGTACCAACCTGTACGCCTTCAGCTCCAAGAACAGTAGCCGCAAGAATAGCTTCACCCGTAGCAATTCCTCCTGCAGCAATCAAAGGTAAAGTTGTTGCTTTCCTCACAGCAGGAATAAGACACATGGTAGTCGTTTCTTCTCTTCCGTTATGCCCTCCGGCTTCAAAGCCTTCAGCAACAACGGCATCAACTCCAGCAGCTTCGCATTTCATAGCGAACTTGGCAGAAGAAACAACATGAACCACAATAAGACCTCGTTCTTTAAGCCATGAAGTCCATGTTTTAGGATTACCGGCAGAAGTAAATACAATCTTAACTCCCTCGTCAACAACTATATTCATAACCTCTTCTAGCTGAGGATACATTAACGGAATATTCACTCCGAAAGGCTTATCAGTAGCTGCTTGGCATTTACGAATGTGTTCACGCAATACTTCAGGATGCATGGATCCTGCTCCTATCAAGCCAAGTCCACCCGCATTACTGACTGCCGAAGCAAGCCTCCAACCACTACACCATACCATTCCTGCTTGTATAATAGGATATTGAATACCTAAAAGAGAAGAAATTCTATTCATAACATTCATATTTAATTTTGATACAAAAATAAGCATCATGCACAAAAAGACCAAATTAAAAAGCACAATAGGAACGCTCTTGAAAAAAAACAAAGATAAGTAATAAGAGATAAAAAGTAAAGTAAAGAAATCAATGTAAATTATTAATATGCAAAGCTTGATTAATAAGTACAGTGGTAGAATCGCCATATTGCCGGAGCACTTCCAATGTACGCGCTCTCCTCTTCCGCCCCTTAATGTTCCAAAATTCTTTTGTAAACGGAGTCATCAAATCACTACCGCTAGGAGCCGAAGTAGACTCCCATGCCCCAACAGCCATGTTGTTTGCTCGCCCTGCTAAAGGATTATAACGTAATCCGGTTGCTTCAATCTCTTCCAAAGACTTACGAAAGCCTCCATCAAACGGATGTTTTCTCCAATTAGTGGGAATGATAATAGAATATAAGAAAGCAAATGGTCTAGCCTTATAAGTATACGCACCAACTTTTATCTTTGTCTGAGAAATAGGATCATAATTATATTTGGTGTAAATAGAATAAGGCCTCAAAGTCATCACAATCTTCTTTTTATGTGGATATACAGCCGGAAGAGTTTCATCCACTTTAAGTCCGGGTTTTTCATCCACAATCATAGGCGAGCCTATTAATCCATTAACTCTAAGTTGCTTAACAGCATTGGGATTCAACTTTATCTCACCATCGCTATCTAGTAATCGGCGCAAGTTGATAGAATCTTTCTTTGACCATTGAGCATGAGCCAACAAATAGAATGAAGCCATAAGAAAAAATAGAACTATACGCTTTATCATCTACATCAATATTAAATTACCACCAACGATATCCACTTCCACAAAGAGGATCATCAAAACAAGGGTCCACAGACCATCTGGTTTTAGGGTATCGAGCATTGTCCCACCAATAACGATAACGTTTTGCTGCATCATGTACCTCTTCATCGGAAAGGAAGTATATCCCTTCATAGTTATCAGCATCAGCACGTACCATATTACAGCCAAGCGAAGCATATTGCCCTAAGCGAATGCTTTCTACAATCCACAACATGCACTCTCCCAAACGGACTTTTGTTCCAAAATAGGTCGATACAGGGGGTAAAGGAAAAGAAGGTATAATGGTAAGATCATCTGCATATTTCAACAGTTCAGGAATATCCTTTCTTATGAAACGAGGAACTTCAACAAAACCTTCTGGCCCTTTCGTTTTATAATTACCATCTTTCAACTGCTTTACAAAGAGTTTTACATCGGGATTATTATAGTCTATCCTCTCTTCGCTGCAACTTGTAAATGCTACAGTTAATAGTAATACGAATATCACAAATATATTTTTTTTCATACGAATGTGTCTTTTAATAGTAGTTAATATCTCATGCGTACACCACATAACAAATTAAGTCGGGTAGGCTTTTGGCTACGCATTGTTTCCCAATCAGAATTAGAAGCGAGATAATGGGTAACTCCGCTCTCAGCAAACAACGCAAGTTTGTTACTTAATTTATATCGAAGTCCTAAACCGGCATTTACAGCCACTTGAATAGGTTCGCTATTAAAATCATTCTGCGGGGCACCGGCAATACATTTATCCAAAACTCCACCTAAAGAGGCATACACATCAAATTTATTATTATTTGCCAACATCATATTCAGTTTCAGCGGAACGCCCAAATAGTTCAAATTAGCATTATCAGGACTTTGTTCATAAGAGTAAACCAGCCCGGACTCTAAAGAAAGATGTTTTGAGAGCTGCCTCTCTAGAGTAATACTGAGATTAACGGGAAAATGTAGGTCATGAGCCACAGGCAATGAAGATCCAACTCCTAACTTCATCGACCAAGAAGATTTTTTTGCCAACGCAACGTCTGATTTATCATTTTTCTCTTCAGCTGAGGATTCATCACTATTGGTAGCAACTCCTTCAGAGAGCATTGCCGTTTGCTGACCTCGCTGATAACGATTTCGCGCACCACGGGAAGTATACGTAGAAGAAGAAAAAGAGAAAGACATGGAAACTGTAACAGAAAGAGTAGAATCTATGCCTTCTTCATTATCGCCGGAACGGTCGGAAAGTACTGTAGCTAATTTACGAGGAGAAGATTTAGGCAAGCCGGAAGTTGCATTTATTAAAGGAAAATTGTCTTCTACAACATCCGAATTCAACTGTCCACCATTATTAACAGTAGCCTCTACTTTAGTGAAAGCATCAGCGATGTCCTTTTTAGGAGAGAAAAATAAAAAGGCGGCAGATGAAGCCATTAACACAAACAAAACAGAAGCCGCCGCTGTAAAACGATATAGATATACCCTACGACGACGGACAGCCAACGGAATATCTTTTTCCAGCTCTTCCCAAAAATGTTCCCTAACCGGCATTTGAGCATCAGCTAAACGGGATCGGAATAGGTCTGTTAATTCATCATTTTCTTTCTTCATGATTCAAATATTCTTTAATCTTACTAGCTAGCAAACATCTGGCACGGTGCAACTGCGAAGTAGAAGAATGCTCTCTTATGTGGAGTATTTCAGCTATCTCTTTATGCGATTTCTCTTCGAAAACGAATAAGTTGAAAACCGTACGACATCCATCGGGCAACTCAGCTATAAAAGCAAGTAATTTTTCTTCCGAGATAGGACTTCCAGCCTCTCCTTGAGAAAAATCAGGAGTATCCGGTATCTGTTCTTCACGAAGCATCGTCTGTGATATGCGCTTTTGTTTACGCAGATAGTCGAGCGACTGAGTTACCATTACCCGGGTTATCCATGTGCTAAGCGATGCTTCACCCCGAAAATTAAATCGGGTAAAAATTTTAATGAAAGCATCGTGTAACACATCATGAGCTGCATCCATATCGCCTGTGTATCGGTAACACACCGCCAGCATTTTGTTGGAATAAAGAGTGTAAAGTGTCTTGCGAGCTACATTATCTCCCGCCTTACAGCCTTTAATCAGTTCTATCTCATTTTCCAACTTAAGTGCTTTTTTACCAGTCGTATGTTTGCGCCGTTCGAAAAGTTAG
Organism: uncultured Bacteroides sp.; assembly: GCF_963677685.1. Classification (NCBI taxonomy): domain Bacteria; kingdom Pseudomonadati; phylum Bacteroidota; class Bacteroidia; order Bacteroidales; family Bacteroidaceae; genus Bacteroides; species uncultured Bacteroides sp. Next base: position 3,121,703 of record NZ_OY782186.1, read on the forward strand.
ACGCGATATACAAATGAATGCTGCAAAGGAAAGTATTAAAGAATATTAAAATCAACAAGCCTTGAAACTCATATCAAGTCCTTTAACGGAATGCGTTAGCGCACCTACAGAAATATAATCAACTCCACAAAGGGCATAATCACGTAAAGTATCAAATGTTATTCCTCCAGAAGATTCTGTTTCAAAGCGACCGCCAATAAGCTCTACTGCTTTTTTAGTGTTCTCAGGGCTAAAGTTATCAAGCATAATACGGTCTATACCACCAATAGCAAGGACCTGAGAAAGTTCATCAAAGTTTCTAACTTCTATCTCAATCTTCAAATCCTTTCCTTTCTGTTGGCAATAATCTTTAGCACGACCGATAGCTTTATCTATTCCACCAGCAAAATCAACATGATTATCTTTCAAAAGAATCATATCAAAAAGACCTATTCTATGATTTACTCCTCCGCCAATCTTAACAGCAGCTTTTTCGAGCATACGCAAGCCCGGAGTTGTTTTACGTGTATCAAGAACGCGAGTTTTCGTCCCTTCCAACTGCTTCACATAACGACGGGTCATGGTAGCAATACCACTCATACGCTGCATAACATTAAGCATTAAGCGTTCTGTTTGAAGTAAAGATTGCACCTTACCTTCAACAATCATAGGAACATCACCCGGTTTTACTTCAGCACCATCATTAATGAAAACTTCAACCTTCATTGTGGGGTCAAAACGATGGAATATTTCTTTTGCAATTTCCATACCAGCCAATACTCCAGGCTCTTTTATAAGAAGTTTAGATTTGCCCATTGCTGTTTCAGGGATGCAAGAGAGAGTAGTGTGATCGCCATCACCTATATCTTCGGCGAAAGCGAGATCAATCAGTCGGTCAATCAACTCATTCATTAGTTTTATCTATTCTTATTTGATGAATTAAATATTTATTTTCTATACGTTTAAAAAAACAATTAACTCTGAAATATCCGTTGACGGTACTCAAAGTTCCTATGGCAAAACTAGATTCTTCACGTTTCCCCTGATGATTTATTTTAAAATCATGCACTTTATTATTCGCAAAAAAATCTGCCAGGATATCTTCTGCTGCCTGCTTATCAGCATTTGAAGAGCGATTCAATATAATCAGTTCAACTGTATCTCCAAAATATTTGCTCAGTTCTTGTGCGTTTCCTTTTTTAAAAGCCTGAGTCACTCCTGCAGGCATATCCTGAGCAAAAAGTGAAGATAGACAGAAAAGCATACTGCTAATATATAATACAACTTTTTTTCCCATAGATTTAAATATTAAAACAATAGCAAAGGTAAGCATTTATATATAAAAACAATAAAAAAGCGTTATTTTTGTACTTTCAAACCCTTTACTAAAAAAGACCAAACAGTAAAATATGAAAACAGTATTATTAGTAGTTGGACGTACTGCAGAAGCACATTATATAACTGCCATCAACGATTACATAGAACGCACTAAGCATTTCATTTCATTCGACATGGAGGTAATACCTGAATTAAAAAACACTAAAAGCCTCAGCATGGAACAGCAAAAAGAGAAAGAGGGAGAATTAATACGCAAAGCACTTCTTCCGGGTGATGTTATCGTATTATTAGATGAACATGGAAAGGAGTTTCGTTCTGTTGATTTTGCCGGATGGATGGAGAAGAAATTGGTTAATGTAAACAAACGACTCATCTTTATTATTGGTGGCCCTTATGGTTTCTCCCCCAAAGTATACCAAACGGCTCATGAAAAAATATCGCTATCCAAAATGACTTTTTCACACCAAATGATAAGACTTATCTTTGTAGAGCAACTCTACCGAGCTATGACCATCCTCAATGGAGGTCCTTATCATCATGAATAAACGAATAAGACTTAATGGTATGAAAGAAGAAAGCGACTAACGCATATCGTGATTCATCAGACGATAGTTTGCCATCTCTTCATATTTGGTCCCCGGGCGACCGTAATTCGTATAAGGATAGATAGAAATACCTCCGCGCGGAGTAAAGATTCCCGTAACTTCTATATACTTAGGATTCATCAGGTTAATAAGATCTTTCATGATAATATTGACACAGTCTTCATGAAAAGCGCCATGGTTGCGGAAGCTAAACAAATAGAGTTTCAGACTTTTACTTTCCACCATTTTCACGTCAGGCAAATAGTTGATGCGTATTTCTGCAAAATCAGGCTGACCGGTTATCGGACAAAGGCTTGTGAATTCTGGACAATTAAAGCGTACCCAATAATCATTATCAGGATGTTTGTTATCAAAAGCTTCCAATACTTCGGGAGCATAATCTTGCTTATATTCTGTATTCTTCCCTAATAGAGATAACTGATCTTTCAACTCTTTCATAATGTTATGTTTATTCGTTTATGCTATTCATCTAATCGTTAATAATTTTGTCCTTGATTTTCTATCCCTGAAAACAAAGAGATTGTTTTAAAGAAATGAAGATTCTTTTTGAGCCAAGTATTCTTCCAAGCCCTGCTTACGAAGTTTACAGGCAGGACAATGCCCACAGCCATCAGCAGGCACTCCATTATAACAAGTTAAAGTCTCATTACGCACAAGATCAAGCACTCCCAATTCATCTGCTAGAGCCCATGTTTGTGCTTTATTAATCCACATCAAAGGAGTATGAATGGCAAATTGCTCATCCATAGCCAAATTAAGAGTAACATTTAGCGATTTAATAAATGAATCACGGCAATCAGGATATCCGCTAAAGTCAGTCTGCGATACCCCCGTCACAAGATTCCTCACTCCATGTTCGCGTGCAAAGACCGCAGCAATACTAATAAAAAACAGATTTCGTCCCGGAACAAAAGTATTTGGAAAAGAATCAGCAGGCTTTTCCTGATCCATAGTCAGCGTAGTGTCCGTCAGCGAATTACGCCCCAAATGGCTAATAAAAGTAGCATCCATCACTTTAAAGTCAATTCCTGCTCCTTCTGCTATACCACGAGCTAGATCTACTTCATGCGAATGTTTTTGCCCATAAAGAAAGCTCAAAGCATACACTTTCTTAAAATGTTTTTTAGCCCAAAACAGACAAGTAGTAGAGTCTTGTCCTCCGCTAAAAAGCACGACAGCGGAATCATTCAAACGAAAATCTGTTTGTAAACTCATGCAACCCTCTTTCAAGGAGGCTGTATCTAATTGATTATTACTTTGCATACTAGACATCTTTTACTCTCAGAACATTATATGAAATATCTTCATCAAACACATCACTATTATCAACTTTCTTAATATACTTCACTACTCGGATGGTTATAGGTAACACCATTACCTCATAAAGAGATTTCAATATTACTTGTACACCTATCATGATCAATAGCTCTCTCCAAGGAATAATTCCGCCAAAAGCGATAGGGAAGAAAATGAGTGAATCGGCCGTTTCTCCTACTACAGTAGACCAGATAGCACGAGCAGAGAAATTCTTTCCCCCACTGGCAACTTTCATCTTGCTCATTACATAAGCATTCAAGAAAGAACCTACTAAAAAAGCAGATAAACTAGCCACAACAATACGGGGAGCCATTCCAAATACAAAATTAAAGCCTTCGGCACCTTGCCAGAACGGAGCTGCAGGTAAAGCAACTGCTATTTGCCCCAAAGAGACAACAAAGAAGTTCATCGCAAAACCACTCCAAATAATGAGACGGGCCTTCTTGAACCCCCATACCTCGGCAATACAATCGTTGATAATATAAGAGATTGGAAACACAATCAGTCCGGCAGTAACAGTAATGCCAAAAACCTGAATAACTTTTGTTTCGAGAAGATTAGCTGCGATAAGACAGACATTAAACAAAATGCCAAGCAGCATGAAAGGAACGGATACTTTACTATTCATAAATCTTGTTTTTTACGTGGTATTCAAGCACACGGTGGTTATAAATCACTAATTTCGCCGCAAAGATAAGCATTATTTTTATTTTTCAACTCGCATGACCTAATAAAGTACTTCTGGCGGTTCATCCTAAAACAATACTAAGACATTTCATCAGCTAAGAGCAATAAAAAAAAACAGACTTGCATCTATAAAAGTGCAAGTCTGTTCCTATACTTATTTAGTTAAGAATCGTTTTTAGCAATAAAGCAACATTCCGATTAGAATTTATAATCTACTCCAATACCAAACACTTTGTTCGTGCGAGTAAAGACATCCGCTCCTGCTATTCCTGTCCCATTATAATTACTCAACTCTTTATTATACTTACCATAATTAGTCCAGAAATAAGCCACATTTAACTTCATGTTTTTAGCTAGATTAAATCCAGCACCGAATCCGTATGAGTATGAACTAACAGCAAAACTCATATCAGATTGATAATTATCTCCAACACCATATTTTGTACGCTGCATTCCGGCACTAACCTGAGCCCAAGGACATACATCATACTCTATACCTGCAAGATATTCATTCGTTCCTTCATTAATATATTCTTGTTTATTGTTAGCCATCTTAGCATGCGTATCAAAAAAATGATGATAGCCTACCGATGCACGTAATACAGGAAGAATTTCGTAAGTAATACCGGCAGTAAGTAAACTAGGTATATCATGAGGTGTATTCACTCCATCCTTATAAGCCGCAAGTTCACGAGAATTAGTTCTAGTCTTGTTCTCAATATTAAGTTTAGTATTAAATTCATATTTCACACCAACATTCCACTTGCCTTTCTTAAAATCAAGACCAATAATTGGAGTTACTCCCCAACCTGTTTGGTCACAGTCTAACTCAACATCAGCCGAATTATTGCTCACTGTTTGAACAGTAGCAGAGGCAGTAGCCCATTTTACCTTATCTTCAGGCGTAGAAGCATTTTCTGCTAAATAGTCAAATTGACTTTTAGCAGCTTGCAGCTGAGCGACCACCGAAGGATCAGTCAAACTAACCATCTCTCCTCCCTTCAAATTGACACTTATATTTCTCATATATCCTAAATAGCTATTGCTCACGTAATTCATACGAACACCTCCATATGCAGAGAAGTTTTCAGTAATCTTATAAGTAGCCCCAAGTTGGAGCCCATAGATTATTTGAGAACCCTTCATAAAACTATTTACTTCGTATTGATTAGTCCCAGTAAAACCTACTTTCGCTAATGCTATGGGTAATAAGGAAATCCCTGATTCAAAAGACCCTAAGCCATCATTAAAGGTTGCTTTACCTCCACCACCGGTCACAGCAAAGCTACCGCTAAAAGTCCATTTATCCCTTTTATATGCAGCAAAAAGACTTGGGATAAAAGGAGCCGAAGCATCACCTTTGTATTTCTTTGTTGCATTTCCACCAAAGCCCGCAAGAGGTGCAAAAGTTGAGTTTATCGTTCTCGTTTGAAAAGCACTCTGCCCGTTAAATGACAAATGAAAACCATTTTCCATAAAAGCCAGACCGGCCGGATTAGAGTAAACAGCATCTATTTGCGTAGAAGCATCTCTCGCTAAATACCTCAAAAACAAGATGTGCTGATTTGTATTCGTCAGGAGACCTCCCGCGAAAGTTGGAATTGAAACGATTAGAGATAAAACACTAATCAATAATAATTTTCTCATTAAACTCATTTTTTAATTAATCAGGGCGCAAAGATAACACAAAAGCGCACACAAAATACTATTTTGTGCATTATTTTAGTTCTATACGCCCTATTTATTTACAAATAAAACAGTTTATATTGAAACTAATAAGAAAATAAGAATATAGAAAACCTGAGATTATGCTAAAAATAAGATATATTGCTTAAGAACAAAGAAGCGGAAGCCTCTTGTAAAACCAAACAAAGATGCCTCAAAAAATGTTATACCTTCATAATATAAATAAGACTAAGTAATCAATAATAAAACGACCAAGCTATGGCATTTACAATCGCTTTTTTCGGTACGCAACCTTATGATGAATCATCTTTTAGTTCAAAAAACGCAGATTTTGGTTTTGAAATAAAATTTTTCAAGAGTCACCTCAACAAGAACAACGTCATCCTTACACAAGGCATGGATGCTGTTTGCATCTTTGTAAACGATGTAGCCGATACGGAAATAATACATGCCATGGCCGCTAACGGAGTAAAACTATTAGCACTACGTTGTGCCGGATATAACAATGTAGATATTGATGCTGCTGTAGCTACGGGAATTAAAGTAGTACGAGTACCAGCCTATTCGCCTTATGCAGTTGCTGAACATACAGTTGCTCTAATGTTAGCATTGAATCGCAGAATTCCTCGTGCCACATGGAGAACGCGTGACGGAAATTTTTCCCTCAACGGGCTATTAGGTTTTGATATGCATGGAAAAACAGCAGGTATTATTGGAACCGGTAAAATAGCTAAGATACTTATTCAGATTCTGAGAGGGTTTGGTATTAATATTTTAGCCTACGATTTATATCCAGATCATAATTTCGCAAGAGAACATCAGGTAGTATATACATCCCTCGATGAATTATATCACAGTTCGGACATCATCTCTTTACATTGCCCGCTCACCGAAGAAACCCAATATCTTATCAATGATTATTCCATTAGCAAGATGAAAGAAGGGGTAATGATTATTAATACCGGACGAGGACAGCTTATACATACAAATGCTCTGATAGAAGGTCTTAAAAAGAAAAAGATCGGCTATGCCGGATTAGATGTATATGAAGAAGAGAGTGATTACTTTTACGAAGACAAGTCCGACCGCATCATTGATGATGATGTATTGGCTCGTCTGCTTTCATTCAATAATGTTATTGTAACCTCTCACCAAGCTTTCTTTACTAAAGAAGCTCTAGAAAATATAGCCAACACAACATTGCAAAACATCAAAGATTTTATTGATCAAAAGTCTTTAACCAATGAAGTAAAAAAATGAAAACCATTCTTTATAAAGCAAAAACCAGAGGACATGCTAAGTATGACTGGCTAGATAGCTACCACTCATTTAGCTTCGATACATACTATGATCCGGAGCGAATGAATTTTGGCGCATTAAGAGTCTTAAATGATGATTGGATTGCCCCTGAAACAGGCTTCGGTATGCATCCTCACAAAAACATGGAAATTGTCTCTATCCCCATTGAGGGATATCTTCAACATGGAGACAGTAAACAGAATGAACGCACCATTACCGCAGGAGACATACAGGTGATGAGTGCCGGAACAGGTATTATACACAGCGAACGCAACAATCATGCCTCCATACCTGTAATCTCTCTTCAAATATGGATCATGCCTAAACAGCGAAATACTCCTCCCAAATATCAAGATTATGACATCAGGCCACTATTGAAAGAAAATGAACTGATAACAATCATCTCACCAGACGGGACAACAGAGGCTAGTCTACAACAAGATGCATGGTTCTCTATTGGAAAAATTGAAAATGGGAAAAAACTAAGCTACAAATTACATCAAGAGAACACCGGTGTATTTCTGTTTATGATTGAAGGAGCAGCACAAGTTGGAGAGAATAAATTATCTCGCAGAGACGCTATTGGTATCTACCAAACAGACGAAATACAATTAGAAACTTTAGAAAACTCACATATACTCTTGATAGAAGTTCCTATGTGAAAACCATAACATGAAAATAGACCTTGCAAATATTCGACAAGAATATACCAAAGGCGGATTGAAAGAGAATGATTTGCCGCTAGACCCTCTCACTCTATTTGAAAAATGGCTCAATGAAGCTGTAGAGGCAAAAGTAGAAGAACCCACTGCCGTTATTGTCGGCACAGTAACCCCCGAGGGAACCCCTAGCACCCGTACTGTGTTATTAAAAGCATTACGTGAAGGAAAATTCGTATTCTATACAAATTATGAGAGTCGTAAAGGAAGTCATTTGGCACAAAATCCTCACATCTCTTTATCTTTCGTATGGCACGAATTAGAGCGTCAAATTCACATAGAAGGAGTCGCCTGCAAAGTAAAACCGGAAGAATCTGATGCTTACTTCAAAACCCGTCCTTACAAAAGTAGGGTTGGAGCACGAATATCTCCTCAGAGTCGCCCGATCAATAGTCGGGTAGAAATCATGCGGCAATTTGTTACCGAAGCTGCCCGTTGGATAGGGCGAGAAGTAGAGCGCCCTTCCAATTGGGGAGGCTATGAAGTCACTCCTACCCGTATAGAATTTTGGCAAGGACGACCTAGCAGACTTCATGATCGTTTTCTGTATACGCTCCAAGAGAATGAGAATATATGGCAACATAGACGATTAGCTCCCTAAATATAAATAAAAGTGGCAGAAACAAAACAAAGTTACTGCCACTTCTTTTTTTATTGAAACAATATAAAAGAAATCTCTTCATTATTCCTATTTTTACAAATCAAACTGAACATCATGAAATTAACTTATATCTATCATAGTGGTTTTGCTATTGAAACCAAAGATGTGACAGTCATTATTGACTATTACAAAGATTCTGAAGAAGCGACAGCTAACAAAGGGGTTATTCACGACCGATTGATTCATAACTCGGGAAAACTATATGTTCTTTCCTCTCACTTCCATCCTGATCACTTCAATAGAGATATACTAAGCTGGAAAGAGACTCGCCCGGATATACAATACATATTTTCAAAAGACATCCTCCAACATCGAAGAGCGAACAAAGAAGAGGGTATTTACATCGATAAACTTCAAGTATATGAAGATGAGACACTTCGGATACAAGCTTTCGGATCAACAGATTCAGGTATCTCTTTCCTTATCGAACTTCAAGGAATAAAAATTTTCCATGCAGGCGACTTAAACAACTGGCATTGGAGTGAGGAGTCAAGCGAAAAAGAAATAAAAAAAGCAGAAGGAGATTTTCTCGCCGAATTAAAATTATTGAAAGAAACAGCTCCTCAAATAGACCTAGTTATGTTCCCTGTTGATTCAAGATTAGGAAAAGACTATTATAGAGGAGCGAAACAGTTCGTTGAACAAATAAAAACTTCTATATTTGTCCCAATGCATTTTGCGGAAGATTATGCAGGAGGCAATGCGTTTGAACATACAGCCATAGAAAACGGATGCCAATTTATCAACATAACACATAGAGGACAGAGTTTCGATATTAATAAATAAAAAGTATATACAATTATGAACAAGTTAACACATCTACTGACAGTCATTTTTCTTCTCTGCCTGCCAGTTGCTATGCAAGCTCAAGAGGAAGAAAACGACAAAAAAGAAGATATGAGCAAATATCTGGCAGGAGCTGTACCTGAAGTAGAAGGAAGAGTCGTTTTCTCTCAAGAGTATGACCTTCCGGGAGTCTCAAAAGAACAAATATTTGATAGGACATTGACCTGGATGCAGAAAAGATTGCAGAAAAATAAAAATATAAGTAGAGTCGTTTACTCTGACAAAACAAAAGGCATGATAGCCGGATTAGGAAAAGAATATATCATATTCAAATCAACAGCCCTCTCATTAGACAGAACATTAATCAATTATCAGCTCACAGTAACATGTCTTACAGGCAAATGTATACTAAAAATAGAAAAGATACGCTATACCTATCAGGAGAAGGAAAAATATACGGCTGAAGAATGGATCACAGATAAATATGCCTTAAACAAAGCCCAAACTAAATTAGTCCGTGGACTATCCAAATTCCGTATTAAAACAATAGACTTTGTCAACAAAATGTTTAGTAGCGCAGAAAAAGCAATAGGAGTAGTTCAAGCCTCTACAAACCAATCAAGCAACGTAACAATAGTACGCGCCAAACCTGATATAAGTAACATACCTGCCATCAGCACAACTAATAATTCAGTTTCGACAGCAAGTATACCGGGATATAAACAAATAGCACCCAATAAAATCCCAGGCAACATAATAAAACTACTTTCGCAAGACTGGATGTTGATAACAGCCGGCAATAACGATAAATTTAATATGATGACTGCTAGTTGGGGAGGATTAGGAGTATTGTATGATAAGCCAGTAGCATTCTGTTTTATCAATCCTACCCGCTATACCTATCAACTGATGGAAACAAACGATACTTATACCTTAACATTCTATACAGAAGCCTATCGCGAGGCACTTAACTACTGCGGAAGCAATTCAGGTAGAAATGGTAATAAGGTTAAAGGTAGCGGACTAACTCCCATAACCACTCCCGCAGGAAGTAAAGCCTTTGGTGAAGCTTGGCTTATTATAGAGTGCCGCAAGTTGGTATCCCAATCACTCATTCCTGAAGCTGTTTCCGACCCCAAAGTAAAAGAGGCATGGGCAGGAAAACAGATGCACAAAATGTACATTGGTGAGATTATCAATGTATGGGTTAAATAAAAAAAAGAAAAGAAACAATGGAAATAAAAAGTAGATTTGATCATTTCAATATCAACGTTACCAATTTGGAACGCAGTATCGCTTTCTATGAAAAAGCATTAGGTTTAAAAGAACATCATCGTAAAGAAGCAAAAGATGGCTCTTTTACTTTGGTTTACCTAACAGATAATGCCACAGGTTTCTTATTAGAGCTTACCTGTCTCAAAGAGCATATACAGCCCTACGAACTAGGAGAAAATGAAAGCCATTTATGCTTTCGTGTAGAAGGAGACTATGATGAGATTCGTAAATATCACAAAGAACTAAATTGTGTTTGTTTTGAAAACACATCAATGGGACTTTACTTCATAATTGACCCTGATGGTTATTGGATTGAAATCTTACCAGTAAAATAAGTAAAACTTACCAATAAAAATAGCCGGATCATTTCATGTTAGAAATGTCCGGCTACTTTTTTGTATTTATAAGATTTTCGTTGACTATTTACGTCTGCTAGCACGCTTTTGCCTTATCTCCGCTTTCATCTTAGCAGCGCCCGAACCGTGCAACCCTTTTATATAGGTCGCCTTCTTTGCTTTAGTCTTCACCTTAGGCTTTGCTTTACCTTTCTCAGGTTCTTTTGCTTTACCTTTAAAGACAATACCACCCATTATTGCATCTTCTACGCTCATATAATTTCTTTATTCATATTATGTCGACAAAGATAAGTGTTTTTTATATATAAACAGTATTTATCAGTATCTTTGCCGATTAGTAAATGACAACAATTAATGAAAGCAAATCTACTCACTGCCGACAAAGACCCTATGGGAGCAGCTATAGCTGATTATTTCGCCAACCACAAAGCAGATCGCTTACGAGTATTTTCTTCCTCATTTGATGAAGATGAGATACCGGTTAAAGACCTATTTCGCACAGAAGCAAACATGCCAATAATAGAACGAACCGCATTACAATTGGCCGAGGGAAAAATCCTTGATGTTGGTGCGGGCAGCGGTTGTCACGCCCTAGCACTTCAAAAAGCTAGTAAGAAAGTTTGCGCTATTGATATCTCTCCTCTGGCAGTAGATGTGATGAAACAGAGAGGAGTTAAAGATGCCCGTCTCATTAACCTGTTTGATGAAACTTTCAGTGAACAGTTCGACACAATACTATTGCTCATGAACGGCTCCGGCATCATAGGAAAAATAGAGAACCTTCCGGACTTCTTCCTTAAAATGAAACAGTTGCTTAATCCCAATGGATTTATATTACTAGACTCAAGCGATCTTCGCTACCTATTTGAAGAAGAAGATGGCAGCTACCTGATTGACATAGCCGGAGATTATTACGGAGAAGTAGACTTTCAAATGCAATACAAAAATATAAAAGGTAATACATTCGACTGGCTATATATTGACTTCCAAACCCTCAGTCTATATGCCACTCAGCATGGTTTTACCGCTGAGCTTATAAAAGAAGGTAAACATTACGACTATCTGGCCAAACTCAGCTTACCCTCAAGAAATTAACAAGACCATGAAAAATAGATATTAAAACGTTAGATCTATTTCTCATGGCCTTATATTCGATTCTCAAAGCTTTGTTTTACTATTCCATCAGCATAGCATCAATCTTTTGAACCAAAGAGTTGAACTCTGGCTCATTATACAAACGAGTTAGTTTAACGATGCGACCGGTAGAATCAATCAGTACATTTCGGGTTATCCCTGAATCACGCAAAGCATATTTTGCGTAAATATCGGCCCCAGGATCCAGTCCCAAGGGGTAAGTAATACCTACACTTTTAGCAAATCCAATAACTTTATCCAGCGGTTCATCTCTATCAATCCCTACCAGTACAAAATTACCATCACCCTTATGTCTTTGCCAAATATCCCGTTCAATAAAAGGCATCTCTTTACGACACACGCCACACCAACTGGCAGTAAACTGCAGCATTACAACTTTGCCACGCAAAGCAGAAAGAGTAACTTGTGTACCATCAGTTAGAGTCACAGTGAAATCAGGTGCTATATCTCCTACTCGAACAATATATCCCACACTATCGGCTTTTACCCCCTGTACATCATTCATCTTTTGAGCAAAGACTTGACCACCTGCTAGCGAAAACAAGCAGAAAGCAATCGAAAAAAATATTGTTTTCTTCATTCCTTTATTATTTTTATTCACTAACAAAAGTAGCTAAAACAAATGATACACCCAATACCATATAGATGGTAAATTACTCTTTATTTAGTAACATGTGCCTATAACTTAATGAAAATCGAATCATTTATTCACCAATCGCAAGCCATTTTCTTTATATCTGGCCCCAATCAAAGGATATTTTTTAAGTAATACCTCTATTTTATCCATATCCGAAGGTAACAATTGCACATCAGCTCCACCCGCATTTTCTTCTAGATATTTCCTCCTCTTCGTACCCGGTATAGGGATGATATTATCTCCCTGATGCAGTACCCATCCTAAAGCCAATTGAGCAGGAGTAATACCTTTCTCTTTGGCTAATAAAGCAAACTCAGCCGCCAATCTCTGGTTATTATCCAAGTGTTCTCCACTGTATCGTGGCAAACTTCTTCGAAAATCATCATCAGCCAATTCAGTCACATTCAGTGTATTCGTCATCAATCCTCTGCCTAGTGGACAAAACGGAACTAATGTAACACCTAATTCACGTATAGTGGCAAACATTTCTCGTTCCAAATCGCGAGTCAACAAAGAATACTCACTCTGCAAAGCAGCGATAGGATGAACAGCACACGCTTTTCTCAGCGATTCTGGCGAGCACTCACTTAACCCTAGATAACGAACCTTACCCTCTTTTACCAAGTCAGCCATAGCACCCACCGTTTCTTCAATAGGTACATCAGGATCTGTTCGATGCGCATAATACAAGTCGATAGTCTCTATGCCCAGTCGTTTCAAGCTATTCTCCACAGCTTGTTTCATCCATTTCGGAGAACCATCCACACGCGTATCTCCGGCAAAAACACTGGTGCTCCCTTCATTGAGCCTAAACCCGAACTTGGTAGCAATAAATACCTTCTCACGATTTGAAGTCAAAACTTTAGAGATCAACTCCTCATTTCTTCCATTTCCATACACATCCGCTGTATCCCAGAAATTAATGCCAAGATCCAATGCCTTATGCAGCGTAGCAATACTTTCCTGTTCATCACCCACTCCGTAAGCGGCACTCATACCCATACACCCTAAACCAATGGCAGACAATTGTACATCTGTCTTACCTAATTTTCTATATTTCATAATTCCACAATTTTTGATGCAACAAAAATAGAAGAAAAGAGAAACAGAGGGATTACACTATTCAAACAAGAAACTATATTATTCAAACATCCCTTTTTCACAAAGAGTTATGCTCTTACAGAACCCGGAGTTTTGCCAGTATGTTTACGATAGAAGTTATTAAAATAAGAAGCAGTCTCAAAGCCGAGGCTGTAGCCTATTTCAGCTACAGTGTGGTTTGTATGAAGTAACAATTGAGTAGTTTCTTTAACAACCCTCTCAGCAATCCATTCAGTGGTAGTCTTGCCGGTAACCTCCTTTATAGCCCTATTCAAATGATTCACATGAACAGAAAGCCTTTCAGCGTAATCCGTAGCTGTACGCAAAGATAACGGTTCTTTTGATACATCTACAGGAAATTGTCTCTCCATCAGTTCAAAAAAGATCTCTGATATACGTTCAGAAGCATTACGATGGGCTACATAAGTATTACCCGATTCCATCTTCATCGCTTCATGGATTAGTAGATGCAAATAAGAACGCAACACATCAAGTTTATGAGAATAATCCGACTTTATTTCTTCCATCATTTTCTGATAAACCTCGTTAATGAATGCCAAGCGTGTCTCATCTAAAAAGAAAACCTTATCACTATTGATTTTGAATAACGGGGTGTCTGCTAACGATTCCTTTCGCTCATCCGTCTTCACAAATTCCTCATTAAAGATACAAAAAAAACCCTTTTGTATCTCACTGGTAGACTCCCATGCATAAGGAATCAAAGGATTAGAAAACAGCAAAGCAGGACGATCAATAGAAACCCACTTATCAGCATAATAAAGTTTTCCTTTCCCAATTATCAAGGTTACTTTATAGAAGTTACGATAACTAAAGCGTACCGTTCCAAAATTACATTTACGAGGAAAGACATTGAAATAAGGTTTCGTCCAATCATACAACTCATCATCCAAAGCCTCAGCAAGTTGGATGCGTTCATAAAATTGCTTTATATTCTCTGTATTCATAATTTTCTTATAAAACCCATCCAAGCAGCACCATAAGATCCCCAGTTAATCATTTCTTTGCTTTTAAAACAAAAGAAGAAGGAAGAGTTAATAACTGATATTGTATAGTCTTTGCCAATCGATAATCACCAAGAGCATTTGGATGAAGACGATCCATTGTAGCATTATGAAAATATTGTGATTGAGAATCAGCCAAAGGATACAAGCCACTAATCGAATACAAATCAATCAAAGGAACAGCCCACATAGAAGCAGCTTGTTTCAGTGCATCAACATAAGATTCAAGATAGATTCCGCAAGGATTGCAGAAATTTTCCGCAGGCTGTACATTCTTGTTGTTAAACTGTGCAAAAGAACGATGAATGGGCGTCATGATAATAATCTGTTGCTGAGGAAAATGATCTTTCAGATAAGCCATTGCCTTGTTAACACGTCCACAAAATGTAGAATCATTCATTATCGGAGTTCTGAATTTGCGCATCACCTGTTTCCCATTGTAATTCGTTTCCTTCATTGACTCTGTGAAAAACTGTCCCATAGGTATGCCATGATTATAATCATTTGTGCCAGCAAAGATCAAGATTGCATCCACGGCCTCACCCTGTTGCTCATACAGCTTTATCGCTTGCTTATAAATATCATTCCATTGATTGCCACTAATACCATACACTGAAGGTTCAATTCCCAACAACTCAGATAGATATTCCCAATAAACACAAGTCGTACCTACCCGACGCTTATCCGTCATCGAATCACCCAAGAAGGCAACCTTCTTGCCTTTCCACTGAGTTGATAACGTTTTTTCATTATTCTCTATTACAACCTTAGGAGCCCCTTTCGTTCTGGGCTGCTGAGCATAAATATTAGTATTTCCAACCAAAAGTAGCATACTAACAACGCTTAATACAATCTTTCTCATTATCGATATTATTTATTTCACCTTACTTTGCAACAACTCTTGTGTATGCAATAATAGCTCTCTGCCTCCAAAGTTACCATGACCGGGTATTACAATACGGGCATCAGGATACTTCTCTATCACTTTAGCAATAGTTTGTGGCCATTCATCAACCACCGCATCCGATAAATTACCTAGTCCTTTAGCGCGAACATTCTTCACCATACAACCTCCAAAGAGTATTTTTTCCGAAGGAATCCAAACCACGATATTATCAGCCGCATGTCCGGCACCCGGATAATAACAACAAAGATCCATATCCCCGAGCTTTAGCGTTAGCGAATCCTTAAAGCCATGATCCGGTAGCGGCAAATTCTTCTCCTTAGCTATATCAATTGTCATCTGATTAGCATACGATTCCACCCCTAGCGTTTGCAAATACGACATACCACCCAAGCAATCTTCATGCCAATGGTTCGGTATAAATTTAGCCAACTTAGCATGCAAACTTTTTTCAATCCAATCATTTAAAATAGCTGTTCGCTCGCTTGTTGAAGGAGTATCCAGTAAAGCCGCTTTATTTCCGTCTACAAGAATCAGTCCGTTGCAAGGCACAACTCCAAACCCCTCTATATTGTCATAAGAAACATAAAAATAAGCTTTATCCGAAAGTTTCGTCACCTCCATGCCGGGACCCGCTTTAATCTTTTCACCAACAGATTGTGAATATCCCTTTAAGCAAAGGGCGGCAAGAAATAGAAATAGTATTTTTTTATAAGTCATGATGTTTAATAGATATGTTTTCACAAAGATATTAGTATTTTCATCAAAGTTACATTTCAATAACATCTTTTTCAACATTATCCATTATTTTAAAAATAGACCAATCCCGACTCCCCGCTGAGTTCTTATTTCCAAATTAGGATCTGCTAATATTTTTTTTCTCAATTTAGTGATAAAAACATCTAAACTACGCGAAGCATAATATTTATTATCATCTTTAGCATTCCAAAAAGTTTTCAACAAATCAACCCGTTTTACAGTCTCACCCATACTTCTACACAAAGTCTCTAACAAACTGCTTTCTAATGTTGTTAAAACAACATCTCCCGTTTTCTCATTTTTTAGGATACAATGCTCAATATCTAATATGTAAGTCCCGAATTTTATAAGATTTGTATCATCTATAACCCTTCTACTTCCTTTGAGTTTCATTAATGCCTTTATATGCGCATCAAGCTCTCTGGGCATAAAAGGTTTTCTTATATAGCTATTGCCACCTAATTCATAACCAGTCATTACATTCTTTGCTGAAATGTTGGATGAAGCAAATAAAATAAGCACTTCTTCATCTTGGGCACTATCATTAGCATAAAGTACAAAAGCAGAATTCAAATACTCTTTTTGCTTCCGTACAGTGTGATAATTTGAATAAAATAAAGAGGCATATCAAAACACTAATTATCATAACAGTGGGAAAAATTGAAGCTTGTATTTTTCTCATATCGCCAAATGCATTTCAAGATTAACATATCGACTTATATGTTAAGAAGTTCCCTTACTCACGGCTCTTAGCATGCTCGAGTCAATCATCCGCTTTTATCCATATAGTAATTCCTCTATGGAAATAATTAAAGGACTCAGAAAAGGCAAATCCTTTGCAGACCAAATAGAGCAGTTTCGTGAAATCTATGATAACAGACTGATTACTCTAATACGCGTTGGCGAAGAGACAAACTCTTTAGATAAAATGTTACTAAACCAAGCGAATGACATGACTTCCGAATTAGAACACAATCTGAAACAATTGGGTAATGTGTTAGAGCCTATTCTCATCATCTGCATTGGAACTATTGTAGCCTTTGTACTCATTGCAATGTATATGCCGATGTTCCAATTGGGGCAGACAATTAATTAAGCGACGGCAAATATTCATCATTATTTAGAGATATAGAACTTAATCAAATGTTCCATTTTATATGCCAGTCCAAACGATCGCTCTTGTAAATGATGCCAAGTGTTTTTTAAAGATATCACGTATGCACTTTTTCATCTCAGAGAGCTCCTTTTCTTCAAGAGTCTATTTGATTATGCCATTGCCGGAGAAACCGCCTTTGCCGTATTGAGCATATTCTTCCCGCCAGCGATAAATTAAGGCAAGCACTTACACCAAGTTCACGAGCTAAACCACTCACGTTTTTTCTCTCATAACTCAAATTGACGGTATTTTCTTTAAAAAGAGTGTCGTACTGTTGCATATAAAGTATAGCTATCTTTGAAGGTAGAATTGGAATTTAGACGCTTAACTAGCCCCAAGCGAAATTATGGATAGTTTTTTTAATAGGTATTCAATTAGGATTACCACTCCGTATACAAGTTATTTTCCCTCGATTTCACTATTCCAACCAATTTTTTTCTTCACAATATTAAGTAAATCCTTATTATCTTTCAGAACTTTCCCATCTCGATAAATTCCATTAAATTCACCTAAGTAAATCGTATCATTTGGAAGACTATCATTATAATATATTATAATCATTATCCTAGGGTCTATTTCTTTTATAGAATCATTATCCATAGGCAAAAGTTCCTCATGTAAATTTGAAATACTTTTTATGAATATATCATCATAAGTCGTTAAAAAATTCAAGCCATCACCAAAAGTAGAATAAAAAGATTCAGGCGTACAATACGCCGATACTGGAAGGTATGTCCCTTCCCAACCATATATTAGCTTAATTTTTGATATATCCTTACTCACTAATGCATCACTCAGTAAAGCAAATAGCATTATAATAAAAATTCTTTTTTTCATTCCGATGTCCAACTACTATTAAAATTACTATTTTTTTCTCAACTCTTCTGATTGCTGTGTATTTAACTCTTGATTAGAAGTAACTGACTTAGTCACAATCCATTGCCCTTCACTATGTTTTTTTCTTCCTTGATGAGTTTTAGATAGTTCTCCATTTGCTTTAGCCGTATCCAATTCTGCTCCCTTAATTACTTTTCGTTCTTCAACTGTGTGGTAGTTAGCATCTGGAGCATTATCTAAACCAATCGTTTTATCATTTACGCCATGCGCCGCTTCATGTTCAAGCCCTGTTGCCGGAGATAATATACTTCCATCATTCAACTGTAAGCCAGCATTTGTGTTAAATCTAATATAACCGCCATTAGAAAAGATATATTTATTATCTCTAGTAGTCTCAACTACACCTATATTGAATTTGCTACTCATTGCTGCTATTTTAAGATTTTTTCCACCACCATGTCCCACATCATAACTATAAGCTACAATTACAGATCTCACAAACCCATTTTTTGGCGCAACAGATATATTTTGGCCGTTAAAAACAAAAGACTCCTGTTTTCCACTTCCATTTCGATACCAAATAACAATTTTCCTCCCATCCGGATCTATATACTTCAGCGGATTATTAGCGCAATATGCATATGGGCTAATCCCATAATACTTCTCCGCCGAAGGATCCACCGTACTAAACCTACCCAAAACAGGATCCATCAACCGAGCTGAGTAATCATAAAGATTCAATCCTTTCTCCGTATCCAATTCCTTACCGTTGTACTTGTAAGGTTGTTTACTGGTAGTAACACCTTCAACAAATGACATTCCGAACAGATAGTAATGACTTGTCTGAACAATCCCTCCACTAGCATTCTCTCTTATTTTTTAATCCAATATCTCACAGTTTATCCAGATAAAAAGCAGTTATATAAACAGTGATCTTATATAGAAAACCACATAAAGAACCCAAGCTATTAATATTATTAAGGATATTGCAAACCCTGTTTTATTCTTTTTCATCCATGATCCATAAAAAAACAAACTAATAGAGAAAGCAATAATACAAATAAATGGCATCAAATAAAAAGAATACACTGCTATTTCAAATGGTCTTTCAGAAACATCCTCCACTAAGCTATATATAAACACAATAGTCAATAGTGTCCAAGCGCCTAAAGTAAGCAATGTAATTTTGATAGGATTCATAATTATTCTATTTTAATATGGTACTATCTCGTTATTTACAATTTTGTATCTACCTTCTGGTAAATTTTGGATTTGATTCATAAAGTCTGAAATATAGTGAGTTTGATTTCTGTCAACACTTGTATCCTTAGATTCAGCGCCCTCTATCTTTTTATTACCAGCAATCCAATCTTTTGAATGAAAAAATTGATATATTTTTATGCCAGTAACTGCTTTCTGCTCTTTTGGTTGAAAAGGTGCAAAATCAGCCTCGAAATCAATAAGGTTGATAGGTACTCCACGCAATAGACCCTACTATAAAACCTTTTGCATAGGCAGCTCCCATACTGTGAGTAATGATCTTAATGGCTTCTTTGAAGCTTCCATTCTTATTCTGATATGCAAAAAGAAAATAACGGGCATACCTTTTTCCTGCATTAAGTCCCACATCCTTCCCATCAGCCACAGAGTAATTCAAAGGAAAATTCCTGTCACCACCATACGAGCCATCAATATAGTCAGCCTTTCAATCTTTTATATGATTCACTACTTTTTTATCAAAACCGCCCCAATATGCAGACATATCCTCTCTGTTTTTAAAATCACCAAAATGCATTCCATTTATAAAAATGACTAATCTTCCATCCGGATCAATAGCATTCACTGGATTCACTGCACAATAGGCATATGGGCTAATTCCATAATATTTCTCAGCCTTAGGGTCAATAGTACCAAACCTACCCAAGACAGGATTCATCAATCGGGCTAAGTAATCATACAAATTCAATTCTTTCTCCATATCCAGTTCCTTACCATTGTATTTATAAGGTTGTTTACTCGTACTAACACCTCCGCAAAAGACATCCCGAATGGATAGTAATGGCTTGTCTGAACAATCCCGCCCGTTAGCATTCGCTACCACACGATTATTACCAAAATGATCTGTGAAATAGAAGTAGTAAGCACCACCTTCTATATGACCACCATCAATCAAAATACGTTTCAAAGAACCATTTTCATAGATCATATTGCCAACATAGTCCGTTCTCTTATCACCTATGACTAATTGTAATTTACGACCGTCAGTGGCATACGTGTATGTATTTATGCCTTGGCCTAGAGCATTATTTATCGTAATGCTTCGAGGCGAATTTAGTAAATTATACGTAATTCCTGTTATTCCTTTATTTAAATTTTGCGTTAAATTACCATTTAAGTCATAACAATATTCTTTTACTGTATTGGAGTTGTTCTTAAAATCCATAGATGCCGACAAAGTAACGTTTGTTCCCGCATCATCAGCTTTAACCAGTTGATTACCCGCATAAACCATACTAAGATTATCAATAGTGCCGAAAGTAGTCGTACCCGTACGACCGTTAGAAAGCAGATTTATCATATTATTTCATATTCTTTTTATGGTCTTATCAATTTCTCTTCATAACAAAATTCTATCTTGATAAAACATTGAAATCGGGCTAGCCTTTATCTATTTCTGAATCATATTTGGAGTCAAACCAAAAATATGATATTTCTTCCGCTCCTTTATAATAGCAAACTAAACTCTGTTTACGGAAAAGTACCCACGTCTAAATATCACTACACAAAATTCAGATAATTCCTTAAAGAAAGACTACCAAGGCTACTTCTTTTAATTCTCTACAATAAGATTGGTTGCTGGAATAAAATCCAAGCCCGTTAATCCAGTAGAAACAATGTCATTTTTCAATCGCTCACTAATATAAGTATTCCCATCTATTATACTGATTTTGAATAAATCAAGCTCATTATTAAAAGATTTATTCATGACGATTTTATTCCCCCATATAGTCCAAGCAATATTGTCCTTTTCTTCTTCGAAAATTTTTCTTTTCTCAAGTAGATTTTTTTTTAGAATCGACTGACACAACCCCGTCTTTTTCATTCGTTGAAAGATTACATTTTTCAAAAGTAGATTTCTTATAGTCTACAAAATCAGAATAACCAGAAGTCATAAAGAGTAAGAAATAATCATATTTAACCTTTCTTATATATAAGCCAAGAGGATAAAAACAGTGTGGATATAAATTATATTTTTCAATAATATTTTTTGCCTTTTCACTAACAATATACCCAATACTAAAACCATCGCTAACAAAATCCGTCTGCTTGGCTGTGCCTGATAACATAATACCATCAAGATTAGGGATATAATCAGGAAATGAGTTCCAATATTTATATATACTAAACAAAGCATGCGGACCTCTGGGATCATAGCCCTTGATAAACTTATATGCCTGAGGATAATCACTCCCTATAACATTCGGATTCAAAGTTTTATCAATTATATAATAATTCATACTATTACATTAAATTATTAGACATTTCTTATATTCGATAATTTTATGGCACTTCTTTTTCTTCAGGTATAGGCCTAATTTTTTCAGACTTTACAACTCTTGTGTTGTCAGAAGGTGCAAGTAAATAATTTACTCTCATATCATTTATTTTAGAACAGGGATTACTCTCTATGGCATTTTTAGCTTCAGAAACCGTTTGTCTTACAAACCTTACAGCTTCTTCTAGGCTAGCATTAGGATATCTATTATTGAAATTATCTAATTTCTCACCTATTTGCTTTGTGTAATCTGGCTGCTTTCCATGTTGTCCCTCTCCAGTGGCTTTGCTGAATTTATCTACCGATATTTTATTTTCCTTCCCTTCTAATTTAAAGCCTCCTTCCCTTGCTTGTTCAATAATTCTATTACCTTTCAGTGAGCGTAGAATAATGTGATCCTTTTTAAAAAAATATAGTCCAATACATAATATATTTACGATTTATATACACACCCTTGCAATAACCTTTACTATGAGTTCTAGGAAGTAACTTCAATCTTTTCATATAAACATCGGTATTTCTATTGAATATTGATCGATATTCAACAACATACTTCAATGAGCTATCTATAGTTAAGGCATCCGTTATCATACTGCTATCATCAAACGTATAACCATCAAAATAAGGAATGGGAACCTGGCCTTCTTTCAAGCATTTCTCAACATATTTATAATTATCCGATTGTTTTATGATGCAAAAATCATGGTTTACATTTACTGGTAATTTAGATAAACTATTTTTCAAACTATCAATAATATTATTCTGCACTTTTTTATCTGGTAATCTTACTAACATCATAAAACTTTGATATATACTATTTTGTTCTTTTTCAAAGGAACATTCAATTGGCAAAGTTGTAATTTCATTAGGGAAATGATCAAAAAATAATCCTGGATTAAGAATTGTCAGCCTCATTTCTTGATATTTTACATTTACATATCGAAAATTGATTTCAAATTCTTTATTACTTCCTTTCTTATTCGTATGATTAGAACAAGCAACAAAAAAAAACATTAATAATATTATAAAATTTTTATTCATTATATCTATTCTCCTAATATTTACCTTGAACCATAATATATATCAAATTCATAAACTTTTCAGCTACATTATGCACCTCTTATCTTGTTCTGTACTAAGTATCCCTAAAGAGGCTCCCTTAAGAACTTTATATTCTACAATTTCACTCTCCGTTTTATTAGCAATAGCAAATTTTAATTCCCTAGAAGAAAGTCCTTCTTTATATAAATCTTTCTGTGATTTTGCATAAGATTTATACCGATTAGAAATTTATTCTGTCATAAAAGTTTCCACTGTTTTCTATCCACCATCAGCATCAGCAACTATGTAAAAACCTTTCTTCGTATCTAATTACACACCATTGTACTTGCAAGATTGTTTACTACTTGTTACGCTATTTGTAATATATATAAATCAAAAAGATAGTATATTTTAAAACTCATTAATTCCGACAAGGCTATTTACAATACAATGTCTATTAAATACTTACGCTATGTACTATTCTTAAAACAGAATTGAAATTCAGAGATCAGGTTAAGCCACAAGCCAAATTATCTTTCACACAAAAGATCAAACAATGACAAACAGAAAAAATCATCTATACATTCTTAAAAACTCTTCTTTCAGAATATTTGCCTGTTTTTTATTTATAGCTTTGATTAGCTTATATATTGTATTAAATTTGGCATCACTCACAGGATTATTTCGACTTGATCCGTCAAACACATAATGCCAAAAAGGTACAACTTCATCATCTGGTTTTGTCTCCAAATATTCAACCATATCTTTCGAATGTTTTTTTATAAAATCTGAAATTTTGTCTCGAAGAAGACCTGTTGCATCAGCTTCCCAATGTCCTTCTTTGGCTAGATTAAATAGTTTAGGGATAAATTTCTCTTTATTCAAATCATAACTATCAAAAAAGAATCTCACATGTTTATCATAACATGAATAAAACGGCATTGCACCTTTCTCATCATCAAATCCATATAAGCTTAAAAAGTCTTCAAATGTATCAGGAAATTCTTTAAAAAAAACAAAATAATTATTCTTGCTATAAGCCTCCTTTAAGAAATCAGCCTTTATCTCCATACGGCCTTTAATAGGATTTACGACCTTATCAGATTTATGATCAGCACAACCATTGCAAGAAAAAAGAGAAAGACTAATACATAATGTAAGAAATAACATTTTCATTTTTATTGCGGTATTTTATTATTAATAATCCTTTTCACATTCCTAGCCCCTATGTTTTTAATGAACGCCCTCAATTCTTTAAATTTAGTAGTGCTACCTCCTACAAAACAATTCCCTTTAATTATTCTAGGCATACCCCCCTGATATCCTTTCCACACAAATCATTGTTTCTTCACCACATCATTGTTCCAACCTGTTTTTCCTTCATAAAATTAAATAAACACTCATTATATTTCATACAAAAAATCATTCATACATTCTTAAAAACTCTTCTTTCAAAATATTTGCCTGCTTTTTATTTATAGCTTTGATTAGTTTATATATTGTGTCAAAATTCGCATTATTCGTTGTATCATTTCGGCTAGATCCGTCAAACACATAATGCCAAAAATGTGAGACTTCATTTTCAGGTTTTGTCTCTAAATATTCAACCATATCTTTCGAATGATTTTTCATAAAAATTAAAATGTTCTCTTGAAGCACCGATGTTGCATCAGCCTCCCAATGCCCTTCTTTGCCTAGATTAAATAGTTTAGGGATAAATTTCTCTTTATTCAAATCATAACTATAAAAAAAAGATCTCACATGCTTATCATAACATGAATAAAGCGGCATTGCACCCTTTTCATCATCAAATCCATATAAGCTTAAAAAATCGGCAAATGTATCAGGAAATTCTTTAAAAAAAACAAAATAATTATTCTTGCTATAAGCTTCCTTTAATAAATCAGCCTTTATCTCCATACGACCTTTAATAGGATTTGCGACCTTATCAAGCTTATGATCTGCACAACCATTGCAAGAAAAAAGAGAAAGACTAATACATAATGTAAAAAATAACATTTTCATCTTTATTGCGGTATTTTATTATTAATAATCCTTTTCACATTCCTAGTCCCTATGTTTTTAATAAGCATCCTCAGTTCTTTAAATTTTGGAGTGCTAGCTCCTACAAAACAATTCCCTTTTATTATTCCAGGTATATTGCACCCTTTGGTATCCTGTCCAGTATTTCCAACATGATATAATATTTTTCGCTCTTTTAATACTTATAAAAATCTCAAATCCACATACCTATTAGATCTATATACTTCATCGGATTATTCAAATAACAGGCATATGATTGGCTATTTTAATCGACACATAATCGGTAAATAATATTCTACTCTTACGGCTTTCCCTTTCCGTTTTCCCGGTATCCATTTTGGCATGGATCGTATTACCCGGATAACTTCTTCATCCATAAGAGAATCAAGGCTTTGTATTACTTTAACATCAACAATTTCCCCATTTTCAGTTATTACAAATCGACAAATTACTCTGCCCTGTATGCTCGTTTCAGCATATATTTCAGGAAAAACGAAACAGTCTTTTACATAAACGAGTAAAGAATCATATCCACCTTTAAATACAGGCATAGAATCAGTTTCCATCACTTGATATATCTTGCAATTTATAGAATCACTATTTTTATGGCTCTGTTGGAAGTCATCCGCAAATAATGAAAAGCACACAAATATTCCAAATATTATAAAGATATTCCTCATATTATTCGATATTTTGAATTGTTTTCATTAATAGATTTATTTATAATATCAAATAAATACCTATTTAAATCCGTACCTCCTGAAGCATATTTATGAGAAGCTTTCAATCTATCGCCGTTAGTTAAGATATAAATCAATGCATGCCCATTTACTTCATGACTATACGTCTGCGCCCTTCCTCCTTCAGATAAATTTGAATTTACAATAACGATAACATTGTTGTTTGTTGAATTTTGAAGCCTTTTCTTATCTGGGAAAAGAATCTTCCCTAAAAAAACTGTTTCTCCTGTCGATGTACCAACACCTTTCCCATTATCATTGCCAACAAAATTCGTTTTCCTATTGCCTATGACAGGTTGCAACTTACGACCATCGGCAGCATACATGTACATATTTACGCCTTGGTCTAGAGCATTATTTATCATAATGCTTCGAGGCAAATTTAGTAAATTATACATAACTCCTACTATTCCTTTATTTAAATCTTGCGTTAAACTACCATTCAAGTCATAATAATATTCTTTTCCTGCATTGGAGTTATTCTTGAAATTCATAGACGCCGATAAAGTAACGTTTTCTCCCATATCATCAGCTTTGAGTAGTTGATTCCCCGCATAAAGCATACATACTATACCCCAAAGCCCTAGCAGCCCCAAACGTTTTTATCGCACCATTTTCCGTCCAAAAGGAACTATGTTTTAACTCTTAAAATATCTATCATTCCAAAAATCTCACTTCCTATAAGACTTCCGCTGAAATCAATAAAGTATCCCTATTTAACAAAAATTCTTTATCAGTATATTCTTAAGTAATTCGGAATTATGTTTTAAATAAATCACTAAAATAGTCATTTTCAACTCTAACATTTGCAATATTGTTCCAACAGCCATTGCTATCTTTACATGACCATCTTCGACGACAGAAATAAAGGATAGTTAGCATTAAATAATAGTACTATAGATAAAGTCATGAAACAACAGAACTAGATCATAAATCTAAAGATAACTGTATAACCCAAAATTAGATAAAATACACAATATATGCTTAAATAGCTACTCAAAGGGCGGCTAAAAAAACAGCCAGATAACAACTCCCAACATGATTACAACTGTAACCAATCCAATAATGTAGTTCTCCACATCATAGCTTCCAGCCCAGGTGCCATCAAAGTTTCCCTCAATTTCATTCCGCAAACTTGTTTTACAGCCTTTCAATAGCCAACGAATAAAACCACCTATAAATTTTGCAAACTCAATAGACATAACGATTTAATAAGAATTCATCTCTATTCCTAGCATTTAATTTACTCCTATAACAACCATAACAGTAAAGCCATAGAGCCGATATAATAACCAACATAAAATATATAACCGAATATATTCTTCAAAAGACTTTCTCCTTTATATTTATTGCAGATTTGATCTACGTTTTTCTTATAGTAACGGAAATTTAGAATGATCAAAATAGCCATATATATATATATAAATATACTAATATTATTGATGTAGTAAAATTTAAATGAAATAAAGAATTATTTAAGACGCCCCAAAAAGTAATCGTATTTACAAATTCTATAATAGTAACCATCGCTGATGAAACGAACAATGGAGCTTGATGTTTTATCAATTTATTAAACCTATAATCTTTATAAAAAAAATAATTAATCATAATTTTTAAGGCAATAAATATACTATATCGGAAGCTTTACTATTTCTGTTTCACAAAACAAAATGCCTGTAACTCTATTCCAAAACATGATCCAAGTAATCTCTAACAATCGCTCAGGTATCCAGAATCTTTCTTGAGATAATTCTAACTATAAGTATATATTAAATTTTTATCAAAAATGCTCTTAATACTGTGACAAATCTAGTAAATTATATGTAATCCCCTACTTATATTTGAATAAATTATAAATCTAACAATAAATAATCAAGCAAAAGAAAACAAAACACAGATATCATTCATGCTGATATACATAAAAATTGATCTCTGATTGAAAGAATAACACTCCAACACCTTCC
This sequence comes from uncultured Bacteroides sp., assembly GCF_963677685.1. Lineage (NCBI taxonomy): Bacteria > Pseudomonadati > Bacteroidota > Bacteroidia > Bacteroidales > Bacteroidaceae > Bacteroides > uncultured Bacteroides sp. The sequence continues at coordinate 3,149,326 of NZ_OY782186.1, forward strand.
CTAATAACTACAAGAGTTTGCATCTCCTCTCATTTTTTCGTACCTTTATGGGCGAAAAAGTTCTCATTTCCCACATGGAAACCAGCCAGTTTCCACATGGGAAGCCGCCGGTTTCCGCATGGAGAGCGCAGAGACCACAAACGAGAAACGAAGACCTCCTACCCTGATTTCTACTTAATAAAGCCGTTACCATCGCTTAGAAGTGCCGTTCATTTACAAAGTTTAATGCATTAAGCAGAAATGATTAACCATATAAAATAAGAAAGATGGCAGCTGAATATGATTTTATGAAAAAGCCGAGTTCAAAAGAGGAGGCTGAGAAACAACCACTTTACCCGCGTATTGTATCGAAAGGAACAATCTCTTCTAAAAAACTAATAAATGAAATAGCGGAAGCATCAAGCTTCACCAAGGGGGATTTGGAGGGTGTATTATGTGCGCTCTCGAATAAAATAGCTTATTATCTCGCTGAGGGCTATCACGTAGAACTCGGGGATATGGGCTTTTTTTCTGCTAGACTGAAAGCGCGCCCCGTAATGGATAAAAAGGAGATTCGTTCGCACTCGATCTGCTTTGACAATGTAAATTTTCGGGCATCAAAAAACTTTCGCAACAAGTCATGTGGAAATTTGGAACGAGCTAAATATGGATTCCGGCACTCTAATAATTTACCTGAAGAGAGTCGAAAAAGCCGACTGGAAGCATATCTTAATACGCACCCGTTCATCACTCGGATGGAATATTCTCAAATTAGCGGACTGTTAAAGGGAAAAGCATTGAAAGAACTAAATATGCTCATCAGCGAAGGATATCTCAAGTCTTTAGGAAAAGGAAGCCATAAAGTATATGTCAAAGCATGAAAAGAGTGATCACGGCACTAGAAATGCAACTTTTTTTATACCTTTGCCCATCAATTCCTTTTTTATGAAAACAGAAAGTCAAGTTATATTCGATAGAAATGTTGTGGAGTTTGTGACTGTTGCTGCTGAATTTTGTGGCTTCTTAGAAAGAGCCGAGAGCATGAAACGCAGCCATTTCGTTGACACCACTCTCAAGATACTTCCCTTACTCTACCTTAAAGCGTCGTTGATCCCTGAGTGTGAAATGATTAACGACGATGAACCGGAAACGTTTGTCACTGAAGAGGTCTATGAGATATTGCGCATGAACATCGCATCGGTTTTAGCTGAGAAAGATGATTATCTAGAGGTCTTTTTACCGGATATGCCTTACAGCGATACACCGCTAAAAAAATGTATATCTGAAGATCTGGCTGATATCTATCAGGATATTAAAAATTTCATTTTCGTCTTCCAACTTGGATTAAATGAAACAATGAATGATGCTTTGGTTACTTGTAAAGAGAACTTCAGCATTTTCTGGGGACAAAGACTGGTAAATACGTTGCGGGCACTACACAACTTGAAATATAATCCGGATATCGAAGAGGAAGAAGAGGGAGAACACGATGAACATGAAGGATGTGATTGCCACGATCATCACCATCATAATCACGACGATGAATAAAAAATATGATTATAAAAAGAAATATATCGAAAGAAGAGATAACCAAATTGTCCAAAGCTGCCTTTCCGGGAAAGATATATGTTATCGGCACCGAAACGGAAGCAGAGAAAGCTGTGGCTTATCTTTCTTCTCAGAAAATACTTGGTATTGACAGCGAAACACGACCTTCATTCGTTAAGGGACAATCACACAAAGTAGCGTTGCTACAGATTTCCTCTGATGAGAATTGTTTCTTATTCCGTTTGAACCAGACTGGATTAACGAAATCACTCATCCATCTGTTGGAAAATCCGGACGTTACTAAAGTAGGACTTTCCCTACGTGATGATTTTATGATGCTTCGCAAACGCTCTCCTTTAAAACAACAGGCTTGCATCGACTTGCAAGATATTGTGCACCTTATTGGCATTGAGGATAAAAGTTTGCAAAAAATATATGCAATTCTGTTTAAGGAGAAAATATCAAAATCACAACGCTTATCTAATTGGGAAGCTGAAATACTTAGCGAAGCACAGAAGCTATATGCAGCCACGGATGCTTGGGCATGCCTAAAAATATACCATTTGCTACAAGAGTTAAAAGCAACCAATACTTTTGAGGTGGAACCTCTACCCGAAGAGACTGCCAATACTGAAGAGCCGAACCAACAACCACAACAAAAATAATTCATAACCCAAACTATGTCATATAAGAAAGTATATCTTAAACCTCGAAAAGAAGAGTCGCTAAAAAGATTTCACCCATGGATTTTTTCAGGGGCAATAGCTCATTTCGATGAACAACCGGAAGAAGGTGAAATTGTAGAAATATACACTTCGGGAAACGAGTTTATTGCAGAAGGACATTACCAGATAGGCAGTATTGCCGTGAGGGTACTTTGCTTTCAACAGAAAGAGATTAATCATGACTTCTGGGTGCGCAAGTTGCAAATAGCATATGATTTACGTAAAAGCATTGGTGTGGCAGGGAATCCGGACAACAATACATATCGTTTGGTTCACGGAGAAGGAGATAATCTGCCAGGATTAATCATCGATATCTATGCTGACACAGCTGTGATGCAGGCACACTCTGCCGGAATGCATCTCGACCGGATGGAGATTGCCGAGGCTATAACGGAAGTTATGGGTGAGACAATACAAAATATCTATTATAAATCGGAAACAACGCTCCCGTTTAAAGCAGACCTATTCCCTGAAAATGGTTTCCTAAAAGGCGGCAGCAGTGACAATATAGCCAAAGAATACGGGCTACAATTTCATGTAGACTGGTTGAAAGGGCAGAAAACAGGCTTCTTTGTAGACCAACGTGAAAACCGTGCTCTCTTGGAAAGATATGCCAAAAATCGCTCGGTGCTGAACATGTTTTGCTATACAGGCGGATTCTCTTTCTACGCTATGCGTGGTGGAGCGAAGCTTGTGCACTCAGTAGACAGTTCTGCCAAAGCTGTATCGCTAACAGAGCAAAATGTAAAATTGAATTTCCCTGATGATGAGCGCCATACAGCTTATGCAGAAGATGCATTTAAGTATCTTGACAGGATGGGCGATCAGTATGACTTAATCATACTAGATCCTCCGGCTTTCGCTAAACATAAGGATGCATTGCGAAACGCTTTACAAGGATATCGCAAGCTGAATGCCAAGGCATTTGAGAAAATCAAACCGGGAGGTATCTTGTTCACTTTCTCCTGCTCACAGGTGGTGACTAAAGATAATTTCCGGACAGCAGTTTTCACCGCAGCAGCCATGTCCGGCCGTAGTGTACGCATATTACATCAACTGACCCAACCGGCTGATCACCCTGTAAACATTTACCATCCGGAAGGAGAATATCTCAAAGGATTGGTATTGTATGTAGAATAAAAGAGAACTAAAGGTATAAATAAAGTTAATGACAGGCATTTATTTAGTATATTATTATGTTATAAAGCATAAAACAGCTTATATTTGCACTGTGTTTTTCATGGTATTAGATTTAAGGTTTTAAAGATTGGTTGTCGCGATGACAATCAATTTTTTTTTGCCCCTACCTCCCCTCTCTACAAGTTTCATATTGATCATCACAAACAAAGTAATCCAAGCCGAATCAGAATTAGCGCATTTTTAAGCAGAAATGAAATTCAATGACAATCCGAAACTAGGGTATTGTAATGAATTAATTTATTGCTATCTTTGAAGGCAGTATTAATATTTAGACATTCGACTAAGTCCAAATATAAATAATAAAGTACACAAAACGCAGGTATTACCATATAAACAGCATACTATTAGTCATTTTTACAAACTCAAATATCACTTTATATATACATGAAAAACAGAATACTCGAGTTAGACTTCCTCAAATGTGTATTCATAATACTAATGATAATATTCCATTTATCATACTTTGGCGACAAACACCTACTAGTTAAACAATTTGTTTACACATTTCATATGCCGGCTTTTCTGTTAATATCCGGGTATTTAGTTAATATCCACAAAGACAGAAAACAATTCTTTCACGGAATATTATGGATTTTCATTCCCTATGCTGTTATGGAAACCGGCTACACAGTAATGGCATCCCTACTTCCAATCAGAGAACACATTGATGAACTTAATATAATACTATTACTCAAAAACATATTAAAAGAACCAATCGGACCATATTGGTATCTCCACACCATAATTATTTGTGAAGCGAGCTATTATGCAGTATTTCAATTAAAAAAAATAAATACTAGTGCAAGATTCATTCTATTAGGACTTTTATTATACCTATTATCATATCGAAACATAGAGTTCTTAGTGTTTATAAATGGTATCTATTTTCTAATTGGAGCTATAATCCGACAGAGTAAGCTTCCATTTTTATCTATTTTCAAATCAACTCTATGGGCTATTATTCCATTAGCTATTCTAAGCTACTATCCTCAAAACCTGAATAGGGCTACTTTAGCCGGATTCACTATTACTTTCTTAGTGATAAGTTTGCTAGTAGAAATTCATCGCTATATGCCTAAACAAGTAAAGAAAATAAGCTATTATATTGGGCAGAGAACACTAGTCATTCTTCTTTTCTCTCCCATCTTTACCATTCTTGCAAAAATATTTATTCCACTATTTTCGTTCGACCCAACAGGGATATGCTTTGCATGTGTAGCAACCATTTTTACCGTTGCAGGATGTTTTGCAACCTCATATGTGATGGACTATTTAAAGGTATCTCGTTTATTTTTTGGAAAAGAAAGAATATTATAATAAATCGCCTGAAGTAAAATGAGGAATGTCAAACAAGGATAAAAGCATAACAATAAAAGAGTTATCTTCTAAAGACTAACCTCTTTACTTTATATTATTTTGCCATATTTCTGCCCAATCGCAAGCAAAGACATTTTTTTTGCCCCTATCTCCCCTCTTTCCGATAAAATACATACATTTGCAGTTCATGTATCAGAAATCTAAAAAAAAACATATAAAAAGATTTTAAAATATGAGCGTAAAGTATCGTTTAATCATCATGAACTTCCTACAGTATGCTATTTGGGGAGCATGGTTAATTTCTTTGGGAGCCTATCTTGGAGGCGGATTAGAGTTTAGCGGAAGACAAATCGGTAGTTTCTTTGCCACCATGGGAATAGCCTCCCTATTCATGCCCGCTATCATGGGTATCATAGCAGACAGATGGATTCCCGCTCAAAAGTTATTAGGAATCTGCCATATTATTGGTGCAGCTTTATTGATTGCCGCTGCTCCGCAAACAGAATACTTTCCTCTCTATTCACTAATATTGGCTAGCGTAATGTTCTACATGCCAACGATCTCGCTGTCTAACTCCGTAGCGTACAACGCATTAAGCAAAGCCGGTTTAGATACCGTAAAAGCCTTCCCTCCTATCCGTGTATGGGGAACAGTCGGTTTTATTTGTGCCATGATAGCGGTAGATTTACTAGGATTCGCTAAATCATCCATGCAACTATATACATCAGCGGCTCTAGCACTAGTACTTGGCGCCTACTCTTTCACACTACCTGCATGTCCGATAACTAAAGGGACAAAGAGCCAATCATGGGTAGACACTATGGGATTAAGGGCTTTCACACTTTTCAAGCAAAAGAAAATGGCTATTTTTTTCATTTTCTCTATGTTGCTTGGTGTGTCTCTGCAAATAACAAATGCTTTTGCCAATGATTATCTCACTAACTTCTTTGGAAACAACGAAATATATAAGGGCACTTTCGGAGTGGAACATGCCAATATTTTAATATCTCTCTCACAAATGTCGGAAACATTATGTATTTTACTGATTCCTTTTTTCTTAAAAAGATTCGGAATAAAGAATGTGATGCTAATAAGTATGTTTGCGTGGGTATTGAGATTTGCTCTCCTAGGAACGGGAAATCCCGGAGGAGGTGTATGGATGCTGGTACTGTCAATGTTAGTATACGGAGTAGCATTTGACTTCTTCAACATTTCCGGTTCTCTTTATGTTGATAAAGAGACAGATCCTTCTATTCGTTCGAGTGCGCAAGGTGTTTTTATGATTATGACTAACGGATTCGGTGCTTTCTTTGGCTCATACGCTGCCGGAGAAGTGGTAGACAAATATGGTTGGTCGGACTCGTGGTTCATATTCGCAGGATATGCACTAGTCGTAGGAATCTTATTTGCACTGATATTCAGGTATAAACATAATCCGCAAGAATTAAAATTAAAATGAGTAAAAAAATAGAGTTAAAAATATTGGATGTATATAACACGCAAGCGCAAGCCGCGAATGCCTACGTCTTGATTTTGGAAGAACTCGGAGGCGAACGACAGTTACCTGTCATCATCGGTCCGGGTGAAGCGCATTCAATCTTATTTAACCTAAAAAAAATTGACTCACCCCGACCTCTCACGCATGATTTATTTGCCCTGACTCTCGAAAAATTTCATATTACATTAACCGAAATTTTTATATACAGAGTAGAAGAAGGAATTTTTTACGCCTACCTTTTCCTCAAAGAAGCAGAACAGGAGTACAAAATAGATGCTCGCACCTCCGATGCCGTAGCTCTTGCTATTCGGCTCCATGCTCCTGTTTACATTGATGAATCCGTATTAGAAGCAGAGTGCCTTACCGCAGAAAGAGAAAGCCAAAAAGATATAAGAGAAGAGAGCCTGCAAACACTCAAAGAGGCGCTGTCTAAAGCTATAGAGAACGAGAATTATGAATTGGCGGCAATGATCCGTGACGAAATTTTACGAAGAGAATAAGATATGCACGTTTTTTACACACCTGATATACTAACAAATCCGGAACTACCGAAAGAAGAAGCAGCACATTGTATTCGCGTACTACGACTCTCAACAGGAGATGAGATCACTCTGACCGATGGGAAAGGAAACTTTTATCTGGCAGAAATAACAGCAGCAAGCAACAAGCGCTGCTCCGTCATCATAAAGGAGACGAAACCACAAGAAACCTTGTGGCATGGGCATTTACATATAGCTATGGCGCCGACCAAAAATATGGATCGAAACGAATGGTTTGCCGAAAAAGCGACCGAAATAGGACTTGACGAGCTAACTTTTCTAAACTGTCGATACTCCGAAAGAAAAGTGATTAAAACTGAGCGCATTGAGAAAATATTGATTTCTGCGATCAAACAATCTCTAAAAGCACGCCTTCCTAAACTCAATAAGATGACAGACTTTGATAAGTTTATCGCTCAGGATTTTATAGGGCAAAAATTTATAGCACATTGCTATGAAGGAGAGAAGCCTTTCTTGAAAGATATAGTGAAGGCAAACGAGGATGCTCTTGTGCTAATTGGTCCTGAAGGTGATTTCAGTGAAGAAGAAGTCAGTAAAGCCATAGCAAAAGGATTTATTCCCATCAGCCTAGGCAAATCTCGCCTGCGAACAGAAACAGCGGCTTTAGTAGCATGCCATACTTTAATACTAACAAACTAAAATTTATATCCCATGAAAAGAAAAAACATTTATCAGTCTTTAATGTTACTTTTATTAGTCGCATTCTTAGCCGCTTGTTCCAAGAAAACGGATTATACCAACGTTATACCGGCTGACGCATCTGCTGTAGCCGGAGTCAATTTAAAATCTCTTGCTACCAAATCAGGGTTAAATGATGTGGAAAACAAAGAGTTTAAACAGAAACTTACGGATGCCATTAAAAACGGTTTAAGTGCAACTGCTTTCAAGCAAATGGAAAAAATCATAGACAATCCAATAGAGAGTGGCATTGATTTTAGTGAACCAATCTACTTTTTCACTGCCCGTACCCTACCTTTTCCTGCACTCACCATGAAAGTATCTGATATAGAGAAAGTTCATGCAACTCTGGAAGCTATGGCTTCAGAACATGTTTGTCAACCAACAGTTAAAGTAGACGGATATGACTTCACCACTTTTGCCGATGGTACACTATGTGCCTACACCAAGAATACAATGCTCATCGTTTCGTCTATCCCCTCTTCACAAGTTGAATCAGTAAAAAAGACTCTCTCAGCACTAATAAAACAAGATGCGGAAAAGAGCGTCGTTAAGAACAAAGGATTCATAAAGATGAGAGAGCAAAAAGGAGATCTAATATTTTTTGCCTCAATGCGCGATTTGCCCTCCAGCTATGCTAAACAGATAAAATTCGGACTTTCGGAAGAATTAGATATGAGCCAGCTATTTATTTTGGGCGATCTCAATTTTGAAAAAGGAAAAATAAGTCTGAAATATGAAACTTATACGGAAGATAAAGAGCTGTTAGTTCAACTAAAAAAACAGGAAAAGGCCTTTGGTACTTTAAAAGGTTCTCTCATCTCACATTTTCCAGCCTCATCAGTGGCGTATATGACCGTCAATACTAAAGGAGAAGATTTCTATAAACTGCTATCTGAAAATAAAGGCTTTTTAAACTCCTTCATCGGTGCAGAAAGAAGTGAAATAAAAAAATTAATCACTCACATTGACGGCGAAGTTGCCGTTGCCGTTACAGGTGTTTCATTGTTTGGAATGCCCTCATTCATAGCCTATGCTGAGATAAACGATGAAGTAGCCATCAGCGCTTTAAAAAAATATGCTGCTTTATCCAGGATGCCCATGTATGTAGGACAAAGTGGAAAATCAGTTTATATTACTAATGATAAAAATCTTATGGCACTTGCCGGAAAAAAGCAAGAGGAATCTCTCAAGGAGGCTACTTTTGCGTCAAACATAAAAGGAAACGCCTATTATATGGTTATCAACGCAGAAGCATTACTGAAATTACCTCTAATAAAGAGCCTCTCCAACTTTGGAGAAGAGTTTGGCATGTACCACAATTTGGCTTCACAGATCTCATACATGGAGTTTCGTGGAGTCAGTAACGGTAAAGGAGAAGTAAATCTGGCACTACAGAATAAAGACAAAAATGCTCTTAAACAAATAGTAGGCTTTGCCAAACAATTTATCGGACTACAATAATTATGTTCATAAAGTATGAATAGTATCCACTTACAGCAAACACTGCCTTCAGTGTTTGCTGAACGAGACAAGATCACCTCAGATGTATGGCATCAAGATCTCACCTTATCAAAAAACAAAATCTGTTTGATAGAAGCTGCTTCGGGAACTGGAAAATCGTCCCTTTGTAGCTTCATCTACGGCTACCGAGATGATTATCAAGGTATTATTTGTTTTAATGATGAAAACATTAAGGCCTTAAGAATTAAAGAATGGGTGGAATTAAGGAAGCATTCCATCAGCATGTTGTTTCAAGACTTAAGACTATTCACAGAACTTACAGCCTTGGAAAACATACAATTAAAAAACAATCTAACCGGATATAAAGGCAAAAAGGAGATTATAAGTTATTTCAAGGCTCTCAACATAGAAGATAAACTCTATGCTAAAGTAGGAAAACTCTCTTTTGGTCAGCAACAACGAGTAGCCTTCATTCGAGCTCTTTGTCAACCTTTCGACTTCATTTTTTTGGATGAGCCTATCAGCCATTTGGACGATGTAAACGGAAAGATTATGGGAGAGCTACTCACAGAAGAGAGTAGAAAGCAAGGTGCAGGAGTTATAGTGACATCTATTGGCAAGCACATCACCCTAAACTACAATAAGATACTACAACTTTAAGAAAAAATTGAATTTGTAATTTACATAATAGCAAATCAGCATGAAACTTCTCTGGAAACTTCTCCGTCAACATGTAAGCGCAGGTCAATTAGCCGGTTTTTTCCTAGCAAATCTGTTTGGAATGATCATCGTACTCTTAAGCATTCAATTTTATACAGATGTCATTCCGGTATTCACAAAAAGCGATTCTTTCATGAAGAAAGAATACCTCATTGCAACCAAAAAGATCAGTGCCATTGGCTCATTTGCAGGTAAAAACAATACTTTTTCTGATGAAGATTTGCAAGCATTGAAAAAACAATCATTCACCAAAAATATAGGGGCTTTCACCTCTTCACAATTTAAAGTCTCAGCAGGTTTTGGAATGGAAAAGGCAGGAATTCGTCTATCTACAGAGATGTTTTTTGAATCTGTACCGGATAAATTTGTTGACATAAAACTCGACAAATGGCATTTTAACAAAAACGCTGACATAATACCTATCATTATTCCTCGAAACTACTTAAACTTATATAATTTCGGCTTTGCTCAAGCTCGCAATTTACCTAAATTATCAGAAGGACTCATGGGGTTAATTCAAATGGATATTAGACTAAGAGGGAACGGAAAAACAGCACAATACAAAGGAATGATTGTCGGTTTTTCAAACAGATTAAACACCATCTTAGTGCCTGAAGAGTTTATGAAATGGGCTAATAACGAGTTTGCCCCTAATGCCAAAGCGCAACCATCGCGTATCATTATAGAGGTTGATAATCCGGCTGATGCCTCTATCGCAAAATACTTTCAACAAAAAGGATATGAAACAGAAAATGACAAGCTGGATGCCGGTAAAACGACTTATTTCCTAAGCGTGATCACCGGGATAGTATTAGGAATAGGGCTGTTCATAAGCGCTCTATCTTTTTACATCCTAATGTTAAGCATATTCTTGTTACTACAAAAAAACACAACTAAATTAGAGAGTTTGTTGCTTATAGGCTACAGTCCAACGCAAGTAGCAATCCCCTATCAGGTACTCACACTGATACTTAATCTCATCGTCTTATTGATAAGTATTGTAACCGTTTCATGGATGCGTGGTTATTACACTAAAATATTGACAGAACTTTTCCCACAAATGGAAATCGGATTGCTTTGGCCTGCAATTGTAACAGGGGGTATTCTATTTGCAATAGTTTCGCTACTGAATATCATTGCAATAAAAAAGAAAATAGCTTCTATATGGATGCACAAAGCTTGATTCTTCTATAGAAAAAAGTACGCTATTATGATCTTTTTTATATCTTTGTAAAAACTATAAAAAAGATCATATGCCTGTTCATGATTTCATCACTATTCTGGGTCCTACAGCTTCAGGTAAAACACCTTTTGCGGCTACATTAGCCTATGAATTGAACACTGAAATCATTAGCGCCGATTCACGCCAGATATATAGAGGTATGGATTTAGGAACAGGCAAAGATATTGCGGACTATACCGTTAACGGGGTTCAAATTCCTTATCACCTCATCGACATTGCTGATCCTGGATATAAATATAATGTCTTTGAGTTTCAACGTGATTTCTTAAAAGCATATGAGGAGATTAAACAAAAAGGGAAATTACCTGTTTTATGCGGAGGAACAGGTTTATATCTTGAAGCTGTATTAAAAGGGTACAAGCTAATCCCTGTACCGGAAAATCCTGAACTTAGAGATCGTTTGTCAGCCAAAAGCCTTGAAGAGTTGACTGAAATTCTGAAGAAATACAAAACATTGCATAACTCCACAGACGTGGATACAGCAAAACGAGCTATTCGAGCCATTGAAATAGAAGAATACTATGCTACGAATACTTTTGAAAAAAGAGAATTTCCCTCATTAAACAGCTTGATCATCGGTATTGATATTGACAGAGAGTTACGTCGAGAAAAAATCACCAAAAGGCTTTCGCAAAGGTTGGAAGAGGGCATGGTAGATGAAATTAAGACTCTATTAGCTAAAGGGATTAGCGCTGATGATTTGATTTATTACGGACTCGAATACAAATACCTGACGTTATACGTTACGGGAAAGCTTAGCTATAACGAGATGTTTACACAACTTGAAATAGCTATTCATCAATTTGCCAAACGGCAGATGACTTGGTTTAGAGGCATGGAGCGCCGAGGATTTTCAATCCATTGGATCAAAGCTTCATTACCTATGGAAGAAAAGATAAAAGAAGTTAGACGATTAATGGAGTGATATGAGTGTAGAACCAGACAAATGGGGAGTTATATATAACCCCAAGGCCGGGACACGCAAGGTGAAAAAACGGTGGAAAGAGATAAAGGAATACATGGATAGTAAGAATGTAGCTTATGACTATGTACAGTCTGAAGGGTTTGGTTCGGTAGAGCGCTTAGCTGGGATTCTGTCCAATAATGGCTACCGCACTATCGTAGTGGTAGGTGGAGACGGGGCACTGAATGATGTCATTAATGGTATTATGAACTCTAACGCATTAAACAAAAGTGACATTGCTATCGGAATCATCCCAAACGGAATTGGTAATGATTTTGCTCGATACTGGGAGCTAAACCTAGAATACAAAGAAGCCGTTGACTGGATTATCAATAATCGCAGAAAAAAAATAGATGTAGGATATTGCAACTTCTATGATGGCACGCAGCATATTCGCCGTTATTTTTTAAACGCAGTCAATATAGGACTCGGAGCACGTATCGTGAAAATTACCGACCAGACAAAACGTTTTTGGGGAGTCAAATTTTTATCTTATCTAGCTGCTCTATTTTTACTCTTCTTCGAAAGGAAGTTATACCGTACACATATCAAAATTAACGACGAGCATATACGTGGACGTGTTATGACTGTTTGCGTAGGTAATGCAAGCGGCTATGGACAGACCCCAAGCGCAGTGCCTTATAATGGTTGGCTAGATGTTTCTGTAATTCATCGGCCTGAACTATTGCAAGTCATCGCTGGATTATGGATGCTTATCCAAGGTAGAATACTTAATCATAAAACGGTAAAATCATACCGTACAAAGAGAGTAAGGGTACTTCGCGCGCGTAACGCCTCAGTAGACTTAGACGGCCGTTTGCTGCCAAAACACTTTCCGATTGACATCGGAATTATTCCGGAAGCCATTACTCTAATTATTCCCAATTAACTCAATTGATAGAAAATGAATATAGAAGATTTAAAGCGTAGTAAATCAGAAAACTTTTTCCTACTCGCAGGACCATGTGTGATTGAAGGCGAAGATATGGCCATGCGTATAGCTGAACGCATTGTAAAAATGACTAATAAACTGAATATACCTTATGTATTTAAAGGTTCATACAGAAAAGCCAACCGCTCCAGATTAGACTCTTTCATGGGGATAGGTGATGAAAAAGCACTCAAGATTCTGAAAAAAGTGAATAATACTTTCGGAATACCGACAGTAACTGACATACACACAGCAGAAGAAGCAGCCATGGCAGCTGAATATACGGATATATTACAGATACCCGCCTTTCTGTGCAGGCAAACAGATTTATTGGTTGCAGCGGCCAAGACAGGCAAAATAGTAAACATCAAAAAGGGACAGTTTTTAGCTCCGCTAGCAATGCAATTTGCTGCTGATAAAGTGGTAGAAGCCGGAAATAAAAATGTGATGATTACCGAGCGAGGAACTACATTCGGCTACCAAGATTTAGTAGTAGATTTTCGCGGAATACCTGAAATGAAAACATTTGGTTTCCCTGTTATCATGGATGTTACCCACTCTTTACAACAACCGAATCAAACGAGTGGTGTTACCGGTGGTATGCCTCAACTAATAGAAACCATTGCTAAAGCAGGAATTGCTGTAGGAGCGGACGGCTTATTTATCGAAACTCATGAAAATCCTGCTATTGCAAAAAGCGATGGAGCAAATATGCTTCAGTTAGATTTACTAGAAGGATTACTAACCAAGTTAGTGCGCCTACAAGCTGCAATTAGAGATTAAGCAATCCTTTTTTAGGATAGCAACAGAAAGCAGCAAAAATTTTACCTATAAAAAAGGAAGAGCGTTATGTGATTTATAAAGAGTCATAGACGACATATTTAGTGCTAAAAGGAAATAATTTTAATTTTAAAAAATAATGAAACATTTAATCCATTCCTTTTCTGTTGCAATCCTCGCGATATGTTGCAACATGTTTTCAGGCTTTGCTCAACAAATGCCGCCAATTCCGACCGATCCCAATGTACGCATCGGCAAGTTAGACAATGGACTTACTTATTATATCCGGAAAAATAAATTGCCGGAAAAAAGAGCCGATTTCTACATCGCTCAAAAAGTTGGTTCTATCTTAGAAGAGCCTTCACAAAGGGGATTGGCACATTTCTTGGAGCACATGTGCTTCAACGGTACCGCACATTTTCCGGGAGATGCCCTAAAAAGCTATCTTGAAAAAATAGGAGTAAAATTTGGAGAGAATCTAAATGCCTATACTTCTATTGACGAAACTGTATATAATATATCTAATGTTCCCGTAACCCGTGAAGGACCGATTGATTCCTGTCTTCTTATCTTACACGACTGGTCAAACGATCTCTTGCTTGATGGAAAAGAGATAGATAAGGAAAGAGGTGTTATTCATGAAGAGTGGCGTACACGCAGAAGTGCGATGCAGCGTCTTCAGGAAAAGGCATTGCCCCAAATGTATGCGGGAACTAAGTATGCCGATTGTATGCCTATAGGTAGCATGGATATTGTTGATAACTTTAAACATCAAACTTTAAGAGATTACTATGAAAAATGGTATCGTCCTGATCTGCAAGGCATTATAGTTGTTGGAGATATTAACGTAGATGACGTAGAAGCGAAAATAAAAAAAATATTTGCTGATATACCTGCTCAACCTAATGCAGCTAAACGCATTTACTATCCTGTTAATGACAACAAAGAACCGATCATAGTAATTGAACAGGATAAAGAACAGCCTTATGTACAAGCCTTGATCTTTAATAAGCACGATGCAACTCCTGGTGATCAAAAAGGAAATATGGGATATTTAGTGGCCCAATATGCCAAAGATCTCATCAGCAACATGCTAAATTCTCGTTTAAATGAATTAACACAAACTGCAAACCCTCCATATATTCAAGCTTACGGTGGTGATGGTATGTTTTTTGCTTCAAAAACAAAAGATGCCTTTACAGGTATGGTTATTTGCAAAGAAGGTGAGATAGAAAGCGGTATCGCTGCTCTATTAAGAGAGATTGAACGTGCTAAGCAATTCGGGTTCACAGAATCAGAATATGTACGTGCACGCGCAGAGTATCTACGCCAGCTGGAATCTGCTTATAACGAACGCGACAAAAATAAGAATGAGAGCTATGTAAAAAAGTACGTACGCAATTTCTTAGATAATGAACCGATACCGGGCATCGAAAATGAATATGCTATCATTAACCAAATAGCTCCAGCCATACCGCTAGATGCACTTAATAAAATGACTCAAAAGCTAATAACAGACAGCGATCAAGTTGTTGCTATATTCGGTCCGGAAAAAGAGGGGCTTAAATACCCATCTAAAGAGGCGATTCGGAATATTCTTCAGAAAGCTAAGACAGAGAAACTTACAGCTTATGTAGACAAAGTATCTGACAAGCCATTAATGGCAGAAAAACCTAAAGCCGGAAAAATTGTTTCTGAAAAACAAGACTCTGAATTCGGTGCTACGATACTTAAACTTTCTAACGGTGCAACAGTCATCATCAAAAAGACTGACTTTAAAGCTGATGAAATACAAATGAAAGCTGTAAGTCTTGGAGGAACTTCTCTATATCCTACTTCCGAAATCATCAATATAAAATCACTTAATAATGTAATAAATAGTGGTGGATTAGGTGAGTTCAGTACTGTAGACCTTCAAAAAGTACTTGCCGGTAAGAAAGCTTCCGTTACGGCACAGGTTGGTGATAAAACAGAAACTGTAAAAGGTAGCTGTTCTCCGAAAGATTTCGAAACGATGATGCAGCTAACTTATTTATCTTTCACTGCTCCTAGAAAAGATGCCGAAGCATTTGCATCATATAAAAATCGTACAAAAGCCTCTTTGCTAAATCAAGAGATGAACCCAATGACTAGCTTTGTAGACTCTATTAAAGGCGGAATTTACATGAATAACCCAAGAATGCAAAGGGTAAAATCTAAGATGATTGATAAAACCGATTATGACAAGATCTTATCAATGTATAAAGATCGCTACAAAGATGCCAGCGACTTTACCTTCATCTTTGTGGGTAATGTAGATCTTGAGGCAGTTAAACCTTTAATAGCTGAATACATTGCTTCCCTACCTAGTATAAATCGTAAGGAAACATTTAAAGATAACAAGGTAGATATGCGGAAAGGAGTTTATAAGAACGAATTCATCAAACAACAAGAGACTCCCAAAGCTTCAGTTTTTGCTTTCTATAGCGGATCATGCAAATATGACTTAAAGAATTCGTTATTAATTAGTATGACTAGTCAAATATTAAATTTGATCTACACTGAAAAACTTAGAGAAGACAAAGGCGGAACTTATGGTGCGAGCATCAGCGGAAATCTTATTAAATACCCACAAGAAAAATTCGCTCTACAAATCATGTTCGATACTGCGCCTGATAAAAAAGAAGCACTAACGAACATCGTTTCTAAAGAGTTAGACAATTTGGCTAAAAATGGTCCATCGGAAGTCAACTTAAACAAAGTGAAAGAATTCATGCTTAAAAAGCACAAAGAAAATCTGAAAGAAAATAGCTATTGGCTTAATACTATTGATGAATACCTATATACCGGTATTGACATGAATAAAAATTATGAAGATGTAGTAAATAGTATCACAGCTAAAGATATTCAGGATTTTACAGATTTTATGCTTAAGCAAAAAAACGAAATCGAAGTAACTATGATTAGTCCTGAAAAGAAATAATCATTAAATCAAATGCACAGTATGCTTTTTAACGAATTACGCAAGCACCATAAACTGGCAGCCAAACGCCACCCAATGTACGAAAAGAACAAATTTGGGAAATACTTCATGTACCTTATGACAGTATTTTGGGCCGGGTATCTAATTTTTTTCGGTACTACATTTGCACTAACCTTTGCTCAGGCTGTGCCAAATATGGAACCGTACGATGTAATGAATAAAGGCTTAGTATTTGTTTTCATCCTTGATTTCATCATGCGTTTTCCTTTGCAGAAAACCCCGACTCAAGAAGTAAAACCATACTTACTCATTCCGGTCAAACGAAATAGAGTCCTTGATTTCCTATTACTCCGTTCAGGATTGGATACGTTTAATTTCATTTGGTTGTTCATGTTTGTTCCTTTTGCGATAATCACAGTTACTAAGTTTTTCGGAGTAACAGGAATTATCACTTACTGTCTAGGTATTTACCTATTAGCAATATTGAATAATTACTGGTATCTCCTATGCCGTACATTGATGAATGAAAAAATTTATTGGATTGCTTTACCTATTGCGGTGTATGCCGCAATAGGAGCAACCATGTTCATTCCTGGAAAAAATCACATAAGTGATTTGACGATGAATTTGGGCGAATCTTTTATTAAGGGAGACATCTTAGCCTACCTAGGAGTTGTAGTAGTTATCTCATTACTATGGCTTCTTAACAGAAAAATCATAAGCGGCTTAGTATATGCCGAACTGACTAAAGTAGATGATACAAAAATCAGACATATATCTGAATATAAATTGCTAGAACGCTACGGTGAAATTGGAGAATATTTCCGTCTGGAGCTTAAAATGTTATTTCGCAACAAAAGATGCAAAACATCTCTACGAACAATTTCAATCATAGTAGTCCTCTTTTCAGTATTGCTGAGCTTCTCAGATGTATATGACGGTGTCTTTATGAAAATATATGCTTTCGTTGCTTTCGGAATGGTAATATTAACACAAATAATGAGCTTTGAAGGCAATTACTTAGATGGATTAATGACGCGTAAAGAATCAATATTCAGCTTACTAAAAGCCAAATATTACCTCTATAGCATAGGTGTTGCTATACCATTCATTTTAATGATTCCCGCTATGATAATGGGGAAACTATCTATACTAGCAGCTGTCTCATTTGCCTTTTTCGCCATTGGACCCGTTTATTTTATATTATTCCAACTAGCTGTATACAACAATAAAACAGTACCTCTAAACGAAAGTGTTTCCGGCAGACAAAATTCAGGAACAGGATTTCAAATCCTCATCAGCTTTGCCTCATTTGGTACCCCTATAATTTTATATTCATCACTAAATGCTATATTTGGAGAAGTTGTTGCTCAATGTACACTGCTAATCATCGGATTGATGTTTACACTTACCTCACATCTCTGGATTAAAAACGTATACCACCGTTTTATGAAAAGGCGATACAAGAACATGGAAGGATTCCGGGATACTAAATAAATGTAAGACATAAAACAAAAAAATATGATATCTATTAATAACCTGCAAAAAGATTTCGGTGAAAAAAGAGCTGTAGATATTCAAAACTACGTTATCAACCAAGGAGAAATGCTTGGCTTGGTAGGCAATAACGGTGCCGGAAAAACAACCCTCTTCCGTTTGATGCTTGATCTATTAAAAGCAGACAGTGGCAATATTAAAATCAAAGATATTGAAGTATCCAAGAGCGAAGAATGGAAAACTTTTACCGGTGCTTTTATTGATGAAGGATTTCTTATTGATTATCTCACTCCTGAAGAGTATTTCTATTTTATTGGGAAAATGTATGGACTCAGCAAAGAGAATGTAGATGAAAGGCTTAGCTCCTTTGAAAGATTTATGAACGGGGAAGTTATCGGACAAAAAAAACTGATACGAAATTTTTCCGCTGGGAATAAGCAGAAAATAGGCATCATATCTGCTATGCTGCACAAACCTCAGCTGCTTATACTCGATGAGCCTTTCAATTTCTTAGACCCGAGTTCACAATCTATCATCAAACATCTTCTCAAAAAGTATAATGAAGAAACCAATGCAACGGTAATTGTGTCGAGCCATAATCTGAATCACACCGTGGATGTCTGTCCACGCATTGCTCTACTAGAACATGGTATAATTATTCGTGATATTAGAAATGAGAATAATTCAGCTGAAAAAGAACTGGAAGATTATTTTAATGTAAATGAAGAATAGCAAAATAATGAACATAAAAAAGATATTGATTGCTTTATTCATCCTATTCACAGCTGTTCATACAAATGCACAATTGTTGTGGAGAATATCCGGAAACGGTTTAGCAAAACCATCCTATGTATTAGGCACCCACCATTTAGCTCCCCTTAGTATTATTGATAGTATCAAAGGATTGCATCCAGCTTTTGATAGCACCACCCAAGTCATAGGCGAACTAGAGATGTCCGAAGTACAATCGCCTGCTGCTATGCAACTCATGCAACAGGAAATGATGATCAAAAATGATACAACATTAAAAATGCTTTTTAACCCTGAGCAGTATTCATTAGTTAACAATTTCACAAAGACTAATTTAGGTTTTGATCTGTCTCAAATGCCAAAATTAAAACCTGCTTTCATCCTGAATAATGCAGTAGTCGTATTGTACATGAAGCACGTTAACAACTTCAATCCTCAGGAACAACTCGATTCCTATTTTCAAACAGAAGCAAAAAAGAAAGGAGAAAAGATAATAGCCTTAGAGACGCTTGAGTTTCAATTCAATCTTTTATACAAAAGTTCATCTCTTCACAGGCAGGCAGAATTGCTATTATGCGAACTTAGTGATGTAGATAAACTAGTAGCAAATGCTAAAAGGCTAACAAAGGCTTATATGAATCAGAACTTAGAAGGTATGTATAAGTTGTCAAAAGAAAGAGATAATACTAATTGCGACCCAACACAAGAAGAAATCAATTTAATGATTGATACGAGAAATCAAAAATGGGCAAACAAATTACCAGCATTAATATCCACTGCGCCCTCATTTATTGTAGTGGGAGCATTACATCTACCAGGTAAAGAGGGATTATTAAATTTATTAAAGCAAGAAGGTTATACAGTAGAACCCGTAGAATAAAAAGAAAAGTCAGTATAACAAATGAAAGTCAAGGCAAAAGCATATATTCGCTTAATAGAACACAAGCATTTTCATGCAAAAAAAGTACCTATATATATAGATAAGCAAAAACATCATTGCACTAACTGCCAAATGGAGTTTGAAGGGAATTATTGCAATAACTGTAGCCAATCTTGCAACACTCCCCGTTTCACTTATCAAACAGTTGTGAAAAACTTCTTAGGTGGAATCACGAATATTGACAGTGGCTTTTTCTTTACTATAAAAGAACTTTTTACACGCCCCGGGTATATGATCAGAGACTATATATCCGGAAGACGAGTAATCTATTTTCGCCCCTTGCAAATGCTCTTTGTACTTGCAGCTGTCTATGCCATACTTTTACAAATCATTGATCCGAATACGTTATTAGAAAATCATAAAAGTATTATTGAAAGAAATGACATCATAACAGGAATAAATGGAGATAATTTAAGCAAATGGCTAAATAATTCTCCATTAATAAAAGCCATTTTCAGTATGCTTGAGCGATGGTTTAGAGGCAACATCGCATTACAAATGATACTCACAACCCCCATTATAGCACTTGCCACGAAAT
This sequence comes from uncultured Bacteroides sp., assembly GCF_963677685.1. Taxonomy (NCBI): domain Bacteria; kingdom Pseudomonadati; phylum Bacteroidota; class Bacteroidia; order Bacteroidales; family Bacteroidaceae; genus Bacteroides; species uncultured Bacteroides sp. The sequence goes on from NZ_OY782186.1 coordinate 3,169,620, forward strand.
AGGCGTTCAGAAAAAACGAGCTCGCTAAAAAATATAATTTAGTCGAGCTTTTCTTTGTACGTGTTTATGCTTCGTGCCAAATGCTAGTAGCAACGATTCTATTGCTCCCTTTTATAGGCAGTAATGATGGAGATATACCTTGGTGGCTATACATCATATCTTCATTATGGATATACGCACAATTATTTGAAGGAAAAATCGTAAGCACCTTTAAACGGACCCTTCTAACCTATTTCTACTCACTCCTCATATTTATCTTAATTGCCATTATAGCGGTAATATTAATAATCACTTTAGTTGGGATCAGTAATTTAAAGCTATAGGCAAATAAAAAAGAGAACAAATATTTGTTTGAGTAAAATAAAAGCTTTAATTTTGTGCCCTAATTATTCCGTATCGGGTTTAATCAAGAGTTCTTTAAGTAATTAGAGACCACCCGCCGGAGCAAACCTGTATAACAATATTATAACAGATGTACGCAATTGTAGAAATCAACGGTCAACAGTTTAAAGCTGAAACCGGAAAGAAGTTGTTCGTTCACCACATCGAAGATGCTGAAAACGGTTCAACTGTAGAATTTGACAAAGTTCTTTTAGTAGACAAAGACGGAGCTGTAACAGTAGGTGTACCTACAGTAGAAGGTGCGAAAGTTGTTTGCCAAGTAGTGAGCAACCTAGTTAAAGGTGACAAAGTTATTGTTTTCCACAAGAAAAGAAGAAAAGGTTACAGAAAACGTAACGGACACCGTCAACAATTCACAGAGTTAACAATTACAGAAGTAGTAGCTTAATCCAATTAAATTTTAAGAAGAAATGGCACATAAAAAAGGTGTCGGTAGTTCTAAGAACGGCCGCGAATCAGCAAGCAAAAGATTAGGCGTAAAGATATTTGGTGGCGAAATCTGCAAAGCAGGTAACATCATCGTTCGTCAAAGAGGTACTGAGTTCCACCCTGGAGATAACATGGGAATGGGCAAAGACCACACTCTTTTCGCCTTAGTAGATGGAGAAGTAAAATTCAAAAGAGGCAAAGAAGACAGAAGATCAGTTTCTATTATTCCAGTAACAGCTGAGAAAACAGAAGCGTAAACTGACTGAAAACAAATAAAAAGAAGGAGATATGATCTATATGATTGTATCTCCTTCTTTTTTATAGATAAACAACATCCTATTGTTATTTTATTTATCTTTGTATTCGCAATTGAAGTATCATAAAATAAGATAGATATGCTTACCATTAAACAGATTACAGAAAATACAGACGCAATAATTCGCGGACTGGGAAAAAAGCACTTCAAGAACGCCCAAGAGGTTATCGCTCAGGTTATTGAAGTAAACAACAAAAGACGTAACGCACAAAACCAATTAGATAAAAATCTGGCAGAAGTAAACTCGCTTTCAAAATCCATCGGGCAATTAATGAAAAATGGTAAAAAAGAGGAAGCGGAAAGTGCGCGTGCAAAGGTAAGTGAAATGAAAGAAGGCAATAAAGAGCTGGAGATTGCAATGAATGATGCAGCTACTGAATTGCAAAACCTACTCTATACGATTCCCAACATACCTCATGAAAGTGTACCTGAAGGATTTGGCGCTGATGACAATTTAGTCGAGCGTATGGGCGGACATGATGCTGAGCTTCCGGCAGATGCTCTCCCCCATTGGGAACTAGCAAAGAAATATGATTTGATAGATTTCGAGCTTGGTGTAAAAATAACAGGAGCGGGATTTCCTGTATACAAAGGTAAAGGTGCTCGTCTACAAAGAGCATTAATAAACTTTTTCCTTGATGAAGCAAGAGATGCAGGCTATTTGGAAATTGAGCCTCCTTACGTAGTAAATGCAGCTTCCGGATATGGAACAGGTCAACTTCCTGACAAGGAAGGACAAATGTATCACGCTAACGAAGATGATTTATATCTAATTCCGACAGCAGAAGTACCTGTTACAAATATCTACCGAGATGTTATACTAGAAGAAAAAGAATTACCGATAAAGAACTGTGCTTATTCAGCTTGTTTTCGTCGAGAAGCCGGCTCATACGGAAAAGACGTACGGGGCTTAAATCGTTTACACCAATTTAATAAGGTTGAAATCGTGCGTATCGATAAGCCGGAACACTCTTATGAATCTCTACAAAAAATGATTGCCCATGTAGAGAACTTAGTAACAAAGCTTGGCTTACCTTACCGCATACTACGCCTTTGTGGCGGTGATATGAGTTTTACCTCTTCAATAACATTCGACTTTGAGGTATTCTCGGCAGCACAAAAGCGTTGGCTAGAAGTGAGTTCTGTATCCAACTTTGAATCATATCAAGCCAACAGATTAAAGTGTCGCTATCGTACCGCCGAAAAAAAGACGGAACTTTGCCACACATTAAACGGCTCAGCATTGGCATTACCGCGTATCGTAGCCGCTTTGCTTGAAAATAATCAAACTCCAGATGGTATCATTATACCGAAAGTATTAGTACCATACTGTGGATTTGACAAAATAGATTAATAAAACAAGGCAAATAGAATATGAGCCGCCTCAAAAGGGTGGCTCTTCTTTTACATATTCCAAATTAAACGTATCTTTGCCCCACGAAGTCTCGTCATGACGCATAAGCAACTCAGAAATAATTAATTAGATAATGAATAAGATTGTTAACAAAGAGCATTTTTCAGAAAAAGTCATTAAACTTGAAATTGAAGCTCCACTCATCGCAAAGTCTCGTAAAGCCGGTCATTTTGTAATTGTTCGTGTTGGAGAAAAAGGTGAACGTATGCCTCTAACTATTGCAGGGGCTGACCTCAAAAAAGGGACTATCACATTAGTTATACAAGAGGTAGGATTATCATCAACACGCTTATGCGAACTAAACGAAGGAGATTATATCACAGATGTAGTCGGACCATTAGGCCAAGCAACTCATATAGAAAATTTCGGGACAGTAGTTTGTGCTGGAGGAGGTGTAGGAATAGCCCCCCTATTACCTATTGTTGAAGCATTAAAGAAAGCCGGTAACCGTGTTGTCACTGTACTTGCCGGTCGCTCCAAAGAACTTATTATTCTAGAAAAAGAAATCCGAAACAGTTCAGATGAGGTTATTATTATGACCGATGATGGTTCTTATGGGAACAAAGGTTTAGTAACCGAAGGCGTAGAAAGCGTTATTAAACGCGAAAAAGTAGATAAATGCTTCGCTATTGGTCCTGCTATTATGATGAAATTTGTATGCTTGCTTACCAAAAAATATCAGATTCCAACAGATGTATCTCTCAACACAATAATGGTTGATGGCACAGGTATGTGTGGAGCTTGCCGCATTACAGTAGGAGGAAAAACAAAATTTGTTTGTATAGACGGCCCTGAATTTGATGGACATCAAGTTGACTTTGACGAAATGTTGAAACGCATGGGAGCTTTTAAAGCAATAGAAAAAGAAGAAATGCAAAAACTTGGAGTGAATAATAGGGATAATATTTGCAATGAAAATGATAGAACAGCTCCATGGCGCGAAGAATTACGAAAAAAAATAAAAGCGAAAGAACGCTCCAATATTGCCCGAACACAAATGAACGAGCTTGATGCTGAATATCGTTCCCATAGCCGCAAGGAAGAAGTAAATAAAGGGCTTACGGCCGAACAAGCAGTGACAGAAGCAACACGCTGTTTAGACTGTGCTAATCCGGGATGTATTTCAGGATGCCCAGTAGGTATTGACATCCCCCGTTTCATTAAGAACATTGAATGTGGAGAATTTCTTGAAGCTGCGAAAACACTAAAAGAAACAAGTGCACTACCAGCAGTATGCGGCCGTGTATGTCCTCAAGAGAAACAATGTGAATCAAAATGTATTCATTTAAAAATGGGCAAAGAAGCGGTAGCGATAGGTAACCTTGAGAGGTTTGCTGCTGATTATGAACGTGAAAGCGGGCAAATATCGGTACCTGCTATTGCAGAAAAAAACGATATAAAAGTAGCTGTAATCGGCTCAGGACCTGCAGGATTAGCTTTTGCCGGAGACATGGCAAAGTATGGATACAACGTTACGGTATTTGAAGCACTTCACGAAATTGGAGGAGTTTTAAAGTACGGTATCCCAGAATTCCGCTTACCTAATAAAATAGTAGATGTCGAAATAGATAATCTATCAAAAATGGGAGTAGAATTTATAAAAGATTGCATTGTGGGCAAAACAATTAGTGTAGAAGATTTGCAAGAGGAAGGTTTCAAAGGATTCTTTGTTGCATCAGGCGCAGGCTTACCTAATTTCATGAATATTCCTGGAGAAAATGCAATAAACGTAATGTCATCCAATGAATATTTAACCCGTGTAAATTTAATGGATGCGGCTGATCCCGATTCAGACACTCCTATTTCATTTGGCAAGAATGTAGCGGTTATTGGTGGAGGAAATACTGCAATGGACTCTGTACGAACAGCTAAACGTCTAGGTGCCGAACGGGCTATGATCATCTATCGCCGGTCAGAAGAAGAAATGCCGGCACGACTAGAAGAAGTCAAACATGCTAAAGAAGAAGGAGTAGAATTTTTAACGCTACACAATCCAATAGAATATTTGGCAGATGAATTAGGAAGAGTAAAACAAGTTGTTCTTCAAAAAATGCAATTAGGTGAACCGGATGAATCAGGAAGACGAAGCCCCATTCCTATTCAAGGAGCAACCGAAACAATCGACATAGATCTAGCCATAGTAAGTGTAGGTGTCTCTCCTAACCCAATCGTACCGAGTTCAATAAAAGGTCTTGAGGTAGGACGTAGAGGAACCATCAACGTAGATGATAGCATGCAATCTTCTATCCCTATGATCTATGCCGGAGGGGATATTGTACGAGGAGGTGCAACAGTTATATTAGCAATGGGAGATGGACGCAAGGCTGCTTCTTCTATGAATTCTCAATTAAAGGCTGAGAAATAAAGCTCAATTCAAAATACATAATAAAAAAACTCGCACCAACTTTAAATTAGTGCGAGCTTTTTATTTTTTCTTATAAAGTAGTTGCTACTTCACTACAGTATTTGTAGTTGGATCAGGGAAAATAACAATCGGTTTAAACGATTTAGCTTCTTCAAAATCCATCATAGCATAAGACATGATAATTACAATATCATCTGGCTGCACCTTACGGGCAGCAGCACCATTGAGACAAATCATTCCCGAACCGCGTTTTCCTTTAATAACATAAGTTTCAAATCGTTCGCCATTATTATTGTCTACAATATGTACTTTTTCACCTGCTATCATGTTAGCAGCATCCATAAGATTTTCATCAATCGTTATACTACCCATGTAATTCAGATTTGCCTCTGTTACACGAGCGCAATGAATTTTCGACTTCAACACTTCAATCATCATAAGGTTTGGTCTTTTTAATTTAAGAAATCTTTATATTTAATATTATCAATCAAGCGTACTTCGCCACTAAAAGCGGTGATACAACCTACCACATAAGACGCTTCCTCCCAATCAGTCACTCTTTGCAAAGTATCTCCATTCACTATTTCAAAGTATTCCAAACGTAAACCGGAAACGGCAGCAATAGCTTCTTCGACAAATTTCAAAGTTTCACTCACTGTATGTGTTGCCGCAAAGGTACGACTTTTAAATAATGCTTGGGATATTTTTAAGGCATTTTCACGTTCTAAAGCAGAAAGACGAGCATTACGACTACTTAAAGCCAAACCATCTTCTTCACGAACAATAGGACAACCTACAATTTCTATCCTATAGTTCATTACACGAACTAGCTCACGAATAATAGCCAACTGCTGAAAGTCTTTTTCGCCAAAGTAAGCTCTAACCGGTTTTACCAAATCAAATAATTTCGTAACAATCTGACAGACCCCATTAAAATGTCCAGATCGAAAAGCACCTTCCATAACCGTATCCAAAGGAGGAAAAGAGAAAAAACGGGTATCCGATTCCGGGTATATTTCCTCTACAGAAGGTGCAAACAAATAAGAGGCTCCAGTAGATTCAAGTAGTTTGGAATCAGCCTCTAATGTTCTAGGATATTTTATCAAATCACTTTTATCGTTAAACTGAGTAGGATTTACAAAAACGCTAACTACCGTAACATCATTTTCTGCAACGCTACGCTTAACAAGCGAGGCATGACCAGCATGCAGAGCTCCCATAGTTGGGACAAGACCAACTGATTTACCGCAAGCTTTCAAAGCCGACAATTCAGCTTGTAAGCCATTGATAGTATGTATTATTTTCATTTAAATTAGTTTATGATACCTATGTTTCTTTTCAAAAACTGTGCAAAATAAACCATTATTTAGCACATAAAGAAGAAATATTATGAATTTATGCCTCAGATAGAATAAGAAAAATATCTATATAGTTGGATTTATATATTGATTATCAAGGTCTTAACATATCATAAAGAATTATAGAATAACATTACTTGCATAAATGCGCTTTTTTTTTTATATCTTTGCAGAATATTTACGAGAACGATTGTTATTATGACAAAGGCTAATAAAGTGTTATTTATTACACAAGAGATTACTCCATATGTTGCTGAATCTGAAATGGCAAACGTGGGAAGATATCTCCCACAAGCAATACAAGAAAAAGGTAGAGAAATCAGAACTTTCATGCCCAAATGGGGAAACATTAACGAACGTAGAAACCAACTTCATGAAGTTATTCGCCTATCAGGCATGAACTTAATCATTGATGACACAGATCACCCACTTATTATAAAAGTTGCTTCCATCCAATCTGCACGTATGCAAGTTTATTTTATAGATAATGATGACTATTTCCAAAACAGACTGCAAACTGTCAATGAGAATGGTGAAGAATATGAAGACAACGACAGTCGAGCTATATTCTACGCGCGAGGAGTTCTTGAAACCGTAAAAAAACTACGATGGACTCCGGATATTATTCATTGTCATGGTTGGATGACTGCATTAGCTCCTCTATATATAAAGAAAGCCTATAAAGATGAGCCTTCTTTTCGTGATTCTAAAATTGTATTCTCAGTATATGAAGATGATTTTAAGAATAAATTTAAAGATGACTTTACCGCTCAATTGCTAATGAAAGATATTGTTGAAGATGATATAAAAACATTAACTAAGCCTGTTGATTATCTTACATTGATGAAACTAGCCGTAGATTATTCTGACGGAATCATTCAAAACAGCGAAAAAGTAAATCAAGAGATTATAAATTACGCGCAAGAACAAGGTAAGGCAATGTTAAATTACCAATCTACAGAGACATATCCTGATTCATGCAATGAGTTTTATGATAAAATATGGGAAAATCCGAAATAATAGAATAGCATAAACTAAACTATCACAAATAAACCATGAAAATAAGATTCTCATTAATAGCCTCTTTTATTACAATCTGTAGCTTCTATGGATGTGATGATAACACTGGTAGTCTAGGACTTGGTATGTTACCTGGCTCTGATAATATCAATGTGCTAACAAAGACTTTCGATGTAGATACCAAAACGATCTTGTCCGACTCTATTTTTGCTAAAACAAATATCGGATACATAGGAAAATTTAGAGACCCTGAATTTGGAACATATGAAGCTGGATTTCTGACGCAGCTGAACTGCACAAATAATTTTAAATTTCCATTCGATGTAATGGCTGGTGATACGACATACTTAACAGAATTGGTATTATATTATCCTAAGAGAAATGGATATTTTGGAGATTCTTTAAATACTTGTCGCATGAGTGTATACGGTTTAAATAAGATTTTAGATAAGAACCATTACACTTCTATAGATCCCAAAAACTATTACAACGAGAGTGACTTATTAGGGCAAAAGGCCTATACAGCTGTGAATTTATCTCTAAGTGATTCACTAAGATCTTCTAGCAATTTCACCCCATATGTTCGTTTCGTATTGCCCAAGGAATTTGGTGATAGTATCATTAAGCAAAATAAAGAACACCCGGAATACTTTGAAAATGCCCAAAAGTTTATTGATCATATCTTTAAAGGAATCTACGTCAAAACAGATTACGGTGAGGGAACTATTTTATACGTAGACAAAGTGAACTTAAATGTAGTATATAATGCACATTATACTGATAGTTTAGGCAATTTCTTGAAGAAAAAAGACGGAACAGATTCTCTTTATTACGGAAAACGGACTTTTGCTGCTACTAAAGAAGTAATTCAAGCGAACCAATTTGTAAATTCAAAGCAGGCGTTGCAAAGTAAAGCAAACGAAACAGATACAACTTACATAAAATCACCTGCAGGACTTTTTACGCAAGCAACTCTACCTATTCAACAAATAGCTGATGAGCTTAGTCAAGATACCCTAAATGCAGTAAAATTAGTATTCAAACATTATGCCCAAGAGAAAAAAAATCAATATAGCATGATGCCTCCAGAATATGTTCTATTACTCAGAAAAGAAGAAATGAATACTTTCTTTGAACAAAACAAATTACCAGATAATGTCACTTCTTATCTTGCAAAACATAATGCATCTGGCATTAACCAATATGTATTTAGTAATTTATCAAAATTAATATCTACTTGTATTGCAGAAAAGAAAGCAACTCAAGAAGTTGTCTTAATCCCTGTCTCTGTTACTACAATAACAGACACTCAACAAAGAACAACTATAGCAAGCATACAGCATGATATGAAACCAGAATATGCTAAATTTGAAGGAGGAAATAATAAATTGAAATTAGAAATTGTTTATAGTCATTTTGAGACTAAATAATAATAAAAGTTTATCTTAAATATAAAAAACAAGGGTAGCCGTAATTAGACTACCCTTGTTTTTTATATTTAAGAATCTAGAAGCATTTAGTATTATAATACTATTAAGATTCATAAACAAATCACTTCGAAGAAATTTTCTCTTTTATAGCAACAGAGATATTCTTCTTTTTTTCCGTTTTTGATTGCAAACGTTCTAACTTCCTATGTAAACTAGCTAGTTCTTCACCTTGATTCCTAATCGTAGTAAGCAAAGAATTTAACTCCTCGTTATCAATATCCTCAGGATACAAAGAGTTCACACGATTTATAAAATCGCCCAAAATATTCATATAATTAGTAAACGCATCATAAGGAGAGTCATAGATACCACGATAAAGCGCAATCCCCGTTTCTTTAGTCGTCATGAAGCGAAAATTATTACTAGCTTGTAAATAGTCCCAATCCTGTTTAATACGGCGGTCACTGCAAAGATAAACACGCTCAGCAACACCATAGAGTTTATTAAACGCTTCGCGTTGTAAAGCATTACCCAACCAAGGAGTAATATCTCTCTCTTCATCTACCCAAGAAATGGGGTCAGGAACATCTAATTTAGAAACAGATTTCAACTTTGTCACAACTTCGGTTGGAGTAGAAAAAGTGATGCCTTTTGCCTTCGCGCAAGCAGGCAAGGCTTTAAGAAATTCTAAAATATTAGAAGACAAGGGTTGAGACATGCCTAAAGCACATAATTCCATAAAAATATTAATAACCTGCTCATCATGCGGCATAGCATCAATCCAGTCAATATATTTATCCGCAAATAAAGGATACTCACTCCATTCAGAATTAGAGAAACGTAAGCTAATGTCATCAGATAATTTAAAATCACGCAATAGCAATTTCAAACTAGGTGCGGCACTACAATGATACATATAATGAGGACTCTTCCAACCAAGTATATACTTCGCGCCTTCGGTTAAAACTCCTTTAAAGCCCATACTAGCAACCAGAGCACCAATTTCATCAGAATAAATAAGACTAGAGTTACGAAACACTTTAGGTTGTTTTCCAAATATCTGCTTCATTTTATTACTCTGTCGCATAACCTCTTCTTTAAAACATTCTTCATTTACCAAAGAAGACAATCCATGTGAATAAGGTTCTGCCAAAAACTCACAACACCCCGTATCATTCAACTGGTGAAGAAGATCAATCACATTTGGTGCATGAATTTCAAGTTGTTCCAACGCAACTCCTGAGACAGAAAGCGCAACTTTAAAAGCCCCCTCAGACTTTTTCACCATCTCTATCAATGCAGTTAGAGCTGGAATATACGAACGTTCAGCAACTTCATTAATGCTTGTTTCGTTAGCGTAATCATCATAATAATAATGATCTTTACCTATATCAAAGAAACGATAACGCTTCAGATGAATTATTTGATGTATTTCAAAATAAAGACAAATTGTTCTCATATCTATATACTATTTCATTACTATCTATTGCTCAATACGGAATTATAAATAGACCTAACTTTATAACCCACATTTTCCCATTTAATTTGGTCAACTTCTTTCTTGCCCTCCTCTCTAAAGTATTCATATAAAGATTGATAAGAACAAATAGCATAAATAGCATCAGCCATTGCTTGAATATCCCAATAATCAGTCTTAATACATTTATTCAAAATCTCTGCACAGCCCGATTGCTTAGAGATTATAGTAGGCACACTACATTGCATCGCCTCTAAAGGAGATATTCCAAAAGGTTCAGAGACAGAAGGCATTATATAAACATCACTAGCTTTCAAGACCTCATATACCTGATTACCTTTCATAAATCCAGGAAAATGGAAGCGATCAGCAATTCCTCTTTCTGCAACCAAACGAATCATTTGGTTTAACATATCACCATTTCCCGCCATTACAAAGCGTACGTTTCTTGTTCTTTTAAGTACTATTGCAGCCGCCTCTACAAAATATTCCGGCCCTTTTTGCATAGTAATACGGCCTAAAAATGTAACAATTTTCTCTTTTGAACTTTTTTGAGGAACAATATCTTGTATTTCTTGAGATAATGGGGACACTGCATTATGCACGGTAGAAACCTTTCTCGGATCCTGATAATATTTATGAATAACAGTCTGGCGAGTCAATTCACTGACACACATAATATGATCAGCCTGATCCATACCGTTTTTTTCAATCGCATATACAGTTGGATTTACATTTCCTCTACTACGATCAAAATCAGTTGCATGAACATGTATCACCAATGGTTTACCACTAACCATTTTAGCATGTATTCCAGCCGGATATGTAAGCCAATCATGAGAGTGTATAATATCAAAATGTTGTTGTCTTGCAACTACCCCGGCAACAATAGAGTAGTTATTAATTTCTTCATATAAATTATCCGGATAACGTCCAGAGAATTCTATACACCCCAAGTCATTTGTATATAAATAGTTAAAATCAGCATAGATATGGTCACGTAAATCATAATATAACTGAGGATTCATATAAGATCCTACTCGAGCATTTACATATTCCCAATCTACATTTCTCCAGACTACTGGAGTATTATTCATCCCTATAATTTTAAGAAAACTCTGATCTTCATCTCCCCATGGTTTAGGTATACAAAACGTTATCTCCATATCATTTTGCATGGCCATACCTTTCGTCAATCCATAACTAGCCGTACCTAGTCCGCCTAAAATATGAGGGGGAAACTCCCATCCAAACATTAGAACTTTCATTTTTCCCCTCCTATAAATTATATTTAGATAATAGTTTCAAAATACGCAATATCTCAGCAATATTCATTGCAAAAGAGACAGCTCCTCTCCCTTTAAAAGGAGGATTACCATCAAATAATTCCGGCAATGATCCAACACAATGGTTTGTCATCTCATCCTCAAATCCGATCAATTGTCTTTCGACAAATGAGAGACCACTCATTTTATAAATACGTAAATAAGCTTCCATATAAAAACCCATTAGCCAAGGCCAAGCTGTACCTTGATGATAAGCAAGATCTCGTTCTCTTTGGGTACCAACATAATTTGGATTATATCCCCCACTTTTAGGACTTAAACTACGAAGTCCCTTAGGAGTCAATAGTTCTTTTGTTACAATATCTAGGACTTGTTTTTTTTGCAACCTATCCAAAGGGGAATAATCAAAGGCAACGGTAAAAATCATATTAGGTCTAACGCTCCAATCCATCATGTTACCGTCTACATAATCTAATAAATAACCATATTCATTACGAAAGACATTAATAAATGATTGTGCAGTAGCTTCTGCTTGTTTATCCAAAGCTTTTGCAAATGTTGCATAATCTCCATCTCTAAAAATATCAGCAACAAAGCACAATGCATTATACCATAAAGCATTAACTTCAACAATATAACCAGTGCGAGCTATAACAGGACGACCTTCTGTTGTTGAGTTCATCCAAGTAACAGCTTTATCAAGTCCATTTGTATAAAGCAAGCCATTCTCATGAAGAAATAAATTATCATGTCTACGCAAACGAATAAATTCTATTATTTCTTTCAGTAACTCACCATATTTGCTTCTGCATTGATCACGTGTTGTATCCTTCGCATATTGTTGCAAAGCCCATACAGCCCACAATAAAACGTCCGGATCGTTCATTTCATAAATTCGACATTCTAATGGAGAATTATTTATATAATTGTGTATTGCCTTCTCAGCAGTCATCATCACATTTTCAAACTCCTCTCTCTCATCAACAGCAAGAGTCAATCCTGGCAAAGAAACAAACATATCCCTCGCCCTACACTTAAACCAAGGATAACCAGCTAAAATATAATGAAAATCTCCTTGTTTATTATGAAATTGGTGAGCTGAATTCTTAAGACAGTGGTAAAAACTATCACGTGGTGTACGATCAGCGACCTCATATTCAAAAGTACGTTTCAACTTTCGAGTAGAGAATTCAGATATACCTGCAGAAAAAACGACGCTTTCTCCTTTTTTAATATCTACCTCAAAATATCCAGGCACATATAAATCCTCATTAAAATCATATCCTCTCTCCTGCTCTTTTGGATACTCTATCCCCCTATACCAGTCAGGAATGAAATGAAAATCATTTTTTTTATTCAATTGCATATACAGTTCCGGATAACCAGGGTACATACAAGTTTTAATTCCATTTTCAGTTTCAGTATATTCTCTATTAGCCTGATTATTTTGATGAGTATAACTACGTACACTTCTAAAAGCAAGAAATGGACGCAAACGAAGCTTAGTAGCTGAGTGTGCATCAAGCAAAGTATAACGAATTAAAATCCGATTTTCATAATGCACAAAAACTTTCTCCTTAGTCAATATGACTCCACCGACCCGGTAGGTCGTTACAGGCACTTTTTCACAATCAAACTCTCGAACATACTTATGTCCATTCGGACTAAAATTATTTCCTTGATATTTATGAAGTCCTAAATTAAATTCTGCTCCATGCTGAACGACTGTTTCATCCAAAGAGGAAAGCAACACATGATTCTCATCATCCAATTCAGGTACTGGAATAACCAAAAGACCGTGATATTTTCGCGTATTGCAATCTACAATAGTAGTACAATGATAAGCTCCCGACTTGTTCGTTCGAAGAATCTCTCTAGGCAAAGATTCCTCCAAATTAACCATGAGAGTCTTGTCAAATCGTAAATAACTCATGTTCCATACTATTAAAAGTTAATGATACCCAAAAGCATCCTAGAAGACAGATGCATTCCTCAAAAGTACAAATTTAGGGAAGAACGAAAAATAAAAAAACATTTTATTTTTCGTTCTTCCCTAAATTTGTATAACTCTTACATACATAAATTCGAAATCAGAGAAAGTAGATTCCTATTTGCTAATAAAAATAACCTGATAAGTAATTTCCAATAAAAGCACTTTTAGGCGTCTAAAAGTATTCATTAATAAAGATAATAAAGAATAGCTATTACTGTATAGCTTCAATTAATATCGCTATGTTCGCAGTAAAGAGCCTGACTGATATAGCTAATAATATTATTCCAAAAAATTTTCTAATAATATAAATACCACCTTTTCCAAAGAAACGCTCAACCCTATCTGTCATCCGCACAACAAAATAAACCCAAACCATATTCAGTACTAATGCAACAACAATATTAACACTAGCATATTCAGCTCGAAGTGATAAAAGAGTAGTGAAAGCACCTGCACCCGCAAGTAAAGGAAAAACAAGAGGGACAAGAGTAGCTTCTTTTATTGGTCCTTGATTCTTAAATATTTCAACATCAAGAATCATTTCAAGCGACATTAAGAAGATAACAAATGCTCCGGCAACAGCAAAAGACGCAATATCTACATGAAAAAGCTTAAGCAACATGTCACCAGCATAAAAGAAACCAATCATCAATAAAAAAGAGATAACGGTAGCCTGCATCGCATTTACTTGCTTACCCCTACCTTTCAAATTTATAATAATAGGAATAGAGCCAATAATGTCAATTACTGCAAACAGTACAATAAAGGCGCTAATCATTTCCTGAAAATTGAACCCAGATAACATAATTTCTTTTTTTATGCAAATATACTCATTTTTCATCCACTAACAAGAATATCATAATTAAAGCCTCCTAGCCTTTAAGAAACAATAAAAAAAACAAAAAGAAAATAGATATACAAACAAAAAGAAAGGATAATAGTTACATTTGTTTTCAAAAAAGAAAGACTTGCAAGATGGAAACAATGTATGATACTTTACTCCAACTCCCTCTTTTTCAAGGGTTATGCCATGAAGACTTCACTACTATATTAGAGAAAGTCAAATTACATTTTACTAAGCATAAGGCTGGAGAAATGATCATTAAGCAAGGAGATATTTGTGATAAGCTAATATTTCTCCTAAAGGGAGAGCTATCATCACTATCTTCACCTATAGACCAAAGTTTTGTTATCATTGAACATTTAAATGCTCCTCACCTTATAGAAGCATATTCTTTATTTGGAATAAAAACTCATTACGCATCTTCTTATGTTGCCCGTAGCGAAGCTCAAACCATCAGTATTAGTAAAGCATTTGTTTTAACAGAATTATTCAAATATGAAATCTTTCGACTTAATTATATGAATATTATAAGCAGTCGTGCTCAAAATCTCCATAATCGTATATGGCAATCTACTGCTAAAAGTCTTCCTCAAAGAATTATTAATTTCATTTTAATACACTCAGAAAAACTAACCGGGGAAAAAGAGTTGAAAATACGTATGGAGGATGTGGCCTTGCATGTAGATGACACACGATTAAATGTATCAAAAGCCTTAAACGACTTCCAAAAAATGGGTTTAATATCTCTTAGTAGAAAAGCAATACATATTCCCGAGATTAGCAAATTAGTAGAATGGCTGGAAAAGTCAACAGCCACAATTTAAACATAAAAACTCCTTAAAGTTTAACAAGATCTGATCACTCAAGCTATTTTCAATAAAATAAAAAAGCCATAATCACTCTATCAGATTATAGAATTGATTATGGCTTTTATTTATTAGATTATATCTATTTTATTCCCATTCAATTGTCGAAGGTGGCTTAGAGCTTATATCATACGTCACACGATTGACTCCCTTAACCTTGTTTATAATATCATTAGAAACTTTTCCTAAGAAATCATAAGGCAAATGAGCCCAATCTGCAGTCATAGCATCCGTAGAAGTAACAGCACGTAAAGCCACTGCTCTTTCATAGGTGCGTTCATCTCCCATCACACCTACAGATTGTACCGGCAATAGAATAACCCCCGCTTGCCATACCTGATCATAAAGCTTCCAATCACGTAAACCTTGAATAAATATATCATCTGCATCTTGCAATATTCGTACTTTTTCCGGCGTAATATCACCCAAAATACGCACAGCAAGCCCAGGTCCAGGAAATGGATGGCGCGTTATAAGATGTTCCGGCATACCTAATTGACGTCCTACCCGACGAACTTCATCTTTAAACAATAAACGAAGTGGTTCACAAAGTTTCAAATTCATTTTTTCAGGTAAACCACCTACATTATGATGGCTTTTAATCACCGTGCCCGTAATAGAAAGCGATTCAATACAATCTGGGTAGATAGTTCCTTGTGCCAGCCATTTCACATCTTTAAGCTTGTGCGCTTCCTGATCAAACACATCAATAAATCCAGAACCTATAATTTTACGCTTCGCTTCTGGTTCAGTGACGCCAGCCAATTCTTTAAAGAATTTCTCACTAACGTCTACTCCTATAACATTTAGGCCTAAGCATTCATAATCTGCCATAACCCTTTTAAATTCGTCTTTCCTCAGCATACCATGATCAACAAAAACACAGGTAAGATTACTACCTATTGCTTTGTTAAGCAGCACAGCAGCAACCGAAGAATCAACCCCTCCACTGAGAGCTAAAACGACTTTATCTTCTCCAAGCTGTTTCCTCAAGTCAGCAACAGTGCTTTCTACAAATGACGCAGGCGACCAATCTTGCTTACATCCGCAAATATCAACCACAAAATTCTTCAAGATTTGTGTACCATCTTCAGAGTGAAACACTTCCGGATGGAACTGAACCCCCCATACATCTTCAACCTTCGCTTGATATGCAGCAATAGCAACTTTATCGGTAGAAGCTATTGAAACAAAATTATCGGGAATAGCTGTTATGGTGTCACCATGACTCATCCATACTTGAGTATTCTTCCTCACTCCTTTAAATAAAATATTTGTTTCATCAAATTTAGATAAGTGAGCTCTTCCGTATTCACGGGTGCCAGCAGGTTCCACCTTACCTCCATTAACATAAGAGATAAACTGAGCACCATAGCAAATACCCAATATAGGATATTTACCCCATATGTCTTCCAATTCTATTTTAAAAGCAGACTCATCATAAACAGAAAATGGACTACCAGAAAGAATAATTCCTTTTATAGAGTCATCATCTTTTGGAAATTTATTATAAGGTACGATTTCACAATAAGTATCCAATTCACGTACTCTTCGCCCGATCAACTGCGTTGTCTGCGACCCGAAATCAAGTATTATAATTTTTTCTTGCATAAAGAAAAGCAATTTTGAAGTTTGTGCGCAAAAGTACGCAAAATATCATTATTTACCTTACTTTTCTTTCAGTAAATCACGAATTTCGGTAAGCAAAACTTCTTCTTTAGTTGGCGAAGGAGCAGGGGCAGGAGTTTCTTTTGTTTTACGAACAAAATTATTCATCAATTTAATAAAAAAGAAAATAGAAAGTGCAATAATTAAAAAGTCAAAAGCCGATTGTAAAAAACGTCCATAATTGAGGGTAATAGCAGCAACTTCTTTACCATCCGACATTACTGTAGCGGCCTTCAACACCCATTTCATATTCACTAAATTCACTCCCCCAAGAAGTATACTTATAAAAGGCATAATAACATCTGCAACCAGTGATGAGACGATTTTACCAAAAGCGCCACCAATAATGACTCCTATTGCCATATCAATTACATGACCTTTCATTGCAAAAGACTTAAACTCTTGTAATAAACTCTTTTTTCCCATCTTTTTTTATTTTAATAATAATTTGTGCACCAATATAAAAACAATTTCTTAATTTTGCACCGCATTTAAAATGAAATATAAAGTTTTACTACATATATTGAACAATATATAATATTTAAGAACCCTTAAAAGTTTAAACAAAATGATTAAAGTAGGTATTAATGGATTTGGCCGTATCGGACGTTTCGTTTTCCGTGCAGCTCAAACAAGAAATGACATTGAAATCGTAGGTATTAACGACCTTTGTCCTGTAGATTACTTAGCTTACATGCTTAAGTATGACACAATGCACGGTCAATTTAAAGGCACGATCGAAGCTGATGTTGAAAAGAGCCAATTAATCGTTAATGGTAAGGCTATCCGCATCACAGCAGAAAGAAACCCTGCCGACCTAAAATGGAACGAAGTTGCTGCTGAATACGTTGTAGAGTCTACTGGTTTATTTTTAAGCAAAGACAAAGCTCAAGGTCATATTGACGCAGGTGCAAAATACGTTGTTATGTCAGCTCCTTCTAAAGATGACACTCCAATGTTCGTTTGCGGTGTAAACGAAAAGACTTATGCAGGACAACAATTTGTATCAAATGCATCATGTACTACAAACTGTTTAGCTCCTATCGCAAAGGTATTAAACGACAAATTTGGTATCACTGATGGTTTGATGACTACTGTTCACTCTACTACTGCTACTCAAAAAACAGTAGACGGTCCTTCTATGAAAGACTGGAGAGGTGGTCGTGCTGCTGCTGGTAACATCATACCTTCATCTACAGGTGCTGCTAAAGCTGTAGGTAAAGTTATCCCTGCACTTAACGGCAAACTAACAGGTATGTCAATGCGTGTTCCTACTTTGGATGTTTCTGTTGTTGACTTAACTGTTAACTTAGCAAAACCTGCTACTTATGCAGAAATTTGCACAGCAATGAAAGAAGCTTCTGAAGGCGAATTAAAAGGTATCCTAGGCTATACTGAAGACGCTGTTGTTTCTTCTGACTTCTTAGGAGATGCTCGCACTTCTATCTTCGATGCTAAAGCTGGTATTGCTTTAACTGATACATTCGTAAAAGTTATATCTTGGTATGACAACGAAATCGGTTATAGTAACAAAGTATTAGATCTTGTTGCTCACATGGCATCTGCAAACAAGTAATAATATTACTACACGATATAAAAACTGTTCCAAATTATTTTGGAACAGTTTTTTTTTGCAACAAACTAATACTTTGTTAAAAAACAAATGAATAAAGCATAAGTAATCCACAATTTTAGTATGTTTGTAATCTAATATAAAGAATTATAAACCGCTGAATTCCCGGATTATATGAAAAAACTAACCTCAATATTATTCTTAGTTTGCATAATAAATATGGCACATTCCCAGAACCCTTTTTTTGAGAAATATAATACACCTCACCAAACTGTCCCATTTGATAAAATAAAAGTTGAATATTACGAACCGGCAATTCGATTAGGCATAGAAAATCAAATTGCTGAAATCAACGCAATCGTGAATAATCCCGAGCAACCAACCTTTGCTAACACGATATTAGCTTATGAAAAATCGGGAAGACTATTAGATCAAGTTACTACAGTTTTCGGAAATCTCCGAAGTGCAGAGACCAATGATGAGCTACAGAATATTGCTCAAAAAATGATTCCTCTACTGAGTGAACATAGCAACAACATCACACTAAACAAAAAACTATTTGAAAGGATTAAAGCCGTATACAAGCAAAAGGAAAAACTCTCTCTTACCATCGAGCAAGCTAAGTTACTAGACAATACCTATGATAATTTTATCAGGAGTGGAGCAAATCTCAAAGGTGAAGCAAAAAAGAAATATCGTGAATTAACAAAAAAGCTCAGTACATTGACTCTCGAATTCAGTGAAAATAACCTGAAAGAGACAAATGATTACCAGCTAGTACTGCAAGATGAACATCAGTTAGCCGGACTTCCTGAAACAGCTATAGAAGCAGCTGCTCAAACTGCAAAGGAAAAGAACATTGAAGGGTGGGTATTCACGCTTCATGCTCCAAGCTACATTCCTTTTCTTACTTATGCTGATAGTAGAGATCTACGCAAAGAACTCTATATGGCATATAACACCAAATGCACTCACAATAACAAATACAATAACCTACAAATAGTAAAAGAGCTTGCCAATACTCGTATGGCAATAGCCCAGTTATTAGGTTATTCTAATTATGCTGAGTATGTCTTGCAAAAACGAATGGCTCAAAATAGCCAAAACGTATACAAACTTCTAAACCAACTTATTGACGCCTATACTCCTACAGCTCGTGAAGAATATAATGAGGTACAAGAATTAGCACGGCAGACAGAAGGCAGTACCTTTAAAGTGATGCCTTGGGATTGGGCATATTATTCCAATAAACTTAAAAAGCATAAATTTAACATTAACGAGGAAATGCTACGCCCCTATTTTGAACTCAGCCGGGTGAAAGAAGGCGTATTTGGATTAGCCACCAAACTATATGGAATAACTTTCAAAAAAAATACAGAGATTCCTGTCTATAACAAAGACGTAGATGCTTATGAAGTATATGACAAAGACAGCACCTTTCTTGCCGTTTTATATACAGATTTTCATCCTCGCCCAGGAAAGCGTGCAGGAGCATGGATGACTAGCTTTAAAGGACAGTGGATCGATGAACAAACAGGTGAAAACAGTCGTCCTCACATCACATTGGTAATGAACTTCACTAAGCCTACCGAAAACAAGCCAGCGCTACTGACTTTTAACGAAGTAGAGACCTTTCTCCATGAGTTTGGACACGGATTACATGGAATGTTTGCCAATTCTAACTATGAAAGCCTTAGTGGAACTAACGTATACCGCGACTTTGTGGAATTACCTTCTCAATTAATGGAAAATTTTGCCATAAACAAAGAATTCCTTAATACATTTGCTAAACATTACCAAACCGGAGAATTGCTTCCTGATACATTGATACAGCGTTTAGTAGATGCCTCAAACTTTAATGTAGCTTATGCTTGTCTACGTCAAGTCAGTTTTGGTCTACTTGATATGGCATGGTACACACGTACCACCCCTTTTGACGGCGACGTGAAAGCTTATGAACAAGACGCTTGGGCTAAAGCTCAAATCTTGCCTGTCGTCAAAGAAGCTTGTATGAGCACCCAATTCTCACACATATTCTCTGGAGGATATGCTGCCGGATATTACAGCTATAAATGGGCAGAAGTTCTTGATGCTGATGCATTCTCGCTGTTCAAAAAGAAAGGAATATTTAATCAAGAAGTAGCCGAATCATTTAGAAACAATATCTTATCAAAAGGAGGAACGGAACACCCAATGGTGTTATATAAACGTTTTCGTGGACAAGAGCCCACTATTGATGCACTACTGATCAGAAATGGAATAAAAAAATGAAATATAAGCATTTATTACTTGTAGCTTTCCTACTACCTATATTATCAGGATGCAATAACTCTGATGATGTTGCACGTATTTTCTTAGATAAGACATGGCAATTAACTGATATTCTTGAAGGAAACTCTTCTAGTGACTACTGGAATGGAAACAAAGAGGCTAAAGAAGCCTCTCTGAAGTTAATAGGGGTTGGCGATAACTTTACCATAACATTTACCGGTACTGTTGATGGCAACTCAATCAGTGGAGCCCTCAGCGGTAAAGCTACAAGTACAACATATACGGGGAATTGGCGAGCAAATGGAGAAAAAAACACTTTTATCTCTAGCGCTAATCCTATCACAGATAGAGATGTATTAGGCAGAGCCTTTTTAGATGCATTGAATCATGCCACTTCATATAGTGGAGATGAAAACAATCTCTATATTTATTTCAAAGAAGGACAAAGAACCAAGCGTCTTCTCCTACACGTACAATAACAATCATATGAATATGACAAATACTCAGTCGAAACAATTAGAATTAGACCAACGTTATATACGCATGGCCATTATATGGGCAGAAAATTCGTATTGCCAAAGAAGAAAAGTAGGAGCTCTTATCGTTAAAGAGAAAATGATTATCTCAGATGGCTACAACGGTACACCTTCCGGCTTTGAAAATATTTGTGAAGATGAGAACAATCTGACAAAGCCCTATGTGCTACATGCCGAAGCCAATGCAATAACCAAAATAGCTCGTTCTAACAATAGCAGCGAAGGTGCCACCATGTATGTCACCGCCGCTCCTTGTATAGAATGCGCAAAGCTAATTATACAAGCAGGAATTAAGAGAGTTGTTTATTCCGAAAAGTATAGGCTGGAAGATGGAATTAATTTATTAAAACGAGCCAAGATCGAAGTACTCTACTTAAATCCAAATAAAACAGAATCTGAAATTTAATAACGATCAATAAACGTTCAAAAAATAAAAGAATATGAGTACAAGAAACTCTTCGCGATTTACTCCGCTTGTTATAGCTATAAGCGTAGTAATCGGCATTCTTATCGGAACCTTTTACGCAAAACATTTTGCCGGCAATCGCCTAGGCATCATCAACAGTTCTTCCAACAAACTCAATGCATTACTACGCATTGTAGATGATCAATATGTAGACACAGTAAACATGACTGATCTCGTGGAAAAAGCCATGCCTCAAATTTTAGCAGAACTAGATCCGCATTCTACTTATATTCCTGCAAAAGATTTGGTTGAAGTCAACTCTGAGCTCGAAGGAAGTTTTAGCGGAATTGGTATACAATTCACCATACAAAATGACACAATTCATGTTAATAGCGTAATTCAAGGGGGCCCTTCTGAAAAAGTGGGTTTAATGGCAGGAGATCGTATTGTCAGTGTCAATGACACCTCATTTGTAGGTAAGAAGCTTACCAATGAAGTTGCAATGAGAACCCTAAAAGGTCCCAAAGGCACACACGTTAAGCTAGGAGTTAAGAGGATGACAGAGAAAAAAATTCTCCATTTTGATATTACTCGTGGAGACATTCCTCAGAACACAATAGATGCCGCATATATGCTCACAGATCAGTTTGGCTATGTTCAAGTTAGCAAGTTTGGGCGTACAAGTCATGTCGAACTATTAAACGCTATCGCTCAATTGAGCCACAAAAATTGCAAAGGATTAATCATTGACTTGCGTGGCAATACAGGTGGCTATATGGAAGCTGCAATCCGTATGGTAAATGAATTTTTACCAGAAGGTAAGCTTATTGTTTATACACAAGGACGAAAATATCCACGTACAGAAGAGTTTGCCAATGGCACAGGTAGCTGCCAAAAGATGCCTTTAATCGTATTAATTGACGAAGGATCTGCTTCCGCCAGTGAGATATTTACAGGAGCCATTCAAGACAATGACCGAGGAATGGTCGTAGGACGACGCTCATTTGGCAAAGGGCTAGTTCAGCAGCCTATTGATTTTAGTGATGGTTCTGCAATCCGTCTAACCATAGCACGCTACTATACCCCATCCGGGCGTTGCATACAGCGTCCTTATAAAAGTGGAAACGATCAAAATTATGAAATGGATTGGCTTACCCGATACCAACACGGAGAATTCTTCTCAAAAGATAGCATCAAATTAAACAAAAAGCTTCGTTATTCCACAGGTTTAGGACGTCCTGTATATGGTGGAGGAGGAATTATGCCTGATGTATTTGTACCACAAGACACCACAGGAGTCAGTTCTTATCTAACCAGTGTTATCAGCAAAGGTTTAGTTATGCAGTACACATTCCAATATACAGACACCCACCGTGAGAAACTAAATAAATATGACAATGAATCTTCTTTATTAAATTATCTCCAGAGGCTAAATTTAGTAGAACGATTCGTCCGCTATGCAAATTCTAAAGGAGTAAAGAGAAGAAATATACTCATTCAAAAATCTCGAAAGCTGCTTGAACGTAACATATACGGAAGCATCATCTATAACATGCTAGGTAAAGAAGCATATATAAAATATGCGAATAAGAGCGATGACACTGTAAAGAAAGCCGTTGAACTATTAGAGAAAGGAGAATCATATCCAAAAGCTCCGGCAGCAGCCATTCCAGAACCCGTAAAAAAGGATGAAAAGAAAGAAAAAAGAACTGCGCAAACTGATAGCGCTAAAGAAAAGTCAACATCAGAATACCATACTGAAAGACTTTTCTGCTAAAATAACTCAGCAACTCGAAAAAGAGTCTTCTTTTCTGGCAGCAGAAACCATACTGATGTACTATTCAATGGAAGATGAGGTAAACACCCACTCTTTCATTGAAAAATGGTACAAGAAAAAAAAGATACTTTTACCAGTTGTTATAGGTAATGAATTAATAATACGCACCTATACAGGAAAGAGTTCTCTCTGCGTTGGAAGCTATGGCATACTAGAGCCAATGGGCGAGACATTTACCAAGTACACCTCTATCGACTTAGCTATAGTACCTGGAGTCGCTTTCGATATGAAAGGGCATCGTTTAGGAAGAGGCAAAGGATATTATGACAGATTACTACCTCAAATAAATGCCAGAAAAATTGGGATATGTTTTCCCTTTCAAGTAGTAGAACAAGTTCCTTCTGAAGAATTTGATATCTGTATGAACGATATTATTACCTGTCCCAATTCAGATAGTATAGAGTAAAAGCAATCAACGAAATATAATGTTTGTAATAACCGTAGCCCCAACTTGACGATTAAGGTTCTTCACCAACATTTCTCTACCCATCATTAATTCCTGCCTAAGCACAGCAGATGTGAGATGCACATATAATACCTGATTCCTAATAAAGAGTTCTTTTGTATACGAACTAATAGTAGGACCGAGCACATCTTTCCACGCAGCAATCAGCCTCTGCTCATTGAGAGGTGATTCTAAACTCTCTTGTCGCAAAAACTGCTGTATCAACTTACCTATTTGTTCAGCATCATTCTTTTTCATTCATCTCCTCTCCCATTTCACTAATCATTCCCTGTTCTACCTGAAATATTTTGTGATCACTCCCTACATTGAATAAAATTTTATCCAAATGCCCTCTATTGGTATCCGTAATAAATATCTGTCCGAAACTATCTCCAGAAACCAACTTTATAATTTGTTCCACCCTCGAAGCATCCAGTCTGTCAAAAAGATCATCTAACAACAAAAGTGGAACAGTACTCCCTGCCCTTTTTAGAAAATCAAATTGAGCCAACTTCAAAGCTACAAGATAAGTCTTATTTTGTCCCTGAGAGCCCTCTCGTTTAATAGGAAAATCGCCCAATAACATATTCAAATCATCTTTATGAATACCACGTAATGAATATCCCATGATTTTATCGCGCGAACGTCCTTCCTTGAATAAAGTCATTAAAGAAGCATTCCTTGCATGAGATTCATAAGTCAGTCCAACCCGTTCTTTATCCTGAGAAATAAAAGAATAAAATGTTTGAAAGATTGGAATAAACTCTTTTATAAACTCTTCCCTTTTCTTAAAAACGACCTCTCCAGCAGAAGCCATAGCTTCCTCCCAAACAAGAAAAAGATCCTCTTCAACAGGTTCATCACTCTTAAGCAAAGTATTTCTTTGAAGCATCGCCTTATTATAACGAATTAACGCATCTAGATAATCCTTGTCATATTGAGAAATGACCACATCCATGAATTTTCTCCGCTCCTCACTTCCCCCACCAATTAATTCCGAATCTGCAGGCGAAACCAATACCAAAGGAATAAAGCCAATATGATCAGAAAGACGCGTGTACTCTTTTTTATTGCGCTTAAATTGCTTTTTCACCTTGCGCTTCATCCCACAATATATCTCTTCAGGGGTTCCATCTGCCATTTCATAAAAGCCTTGAATCATAAAAAAATCTTGTCCGTGGTAAATATTCTGCGAATCAATCGGATTACCCGCACTTTTACAAAATGAGAGAAAATAAACAGCATCCAAAAGATTCGTTTTACCCATACCGTTTTGTCCGAAAAAACAGTTCAATTTATCGGAGAAGTGAAGTTCAGCCTCTCTCAGATTCTTATAATTCAGTATTGAGATTCGTTTTAATATCATCAGTAAGTTAGTCTTTGGTACAAAAGTAGAAAGATTTTCGGGCTTTTCAGTCCGCAAAGAAAAAAAGATGCCTCTAAATTTCCATTATATATATAAAAAAACTACTTTTGCTGACCAAATATTTGCATAGAAAAACAATAAAAAGTATTTAGATAAAATGGCAGATCAAAAAAATCACCACGCACCTTTAGATATGGAAGAGGCGTTGAGTAACTCCGAAGCATTCATTATCAAACACAAGAAAACAATTCTCGGCTGTATTGCAGGTATTATCATCTTAGTAGTAGGAATACTTATGTACAAACATCTATACTCTGAGCCCCGAGAAGAAAAAGCGCAAACAGCAATATTCAAAGGTCAGCAATACTTTGAGCAAGATGCATATGAGATAGCTCTTAATGGCGATAGCATTGGATACATCGGTTTTAATAAAATTGCCGATCAATTTAGTGGAACAAAAACAGCAAATCTAGCTAAAGCATATGCCGGAATATGCTACAAGAATCTTGGTAAATATGATGAAGCAGCAAAAGCTTTAGAAGGATTCGACGGTGATGACCAAATGGTAGCTCCTGCTATTTTAGGTGCTGCAGGAAATTGTTATGCAGAACTTGGCAAATTAGACAAGGCTTCTTCACTGTTATTAAAAGCAGCTGATAAGGCAGACAACAACACCCTTAGCCCTATATTCTTAATGCAAGCCGGAGACATCTTAGTAAAGCAAGGCAAATATGATGATGCAATAACAGCATATACTAAGATAAAGGATAAATACTTCCAGTCATATCAAGCTATGGACATTGACAAATACATTGAGCGTGCCAAACTTCTAAAAAAGTAAAAGCACACATCTGAGATATTAAAATATCCTAGAAAATGGCGCAGATTTCCGCAGATACTGAATCTACGAAGATCTGCGCCATTTTCTTCAATTCATTCTAACTCTAATTAATAAAACTATAAATATGGCAACAGCTTATCACAATCTTTCAGACTATGATTTAAAATCAGTGCCTGAAGCGAATACCATGAAATTTGGAATTATCGTATCCGAATGGAATAGTAATATTACCGGAGCACTACTTAGCGGAGCAGTAAATACATTAAAAAAGCACGGAGCAAAACCAGAAAATATTATCGTACAAACTGTACCAGGCAGTTTTGAACTATCATTTGGAGCTAATCAAATGATGGAATATGGTGACGTAGATGCAATAATTATTTTAGGTTGCGTAATAAAAGGAGATACCCCTCATTTTGATTATGTCTGTATGGGAGTAACTCAAGGGGTCACACATTTAAACGTAACTGGCGATATACCAGTCATTTACGGATTAATAACCACAAATACGATGGAACAAGCAGAAGACAGAAGCGGCGGAAAGCTCGGTAACAAGGGCGATGAATGTGCAATTACTGCAATAAAAATGATCGATTTCGCTTGGAAGTTAAATAAATAGTTGTATCTTTGCACCGCATTAGAAAACAAAGGGCAAATACCAGAGTGGCCAAATGGGGCAGACTGTAAATCTGCTGTCTTTCGACTTCGGTGGTTCGAATCCATCTTTGCCCACTTTTAATGCGGAAGTAGCTCAGTTGATAGAGCATTAGCCTTCCAAGCTGAGGGTCGCGGGTTTGAGCCCCGTCTTCCGCTCCATAAGAGAATCTGATTTTCAGATTCTCTTTTTTTATGCCTCTACTTTTTGATATAACGCTTCTTATCCTTTTGCCAAATATAGATCAATGGAGAGTGAACATAAGGAGCGATTTTTTTAGCCTCTTCCTTTCCTGCATAATCCAGAGTTGCCAAGGCTATAGACAATTCAGCCGTCTTAGAAAGGTTCATTTTCAACAACATCATATCCTCAACAGCCGAATGCGCACGTGTATAAGCTTCCATCATATCTGATGAGTCAGGAACTTCAAAGAAATCATCCAATTTAGGAAGCTCTATAAAGTCAGATACAGGAAGCTCCTTCCAGTTAGTAGTATAAAACCTGATATTGCTATCACAAGCAGGAGCGCAGGCCGTAGATATCACACAAATCACTTTAGTAGAATCATTAACCGCTAACACCTTCATTGCCCATTCACTTCTCTCACTCATTTGCAAATGAATATAATCCGCTGTCAGATCAGTCATTTCAGAAGTCCTACCAAATCTATTCTTTACCTGCGCCTTCATATTGCTTGCCAGAAAGTCGACACAATCAGCTCGATTTATTGCTGTAAGCAAAGGAGTAATCGAATCAGGCATATTCACAAATAACGTTTTAGCCTCTTGAGCAAACATCAAAACAGGTGCTAACAGAAAGATAGATAGCAATAGATTTTTTTTCATAAAACATAATTATTTAGTTCCCAAATATAAGAATAACATCCCTATTAATACCAGAATAAGATCAACCGCTTTACTTTTTAAATTCTTTTCACGGAAAAGTAACGCACCAAAAAAGAAGGAGACTAACACACTACCACGCCTTATCATCGACACAATAGAAATCATAGAATCATCAAAACTAAGAGCGTAGAAATAGACAAAATCAGCAGCCGAGAGAAAAACTGAAATTAGCATGATAGACCAATCCCATCTGAAAGGAGTAGTCTGTTTTCGTTTTGGCCACCACAGCAATAGCAAGATGGGACACATGATAAATACTTGATAAACATTATACCACGCTTGCACCACCATCGGGTTAAACTGCTTCATCAGAAACTTATCGTACAAACCGCTAAGCGCTCCTGTTAACGCAGCAAGCACAATAAAAAATATCCATTTATTGTGAGCAAAATTAATACCCTCTTTTTTACCCGAACGACTCAACATAAAAAATGAAGCTAACGCTAGCACAACACCTATCCATTGATACATATTAAGACGTTCTCCATACACCAGCATCGCACCGACCAGCACCATCACCGGACGAGTCGCATTAATGGGACCTACGATAGTCAACGGTAAATGTTTCATCCCAAAGTAACCAAATATCCAAGAAGAAAGAACTATAAAAGATTTGATAATAATAAACCTATGAGTATCCCAACCAACTAATGGTACATCGAACATACCTCCTCCAAGAATCTGTGGAACAAAAGCCCCCAACAAAATAAAAGGTACAAAGATTAAACTCGAGAATAACGTATTCAGAAACAAGACTGGCAAAACAGCATTCTCTTTTAAAGAATGCTTCTTAAACACATCATAAAACCCCAATAAAGCTGCTGAAAGAAAAGCAAACAATAACCACATTTCTCTATCCTTAAAATTAAACTAATAAACTACTAATAACTAAATAAAAATATCATCGGAATACTCCACATCGACAAGAAACAGAGCATTTCCAGGGGCAGACGTCCCTGCTTTAGAGCGATCTTGCAATTCGATGACCTGCTGAAACCCCTCAATAGACAATTTTCCTCGCCCCACTTCAATAAGAGTCCCCACAATAGCTCGCACCATATTTCTCAAAAAGCGATCAGCCCGAATCGTAAACACCCAAGTCGTAGTATCCACTTGTGTCCATTCAGCCTGCATCATCTCACAAATATTCGTTTTTACGTCAGTATGTAATTTGCTAAAGCTTGTAAAATCCGCATAGCGAAACAAGGTTTGGGCCGCTTCATTCATTTTTTCAAAATCAAGTTCTCCATAGACCCGCCAATGATACTGACGGTTGAATGCATATTTAGATGTAGTAACATAGTATTTATACGTACGAGATCTGGCAGCAAAACGCGCATGTACATCCGGTTTCACCTGTTTCAATTTAAACACTGATATATCAGGAGGCAACAAGCGGTTCAGTTTCTCAGTCATAAAATCCAAATCAAGCAATTCCTCAGTATATAAATCAAAGTGTGCTACCATAAGAGAAGCATGCACACCTGCATCCGTTCTCCCTGCCCCAATCACTTTCATTTCTTGCCGCAAAGCAATAGAGAGAGCCTTCTCAAGGCACTCTTGCACTGTTATCCCATTCGGTTGAATTTGCCAACCATGATAATTCGTTCCGTCGTAAGCAAAATAGATAAAATATCTCTGCACTGTCATTCTTTCTTAGTTTTTCGGATGCAAAGGTAGTATTTTTTTAACCTCTGTGACACATAGTTATAGACAAAGACCAAACGATTGCCTTTATCGTTTTAAGTATCACCAAATCTGAAGTAAGTGTACGAAGCTAATTATAATAACAAGAACCTTTCTTTTCACAACAAACGGGCTATCGCCTCCATATGTCTGCTATCCGTTCCGCAACACCCACCGAAGATTCTCAAGGCATTGTCTTCTTTTAGCCTAAACATTTCAGCAGCCAATAAAGTAGGATCAGAACATTTTAAATCTGCCGCATCATCCAATTCCGCGTAAGACAGGGGAGATGTATTTGCTTGGATTCCGTAAAAACGATTTCGAACTAAAGAGGTTTTATTAAATTCTTGCGACAAAGCTGCATGAACAATCACAGGGTGTACACAGTTAGCCATATAGCAAACAGGTCTATTGTCAACAGAAGCATCAATCGTGGAAATAGCTTTATCTATTGTCGTGCCATCAATCAACCTGCCATCTTTTTGAATAGTAAAACTAATGATATAAGGTATCCCCATATCAGACATCGCCTGAGCCATCCCAATCGCTTCAGACAAAACAGGCATGATTCCGGCATATAGGAAATCGACATTCGCTGCCTGAAACAATCCAGCTTGCCAAGTGTGGAAGTCTCTCGCCTCTTTTTCGTTCAGAGCTCCCTCGCCTGTATATGCATCTCCTTTGCAGCCCATCAAACCACCAACATACATCTCAATCTGAGCTTCCTGCTGAATGCTTCGAAGCAAAGAGACATTATCACCTATCACAGCCTTTGTAAAGCAACTAGCCTCAACCCTCTCTTTATTTGCCCGCCGAGTGGGAGTGGTAGCCAAGAAAGGAAGATTATACTTTCGAGCAATATGAATGTATTCCTGCCACAGATTTTTCAAAGCCCTTCGTCCTTCAGAAGAATAAATCAGAGCAGCCATTGCCAATTGAGCATCAAATGATAAATGATACTCTCTCTTTAAGCGTTCTCCAAGAGCACCTTCCATCAAAACACTCTCACTAGTTGATATACAATGGCTGAAATTTTTCATAAAGTTTATCTCTTTTTCGAGAGACAAACTTACAAAACATTTTATGAAAAGTTTAAAACTCAACCTCTTATTCGCTGAGTTTATGCACAACACACCTTGATTAAACTCATTAAATGAGGAGATTAAGTAAAGGGAACAAACGTTGTAGATGAAAGGATTGAGAGAAATATTCCATCACACAACTGTGTGACGGAGATCACACAATTGCATGACGCTCATAACTCAATTGTGTGCCCGACATCACACGCACCAGTGACTAAAAAGACTGTGCGTTCAAATTACTTAACTTGCAGAAGGCTTTCTATTTCTTTCTCTAAAGAAAGAGGATCCGTCATAGGTGAATAACGTGAAACCTTCTTGCCGCTTTTATCTATTAGGAATTTTGTGAAATTCCACTTTATCTTTGAAACAATAAACCCTGGCGCTTTCTTCTTCAAAAAATGAAAGACAGGATGCGTATTTTTGCCGTTCACATCAATTTTGGCCATTAAAGGGAAAGTCACTCCAAAGTTCATCTCACAAAATCCGGCAATCTCTGCATCGCTTCCGGATTCCTGATGAGCAAACTGATTGCAAGGAAAAGCAATGACCATCAATCCTCGATCTTTATACGTTTTATAAAGCTGTTCAAGAGCTTTATACTGAGGAGTAAAGCCACATTTACTTGCAGTATTAACAATCAAAAGAACTTTATCTTTATAAACTGAGAAATCGATTTCTTCTCCCTTGTTATTTTTCGCTTTGAAATCAAAAATAGTTGTTTCCATAAATATTTTTTTTGCAGCATAGTAACAAACCATGCATACTCTATATAACAAAGAAACAGGTGATATGAATGATAAAATACACGTTTATTAAGTGAAATATGAACTATACGACACAAAAACCGATATATAGATCATTAATATAAAGTGATTTAGAAGTCCGCTATTTACCGTATTCTTATCATCTAGGTAGCAAAATCAAAAAAAACAGGTACATTTGTAGCTAGATAAATCTATTATAATATATATATGTTATGTCCAAAGAACTAAAACGCGAAACCCTCTGCGTACAGGCAGGCTGGGAACCTAAAAAAGGAGAACCACGTGTTCTGCCCATCTATCAAAGTACAACTTTTAAATATGAAACGAGCGAACAGATGGCTCGTCTATTTGATTTGGAAGAGAGCGGTTACTTCTATACCCGCTTACAAAACCCCACTAATGATGCTGTAGCAAAGAAAATAACTGCCCTTGAAGGTGGAATAGCCGGAATGCTAACATCTAGTGGACAAGCGGCCAATTTCTATGCAATTTTCAATATCTGTCAGGCAGGCGATCATTTTGTCTGTTCTTCTGCTATCTATGGAGGAACATTCAATCTTTTTGGTGTCACAATGAAGAAGCTAGGTATTGATGTTACTTTTATCAGCCCAGATGCTACAGAAGATGAAATATCAGCCGCTTTTAAACCTAATACCAAAGCATTGTTTGGAGAAACAGTTTCTAACCCTTCGCTTGATGTGCTTGATATAGAAAAATTTGCTCGAATAGCTCATCAACATGGAGTTCCTCTGATAGTAGATAACACCTTCCCCACCCCTATTAACTGTCGCCCATTTGAATGGGGAGCAGATATTGTAGTACACTCTACTACTAAATACATGGATGGACATGCTACTTCGGTAGGCGGTTGCATCGTAGATAGCGGTAATTTTGATTGGGAAGCACACGCCGATAAATTTCCAGGACTATGCACCCCAGATGAATCATATCATGGGCTGACGTATTCTAAAGATTTTGGAAAAATGGCTTATATAACGAAAGCAACATCACAATTAATGCGCGATTTGGGCAGCATCCAAAGTCCACAGAATGCTTTTTTATTGAACTTGGGACTTGAAACGCTACATTTGCGCATGCCTCAACATTGTAAGAATGCTCAAAGAATAGCAGAATACCTGCAAGCAAACGAAAAAGTTGCATGGGTAAATTACTGCGGACTACCAGAGAACAAGAATTATGAATTGGCAAAAAAATATATGCCAAATGGGTCATGTGGTGTTATTTCTTTCGGGTTGAAAGGAGAACGTGAAGTAGCCACTCAATTTATGGATTCTCTTCAGCTAGTTGCCATCGTGACACATGTAGCAGACGCCAGAACTTGCGTACTGCACCCTGCTAGTCACACCCACCGCCAACTAAGCGATAAACAACTTCTTGAAGCAGGAGTACGCCCCGACCTAATCCGATTCTCTGTCGGAATAGAGAACGTAGACGATATCATTGCAGACATCGAACAAGCTCTCAAAAAATAAAACGAACAACCTAATTATTTACAAAACACATCTCGACAAATAATGAAATCTTTACCAAAGATAAATTATTTGCCGAGATCTCTTATTTATAGTAAATCAAAATAAAACAACCTTAATAAATAGCAAATCATAACGTTTATTACTATCTTTGTCCTTAAACAATAACCAAGGTAATAAAGAAGATTGTATGGCTAAAATAACAAAAGAAGCAGCCTTGCTTTATCACTCTCAAGGCAAACCTGGGAAAATAGAAGTAGTTCCAACTAAACCATATAGTACACAAACTGATCTTTCATTAGCATACTCTCCAGGGGTAGCAGAGCCTTGTCTGGAAATAGAAAAAAATCCACAAGATGCTTATAAGTATACCGCTAAAGGTAATCTGGTAGCCGTTATATCCAATGGTACGGCAGTACTTGGATTGGGCAATATTGGTGCGCTAAGCGGCAAGCCCGTGATGGAAGGTAAAGGTCTACTTTTCAAAATTTACGCCGGAATCGATGTATTTGATATCGAAGTAGATGAAAAAGATCCAGAAAAATTTATTGCAGCTGTAAAAGCTATTGCTCCAACTTTTGGAGGCATTAACCTAGAGGATATCAAAGCACCCGAGTGTTTTGAAATAGAACGCCGACTGAAAGAAGAACTTGATATCCCGGTGATGCACGATGATCAGCACGGTACTGCGATAATTTCGAGTGCCGGACTGATAAACGCCCTCGAAGTAGCCGGAAAAAAAATAGAAGAAGTAAAAATCGTGGTAAACGGTGCAGGTGCATCTGCCGTGTCATGTACCAAACTATATATATCTCTGGGTGCACGACTGGAAAATATCGTCATGCTTGACAGCAAAGGAGTCATCAGCAAAAGTCGTAATGACTTGAATGATCAAAAACGTTATTTCGCAACCGATCGTACAGATATCCATACGCTTGAAGAGGCTATAAAAGGAGCGGATGTATTCCTTGGCTTGTCTAAAGGAAATGTTTTAAATCAGGATATGGTAAAAAGCATGGCTCCTACTCCCATTGTCTTCGCTTTAGCCAATCCCGTTCCAGAAATATCATACGAAGATGCTATCGCTTCCCGCCCGGACGTTCTCATGGCAACCGGACGCTCAGATTATCCTAATCAGATCAATAATGTTATAGGTTTTCCTTATATTTTTCGAGGAGCACTGGATACACAGGCAAGAGCCATTAATGAAGAGATGAAGATTGCTGCTGTTTATGCCATAGCTAATTTGGCTAAACAACCGGTACCGGATGTCGTAAATGCGGTGTATCATGTTAATAACTTCTCGTTCGGGCCTGAATATTTCATCCCAAAACCAGTTGATCCCCGATTAATTACAGAGGTAGCAATGGCAGTAGCCAAAGCAGCAATAGCTTCTGGAGTCGCTCGCAAAACAATAGAAGATTGGGATGCGTATCAACTTCAGCTATGTGAACTAATGGGATATGAATCCAAGTTGACCCGCCAACTTTATGAGACAGCCCGTCATAATCCTCAACGTGTTGTTTTTGCCGAAGGTGGACATCCTAATATGCTTAAAGCAGCTATGGAAGCTAAGACAGAGGGAATCTGCCATCCCATCCTTTTAGGTAATGATGAACGTATCCATAAACTGGCACAAGAGCTCGAAGTGAATCTGGAAGGAGTAGAGATTATCAACCTCCGGCATGATAGCGAGAATGAACGCCGAGAACGTTATGCTCGTATTCTGTCCGAAAAACGTTCGCGAGAAGGTATCACTTATGATGAAGCCAACGATAAAATGTTCGACCGCAATTATTTTGGAATGATGATGGTAGAAACAGGTGAAGCTGATGCATTTATCACCGGACTATACAGCAGTTATAGCAGTACTATTAAGATAGCCAAAGAAGTCATTGGCATCAGACCCGAATATAATCATTTCGGCACGATGCATATTCTCAATTCTAAAAAAAGAACCTACTTCTTAGCAGATACGTTAATTAATCGCCATCCGGATACAGAAACTCTCATTGACATATCTAAGTTGGCAGCAAGCACTGTAGAATTTTTCAACCAGACTCCCATAATGGCAATGCTTTCCTATTCCAACTTCGGTTCAGATCAGGTAGGCAGTCCAGCCAAAGTAAGTCAGGCAGTAAGCTACATGCATCAACATTATCCGGATTTGGCTATCGATGGTGAAATGCAAGTGAATTTCGCATTAAACCGCGAGTTGCGAGACGTCAAATATCCATTTACTCGATTGAAAGGAAAAGAGGTCAATACCCTCATTTTTCCCAATCTTAGTTCAGCCAACTCAGGGTACAAACTAATTCAGGCAATGAATCATACTGAACTAATAGGGCCTATTCAGATGGGGTTAAATAAACCGATCCATTTTACTGATATAGAAAGCTCTGTTCGCGACATAGTTAACATCACCGCTGTAGCAGTAATAGATGCTATTGTAGATAAGAAAAAGAACGAAAAATGAAAAAGCCATTATCCAAATCACAAATTATATGCGTCATCCTCCTATGGATGGCGCTTTGCTATATCGTATTAGTAAATGTTGAACGCATTGACGGACCAACAATTTTGACATTACTAATATCCGGTGCCTTTGTATTCATCCCCGTATACAAGTCACTCAAAAAAAAATAAAGATGCATTCTATTTCAATTAAGCGCCTAAAAACGAATAAATTGAAACTTAAACAGCCTATTTAGAAATAATCTGTTTGTATACATCCTTTTTTATAACTACTTTTGCGCAAACTTACAACAACCAACAAAAGATAAAATTAATGAATGCAGCTAAAGTGTTAGATGCCTTGATATGCCGTTTCCCAAATGAACCGGAATATCATCAGGCAGTAGAAGAAGTGCTTTCTACTATTGAGGAAGAGTATAACAAACATCCGGAATTCGACAAAGCTAATCTGATTGAGAGGCTATGTATTCCTGATAGAGTTTTTCAATTTAGAGTCACTTGGACAGACGACAAAGGAAATGTACGCACAAACATGGGATATCGTGTACAACACAACAATGTTATAGGCCCATACAAAGGCGGAATTCGTTTTCATAGTTCAGTAAATCTCTCTATTCTGAAGTTTCTGGCATTCGAGCAAACCTTCAAGAATGCCCTAACCACTCTCCCTATGGGTGGAGGAAAGGGAGGATCTGATTTCTCACCACGTGGCAAATCAAGTACTGAAGTTATGCGCTTTGTCCAAGCTTTCATGTTGGAACTGTGGAGGCATATAGGTCCTGAGACAGACGTTCCGGCAGGTGATATAGGAGTCGGCGGACGAGAAATAGGATTCATGTTCGGTATGTATAAAAAACTCTCTGGAGAGTTTACCGGAACATTTACAGGAAAAGGACGTGAATTTGGAGGTTCGCTCATTCGTCCGGAAGCTACCGGCTATGGCAATATTTATTTCTTAATGGAAATGCTCAAACGCAAAAATACAGACCTCAAAGGCAAAGTATGCTTAATTTCTGGTTCTGGTAATGTAGCTCAATATACGGCCGAAAAAGTATTAGAGCTTGGCGGCAAAGTTGTTACCATGTCCGATTCAGACGGATATATTTACGACCCTGAAGGTATAGATTCTGAAAAGTTGAATTACATCATGGAATTAAAAAACTTATACCGCGGACGCATCAGAGAATATGCGGAAAAATATGGTTGTAAATACGTAGAAGGAGGTAAACCATGGGGAGAAAGAGGGGATATTGCTCTTCCATCAGCAACACAAAATGAGCTAAATGGAGATCATGCCCGTCAGCTTGTAGCCAATGGTTGTATCGCCGTCAGCGAAGGAGCTAATATGCCTTCTACACCAGAAGCCGTAAAAGTGTTCCAAGAAGCTAAAATTCTTTATGCACCAGGTAAGGCGGCCAATGCCGGAGGAGTTTCAGTATCAGGTTTGGAAATGACTCAAAACTCTATCAAACTAAGCTGGAGTAGTGAAGAAGTAGATGAGAAACTAAAAGAAATAATGAAAAATATTCATGAGTCTTGCGTACAGTATGGCACAGAACCTGATGGTTATATAAACTACGTGAAAGGAGCCAATGTTGCCGGATTCATGAAAGTAGCCAAAGCAATGATGGCACAAGGCATTTTATAAATTGAAAGTCGTATAACCAACAAACCGATATAGATATACGACCGGACCTGTCAACTTGTTAAACATATTGACAGGTCTTTTTATATCATTCCTTAGGCTTAAGAATAACCCCCTGCTTCTTTCTACCATCCATTTTTATTAGCATAGGCTTATCAAAATGAACATGTCGCAAATAAGTAGTTTCATGCACCGCAGGCATAGCATCAAGATAAACAACATCATAAACTCCCTGATTGATATATGCGTTGACAGTCAGATAGCCCACACCAAAAGAGGTGAGGTTTTGAAAAAAATGAGTACCCTGACTAGGATCAATACGGTAATTCGTCAACCCTGCCTCAACAATAACACGAGCGGCAGAGATATGCGGCCACTTAACAGGTATACCTAACCAAGAATCACTACTCCCCCATCTTCCGGGACCTACCAGCACATAATTTTTCCCTTCACTAAGGAACTCCTTATTCAATTTTTCCAATTCATAAGCAATAGACTGATTATTCGAGGCACTATAATTCTCCGTTTTCACATAAATCACATCATAAACATCATCTATCACCCCATTTCCTAAAGAGTTATCTGAACGTAAAATCACATTTTCATCTTGAATCGCCGATAGGTCTTCATCAATAACCTCTTTACCATCCACTATGGGTCGTATTTGAAGCAGATAAAACAACCCCGATTTATGCTCATGATCTATCGTCACAGCAAATTCTATTTCAATAGGTCTTCTCATCTCTTGCTGACCATAACGCAACACAAGTTGTAAGATCTGCGACAAAGGAAAAACATCATGCTGCAAAATATTAGCAAAGGTAACCAGCTTACGCCCTCCCGGGTAAAGACCGTCACGGATAATCTGGTCATACGGATCGTAAGTTGAAACAAGATAGTGCAAAGAGCCATCCTTCTCTGCCTCTCTCACATTACATTTCAGTAAATTAAATCCATCATCAATAGAAAACTCCTTCCCAACATTTTTCAGATCAAGCGCATAAAATAGAGTCTGCGTCTCTTTCAGCGCTATTTCCGTTTCACTAGTCTGTAAAATCTGGTGAGGATGGTAAGGAGAAAAACGTAAAGTAATACCGCCATCCACAATATATTTGCCCAAACCGAGAGCCAAGTTGACTGTTCCTTCCTCTGTACGTTCATCTCCAATAGGATAATAGTTCAAAGAACGAGCCACTCCCGACATAGATGGATAATACTTATCACCATATTGACTACCTACCACTTGTTGAAGAATAACAGCCATCTTTTCCTGATCAATCACGTTCGATGTAGCCTGCATATATGCCTTGCTATCTCTGAAATAAACAGAAGCATAAACCCCTTTTATCGCATCAGAAAGCATACGCAGCATTTCATACTTATCATCAAGATAGGGAATCATATATGTATTATATATTCCTGCAAAAGGCTGATAATGAGAGTCTTCCAACAAGCTAGACGATCGGATTGCAATGGGAGCTTTAACCACATCCATGAAAGTAAAAAAGTCGGCAATCAAGTTATCCGGCAATTTAGCTTTCAAGAAATACTTCAGAATCACATCATCATCCAAATCAGATAACGCAACCTGATACAAGTTATTTAACTCCATAAATTCATCAAACACATCCGTACAGAGTACTACCGTTTTAGGAATAACCACAGAAGCATTTTCAAACTCATCGAAATCAGGATAACGCTTCACCATATTGTCAATAAAAGCTAGCCCCCGTCCTTTTCCTCCCAACGATCCTTCACCTATACGCGCAAAATTAGAATAGCGGTCAAAACGATCACGTTTAAAGACCGCCACAACCCCTTGGTTTTTCATCTTCCGGTATTTCACAATCGCTTCAAAGATAATCTTACGGTGGGCATCCACGTCTTGTAAACTGTTCCAGGTAATGGGTTTAAGAAATTCTGCAACCGGAAACATCGCACGCGAATAAAGCCAACGAGAAATATGATTACGACTGATATGGTATACAAAAGATTCAGCGGGAACGGCAAAGATGATATTTTGAAGTTCTTTCAAGTTTTGTACTCTCGCTATCTTCTCCAATGTATCCGGATTGCGAAAGATAAAATCTCCAAACCCAAAATTATCAGAAACTATCTGCCGAAGATCCACGTCCATCTTTTTGGAGTTCTTATCAATAAAGCTTGCGCCGTATTTAGCAGCATAAGCAGCATTCGAAACTTCAGAGGACTGAATTATAAGGGGCACAAAAGGATCCTCCTTACGTATCTCCGCACAAAGCTTAATACCCGCCAAAGCTTCTTTTTTTCCTCCATGAGGGAAACGCACATCCGTAATTATACCCAACACATTGTTTCTATATTGATAATAGATATCCGTAGCTTCTTCATAACTTCGAGCCAGCACAATCTTAGGACGTCCGCGCATACGCAAAGTACGCTGATGAGCATTCAGTGCTTCCGTAGAAAATTCCTGACTCTGCTTCAATACGAATTTATATAAATTCGGCAAGATAGAAGAGTAAAACCGAATGCTATCTTCCACCAACAAAATAAGCTGTACTCCTACCTCAGCCACATCATGTTGCAAATTCATCTTATCCTCAATCAGTTTAATGATTGACAACAATAAATCAGTATTACCCAACCAACAAAAGACATAGTCAAATGCACTCAAATCTTCATTTGCTATTTGTTTAGTAATGCCATGACTGAAAGGAGTAAGTATAACAATAGGAATATGTGCATAGCATAGTTTAATATGCCGACCAATGCTAAAACCATCATTTTCTCCTGTTCCGGGCATGCAAATAACCAGATCAAACGGAATATTAGCCAGCAACATCAAGGCCTCTTCCTCTGTAGATACTTGTGAAAAACGAGGTGGATAACGAAGAGAGAGGGAAGTATATTCATTAAATATTTTTTCGTCAATACGGCCATCATCCTCAAGCATAAACGCATCATAAGGATTAGCAATGAGAAGAACATTAAAAATACGCCGTGTCATCAAGTTGACGAACTGAGTATCTTTGAAATATAGTTGATTTAATTTGAGCTTACTGAGCATATTTTATGAATACATGGTTATACTCACAAAAATCGTTTTTTTTATCGAAATGAGCAATCAATTCAACTTTTTATATTCTGATAGAGTAAATCATTTTTTCTTATTATATCTTTTTTTTAAAACTACAAAAAGTAAATCTTACTGTATAATAGTTGCATATATTATAAATTATACCGAATATTGTTCCTCTATTCGGCTAAAGACAATGAAAAATAAAAGTTGATAAAGATGAAGACAAAAATTTTATTACTAACCGGAATTATGATTACATCATGCTCACAGCCAAAAAGGCTGACTTATCCTGATACTCCTCAAGTGGACACCGTAGATACTTATTTTGGCGAGAAGGTAGCTGACCCATATCGTTGGCTCGAAAATGATACTTCCGCTGCAACTGGCGCTTGGGTGAAAGCCGAAAATGAAGTGACAAATAAATATCTTAGTGAAATACCTTTCCGACAAAAACTTTTAAAGAGGCTCACTGAATTAGCCAACTATGAAAAGATCGGTGCTCCGTTTAAAAAACATGGAAAATATTACTTCTACAAAAACGATGGGCTGCAAAATCAAAGTGTACTCTACGTACAAGATTCTATTAATGGAAAGCCTAAGGTTTTTCTTGATCCCAATAAATTATCAACCGACGGAACAGTGGCACTTACCAGCTTATCTTTTTCACACAATGGAAAATACGCTGCCTATGCCATTTCACGTAGCGGTTCAGATTGGAGAGAAATATATGTAATAGATGTTGCCACAGGGAATCTACTGAGCGATCATATCACATGGGCTAAGTTCACAGGTGCTTCATGGCAAGGAGATGGATTTTATTATAGTGCTTATGATGCTCCGGTTAAAGGAAAGGAATTTTCAAATGTCAACGAACATCACAAAATCTATTATCACAAGATAGGTGAGCCTCAGAGTGCAGATAAATTGATCTATCAAAACAGTGCTTATCCTAAAAGATTTTATACTGCCGATGTCAGTGAAGACGAAAAAGCATTATTCATCTTCGAATCTGGTGAAGGAAGAGGAAATGCCCTATTTTTAAAAGATCTGAGAAAGAAAAATGCACCAATAATAAAAATTGCTACTGACTTCAATTATGAATATGCTCCTATCGAAGTTATTGGCAACAACATCTATTTTTATACGAACTACAATGCACCAAAGAACAAAATTATGGTGGCAGATATCGACCACCCTGCGTTAGCCAACTGGAAAGATTTGATTCCCGAAAGCGAGCAGGTTTTGTCTAGTGCAGAAGTTATCGGAGGCAAGCTATTCCTTACTTATGATAAAGATGCATCCAATCATGCTTATATTTACGACCTCAATGGCAAGCAACAGTGCGAGATTAAACTCCCTTCACTCGGTTCTGTCAGCTTTAGTGGAGATAAAGACGATAAAGAATGTTTTTTCAACTTTACCTCATTCACCATACCGGGATCTACTTATAAATATGACATTGATACCAATACCTCAACACTTTTCCGTTCACCAAAAGTGAACTTTAACTCAGACGACTTTATTACCGAACAAATCTTCTTCCCAAGTAAAGACAGTGTAAAAATTCCAATGTTCCTTACTTATAAAAAAGGACTTAAAAAAGATGGGAAAAACCCGGTATTTCTTTATGGATATGGCGGCTTTAACATCAGTTTATATCCCAGCTTCTCTACCAGCAGAATCCCATTCCTTGAAAATGGAGGTATCTATGTTCAAGTCAACCTCCGCGGAGGAAGTGAATATGGAGAAGCATGGCACATTGCCGGAACCAAGATGAACAAGCAGAACGTATTTGATGACTTCATCTCAGCAGCTGAGTATCTCATCAATAATCACTATACCAACAGCAAAAAGATTGCCATCGTAGGTGGGTCTAATGGAGGTTTATTGGTAGGTGCCTGCATGACACAACGTCCCGATCTCTTTGAAGTTGCCATACCTCAGGTTGGAGTAATGGATATGTTACGCTATCACAAGTTCACCATCGGATGGAATTGGGCAAGCGACTATGGCACAAGCGAAGATAGTAAAGAAATGTTTGAATATTTAAAAGGATATTCTCCTCTTCACAATCTTAAGAAAGGAACCAAATATCCGGCAACCTTAGTTACTACTGCTGATCATGATGACCGCGTGGTGCCTGCACATTCGTTCAAATTTGCCGCTACTCTCCAAGCATGTAATGACGGAACAAATCCTACAATTATCAGAATAGACAGTAAAGCCGGACACGGAGCAGGTAAACCAATGAGCAAGATATTAGAGGAACAAGCTGATATTTATAGCTTTATCATGTATAATTTAAAAATGAATCCGAAATTCTAAATTATCATTTTGACACGAATGATAGAAT
This sequence comes from uncultured Bacteroides sp., assembly GCF_963677685.1. Lineage (NCBI taxonomy): Bacteria > Pseudomonadati > Bacteroidota > Bacteroidia > Bacteroidales > Bacteroidaceae > Bacteroides > uncultured Bacteroides sp. The sequence goes on from NZ_OY782186.1 coordinate 3,211,879, forward strand.
ATTTAACACATAAAAAGAGAACGGTATAAAATAATATCTATATTTGCAGATATATAAAGATCATTTTATCATAACCGTTCTCTAAAAACATACTATTATGAACATTGAGCGCATCATGTCCTCTTTAGAGGCTAAACATCCCGGCGAGTCTGAATATCTTCAAGCCGTAAAAGAAGTACTAATCTCCATAGAAGATATATACAACCAACATCCTGAATTTGAAAAAGCCAAAATCATAGAACGTTTGGTGGAGCCGGATCGCATCTTTACATTTCGTGTGACATGGGTGGATGACAAAGGTGAAGTTCAAACAAACCTTGGTTATCGCGTTCAATTTAATAACTCAATCGGACCGTACAAAGGCGGCATCAGATTTCATGCATCGGTAAATCTTTCCATCTTAAAGTTCCTTGGCTTTGAGCAAACGTTCAAGAACGCATTAACAACCCTCCCAATGGGTGGTGGTAAAGGCGGGTCTGATTTCTCTCCAAGAGGGAAAAGCGATGCGGAAATTATGCGTTTTTGCCAGGCTTTCATGCTCGAATTATGGCGGCATCTTGGTCCTGACATGGATGTACCTGCCGGGGATATCGGCGTAGGCGGACGTGAAGTTGGCTACATGTTCGGCATGTATAAAAAGCTAACCCGTGAATTTACAGGAACATTTACAGGAAAAGGTTTGGAGTTCGGAGGTTCATTGATTAGACCTGAAGCTACAGGATTTGGAGGACTATATTTTGTCAATCAGATGCTCCAAACCAAAGGAATATATATAAAAGGCAAAACCATTGCTATATCAGGATTTGGTAACGTAGCATGGGGAGCTGCCAGCAAAGCTACTGAACTGGGTGCAAAGGTTGTCACCATATCAGGTCCCGACGGTTATATCTATGATCCCGATGGCATTAGCGGAGAAAAAATAGACTACATGCTCGAACTTCGTGCTTCAGGCAACGATATAGTAGCTCCTTATACCGAACAGTATCCGGGAGCGACTTTTGTACCCGACAAGCATCCATGGGAGGTAAAGGCAGACATTGCTCTACCCTGCGCAACCCAAAATGAATTAGATGGAGAAGATGCTAAAAATCTCATAAAGAATAATGTTCTTTGCGTCGGAGAAATATCAAATATGGGTTGCACTCCCGAAGCGATTGATCTCTTCATTGAGCATAAAGTGATGTACGCTCCCGGTAAAGCTGTTAATGCGGGCGGAGTAGCCACATCAGGATTGGAAATGTCACAAAATGCAATGCACCTTAGCTGGAGCGCTGCCGAAGTTGATGAAAAATTGCATATTATCATGCATAACATCCATGCTCAATGCGTAAAATATGGTACTGAAGCCGACGGCTATATTAATTACGTTAAAGGAGCTAACATAGCAGGTTTCATGAAAGTAGCTCATGCAATGATGGGACAAGGAATTATATGATAAAAAAAATTATATTAACTTCTTTATTTTCAATATGCATTACCTATATCCACGCTCAGGATATAGGTAATGCCACTTTTTATAGTAACAAACTTCATGGACATCGCACAGCCAATGGTGGAATATACCACAAAGACAGCATGACTTGCGCACATAAAACTTATCCTTTCGGAACTTTATTAAAAGTAAAAGATACTCATAACGCAAAAGAAGTAATAGTTAAAGTCACCGACCGAGGTCCTTTCGGCAAACGATTAATCATTGATCTTTCATACCGTGCAGCAAAAGAGTTAGGTATTATTCGCCGCGGTGTAGCCCCCGTCGAAGTTTCAATCTTTGAACCAGTACATGCTTCCGACAAACCTTTATGCGACCTTCAAACCTGCAACATTTTACATCTTCTCGACACACACATAAGCTATCCTCTACCCTTCCATAAAGAATAAAAGAAGCAAAAGTACTTTCTTTTACACAAAATATTTAAATTTGCATCTCAAACTAAAAAATATCAAGAGATGTTATTACCCGAACTTAAGTTGAGACGCGATAAAATACGCGCACTTATGGCCCAGCAAAATATTGATGCAGCCATCATTACTTGTAACGTAAACCTTCTCTACACGTACGGACAAATTGTAAGCGGCTACCTTTATCTCCCGCTTCATGCACCCGCACGCTTATTCTTAAAACGCCCCAACAACATTACCGGAGAACATATCCATCCCATTCGCAAGCCGGAACAAATAGCAGATTTGCTAAAAGAGAATAATCTACCTGTTCCACAGACACTAATGCTCGAAGGAGATGAACTTCCATATACAGAATATATGCGCTTATCTGCCATATTTCCGGAAGCTACAATCGTAAACGGTACTCCGATCATACGCCAGGCCCGAAGCACAAAAACGGATATTGAGATCATCATGTTTCATCGTGCAGCAAAAGCTCATGCCGCAGCTTACGAACAAATACCTTCTGTATATCATGAAGGAATGAGTGATAAAGAATTTTCTATCGAGATAGAACGTTTAATGCGTCTTCAAGGATGTCTTGGCATCTTCCGGGTATTCGGACAAAGCATGGAAATATTTATGGGTAGCGTATTGACTGGTGATAATGCTGCCACTCCTTCTCCATACGACTTCGCCTTAGGAGGAAAAGGGTTAGACCCCTCATTACCCGGAGGTCTTGATGGCAGTGTGCTAAAAGAAGGACAAAGCGTTATGGTCGATTTAGGAGGTAACTTCAACGGATACATGTGCGATATGAGCCGCGTGTTTTCCATTGGTAAATTAACCGACGAGGCTTACGCCGCGCACCAAGTATGTTTAGAAATACAAGAAAAAATCGCTTCGTTAGCCAAACCGGGCGTAGCATGTGAAGAACTTTATGATGCCGCTATTGACATTGTAACCAAAGCCAATTTTGCCGATAACTTCATGGGTATCGATCAAAAGGCCAAGTTCATTGGTCATGGCATAGGGCTAGAGATAAACGAAGCCCCCGTACTAGCACCAAGAATCAAACAAGAATTAGAACCCGGCATGGTGCTCGCTATTGAACCTAAAATTGTACTTCCAAGTGTCGGGCCTGTGGGAATTGAAAACTCATGGGTAGTTACCGCAGAAGGAATAGAAAAACTAACTATCTGCAACGAAGAGATCATTCAGCTATAAGTTGCACAGCAAGATAAATAAAAGGGCTTCTTTTTGCACAATTCAGTTGCAAAAGAAGCCCTTTTCTTTTTAAATTATTCAATTACAATAATATCAGCAGCAAAACAGTTATTTAAACTTGAATGCCGCCGTCACCAAATGCGATTTTAATCCATCATTTCTACTATAATAGCCATAACGCAATTCCATCGTATTCAAAGCCTTAATGCCAAACAAACCCTTTGTTGACATCACTCTGAAATTCAAGCCAACCATGCTACTATTAAACTTAGACAAATCGTAATCACTCGTATAATAGTTTGCGTTATCAGAAAGCATATGCTCACCCATCGGTTTAAAATAGCCCACTCCATTCTGAGTATAGAAACGATAATAAGGAGCAATAGACATGAAAGGAGTAATCTTATAAGGTACTTCCAATTCTGCCGTATGCGCTGTTAAGTGCCAGCTATCTGTATAGAAGCGATAAAAACTACGCAAGATAAACCGATCACTCAAGAAGTAATTTGCTCGCACTCCGATAGGTAGCTTGAAGCGATGATCAGGCATCTTTTCAGAAAAAACAGTCGGCTGATTGCTATTCGGCGTGGTATGATCAAAGTACACTCGCTGATAAGCCGTACCCAATTGCCCTGTTTGATAGCCAATATCCGCTAACAGAGAAACTTGTAACTCTCTATTCACTACTTGAGTTAAACCTAGCGCTAGGTTATAAGAGTTTCTAGGAGCACTATCCCCCTGTTTATACTTAAAGCCATTATTGTCAGTTCCCCGAAGTTCAATTGGCAAGAGAATCTTCCAGGTATCCAAGAAAACAGATGCTTTTGCCGAAAATTGAGTATTTCCATCTTTTGTAGACTTAGAGTAGAGTAGATTTCCTCCAAAAGATGTATAGTCAAACTCTTTAGAAAAAGATAACCCGCCTCCTAATGCATACTTTTTCTTTGTATTCTCAAAAAGGTAACTTGCAGTAGGCGATACCCTCGCATCTCCACTAGATGCAGAAGAAACCGTACTAGGATCAATTTTATCCGACGAAGCCGAACTATACACATCTACTCCCAATTCAAAGTTCCAGGTATGTTTATTCAACTTCTTATCAAACCTACTTAACTGCAAGTCGATAGAGTTACCAAAATCATTTAAATGTTCATTTCCGATACCTCCTGTCACAGCAGAATGATCACCACTCTGATTATAATAGCTAGTGACAAAATTTACCTCATCAATTTTCAATTTTCTAGCAGCCGTACTATCCGACTGCGCTTTTGCCACATTCATAAAAAACATGAAGGCAGCTACCGTCATAACTAGTTTTTTCATACATTCATTTTATTAGTTACAACCACAACCACCACCGGTTCTACCTCCATTACCACCAGTAGCACCTTCGCGGTACATTAAGAAATTATTCTCATATTTCTCTATTGAGCGACTGGAAAGAACCATCTCCGCATCATTGAGTTTCGATTTCTGATAAGGCTTTACAGTAGCGCATGAAGCCATACCCAAGAACATAATACATACGCATATCATTAAAAACACGTACTTCATCATTCAATTAATTTTAATATTATTAGACACATAAAGTTTGTTCGCATCATCCACCAGAATACACTCAATACCATTAATCTGATTAATAAAGTTGAGTCCTTCTACTACTCCCATTATTGATATTGGAGTAGCCATTGCATCTGCCAGTTCTGCATTTGTTGTTATCACAGTCACACTCTTTATTCCTCTTATCGGATAACCTGTCCGAGGGTTAATGGTATGCGAATACAATTGATTATTGATTACCGCATACTTCTCATAATTGCCAGATGTAGCAACCGATTTATTCGTAATATTCAGTGTAGAAAAGTAACTCTGTTTAAGATTCGGGTTTGCGATACCCACAGTCCAAGGGGAACCATCCTCCTGATACCCCCACGCATTAAGATCACCAGCAGCACTGACAATCCCATTCTCTACTCCTGCCTGCATCATCACACGCTTAGCACAATCGGCAGCATATCCTTTGCCGATGCCACCAAAACCGATGCGCATTCCTTTATTTTTAAGGTAAACAGTTTTAGATTCGCTATCCAAAACAATATTTCTATAATCTATAAGGTGAACAGATTTCTTAGCTTCATGCTTATCTGGCAAGTGAGTTAATGATTTATTGAAATTCCAAAAATCTTTATCCAGCGAACCATACGACAAATCAAAATATCCCTGAGTCAACGAAGATATTTTTTGCGCCCTAAACACCAGATTATAAAACTCATCCGGTACAGTGACAGGACGAATACCCGCTTGCTTATTTACCTCATTAGTCACGCTATCATCGCTAAACGTAGTAAAAAGCTTTTCAATTCGTTTCACCTCGTTTACCCCACAAGCAATCTGCTCATTTCCTACCTTCTCGTTTTCGCTCAATGCGCAAAACTCAAAGATATTTCCCATCAGCTTTGTTTGAACCTTTACCAGAATCATTCTCAACTACTTAATATAACGGTTAATATCCGCAATATAATCCTGAACCGAAAGTTTCTTATTAAATCCACTCCACTTATAAAGCACCTTACCATCAGTGTTTAGTAAAAGCATATAAGGGAACTCTCCTTCCGGATTATATCTCTCCGCCAATTTATCATTCTCCGCCTGTTGAGCTTTAGATAACTGATTCTTTTTCTGACGAGGGAAATCAGCCTTCAACAACACCAATTTTTCATGAGCGAAAACAACGAATGTCGGATCATTAATAATCGTCTTTTGCAATTGAATACATGGGCCGCACCAATCAGAGCCCGAAAATTTTAATAGAATCAGCTTATTCTCCTTTTTAGCCAGAGCTTGAGCCTCATCTAAGTTAGTAACCTGAGCTTGGGTAGAAATAGCCACCAATAGCAAACCCAATGCAAACATCATTTTCTTAATCATAATTTCAATACTTAATTACTTAGTCATCTATAAATCAAAACAATCTACGTATTAAAAAAAGATTTAAAATCTTATTTCCTGACGTAACTAAAGAAAACAACATAGCCTCTCATTTTTTTGTTTCATTACAGCACACACATTAACAGATAGAGGAAATTGTCTTAAAGGAAATACAATATCTAAAGTTTTTTTTACATTTCAATAATACAAAAAAAAAGTAGCGCCTGCTTATCCATAATCGGCATAAACAGGCGCTATCATATATAGTTCTAACTAATAATTCTTTCAGATATGCCAACTAAAGCCAAAGGTATAAGTCCACTCGCCAAAGAAGAAATGCTGACTAGCCTTGTCAGAGCTAGACTTAGTGGTGCGGATACTAGGCATATTTATATAACCTTCTTTAAATTCGGAACGAAGGAAAAACAGATTCCATAGAAGAACATCTACACCCGCTTTGGCACTAAGTCCGAAACCGGAAAGATGAAAAGCATCATGCCTTTCTTCGCCCATCAGCGTAGCATTCGTTTTAGGCAATAGGAAACCTGCACCACCTCCCAAAAGTCCGTTTATTTTCAGAATGCCATTATGATAATAGTTCTTATAAAATTCTATTTCAGAATTAATATAATTCAAACCATCCGTATGTTCAAACTTCAAAAAATCATCCGTAAGTTTGATTGAACCATCACTCGCTCTATCGCTAAATTGAGGCCGAACCTGTCCATCTATATCCACCGTCTGATTTTGATCCATCACATACTTCATGTGATCTACTCCGATGGTGATAGCCACATTATCTTTGATAAAATAACCCAAACGGAAATTCGTTTGCGGAATAGTCACTCTATCCAACTGAAAATAGTTGTGATAACTAAAAGTTGATGGTCTATCAGAAGCCTTTACATCATGTAAAGTAAAATTATAGTCATTTCCTTTAAAATGAATAGTAGAATTAGTATATACCCCTCTGTTCCATCCCCAGAAAGCATAAAAAGTGCCCTTCTTATACGCAGGTTCCGATTGAGCGAAAGTCAACATACTAGTAGCTAAGAAAAAAGCTACAATCAATAATTGCTTAAACATAATTTTTCTTTTTAATCAATAAGTTCTATTTAGAAAGTCATTGCTTACTCATAAAATTAAGAGAATCTTATTATTCATATTCGGATAGTAAGATTGACTCTATTTTAACGAAAGAAGAGTTTCATTTGTTCAACAAGCAGGAGTGGAAGTTTACTTTCTCATACACAAACTCATCACAACGTTCTTTTTTACAAACAAAAAAGAGGTTACTTCAAAAACAAGAAGTAACCTCTCTCCAATGAATATAACAAGTTATAAATCAGTCATTTTTATGCCAATGCAACATCAATACGGTGCGTCAGGAGTTGTCACCCTGATCAGTTTCGCATTAACAAACTCATAAATTCCGGCAGGTGATTGTTCACGACCATAACCAGAATTCTTCGTACCGCCAAAAGGCAACTCAGGAGCAATGCCCGTAACATGATTAATATAAACCATTCCGGTATCTATACGTCGAGCAACTTCCACAGCCTTGTCCGTATCCGTTCCAAAAACAGTACCTCCCAAGCCAAAAGTCGTATCATTAGCCAGTTCCACAGCCTCATCTATATCCTTCACAGAATAAACAACCAGTACCGGACCAAATATTTCTTCTGAATACGCATTCATCTTCTTCGTGATCCCTGTCAAGATAGTTGGTTCCATAAAAGCACCCGCACGACTCAGTCGTTTACCACCAGTAACAAGTTTAGCACCTTGCTGTACAGCTATTTCCACTTGTTTGATAACATCCTGCACAGCCTTCTCACTACTCAATGGTGCTAAGTCCGTTTTCGGATCAAGCGGATCACCTACTACTGCATTTTCAAAAATAACTTTAGCCTTTTCAATAAACTTGTCGGCAACAGCCTCTTGAACAATAATCCTTTTTGGAGAAACACAAACCTGACCAGCATTCCACAGTCTGCCAGCCGTTGCTGTTTTCACCGCTTTATCAAGATCAGCATCAGGCATCACCACAAACACATCACTACCACCAAGTTCCAACGTTGATTTCTTTAGATATTTACCAGCCATCGAAGCAAAGCTCGAACCAGCAGGTTCACTACCTGTTAGTGATGCACCCTTAATACGAGGATCTGATAACAATTGAGAGACTTTAGATCCCGGAACAAACAAATTAGTATATACCCCTTTAGGAGCGCCCGCTTCAGCAAATATTTTTTCCATTATTTCAGCAGCCTGAGGCACATTAGAAGCATGCTTCAACACAATCGTGTTCCCAGCCATTATATTAGGAGCCGCAGAACGAGTAATCTGATAGAACGGAAAATTCCAAGGTTGCACACTCAACAGTACCCCTATCGGTTCATAACTAAGAAAAGCCTTTCCAGTTGGAGTTTCCAATGGAGAATCAGCCAAAAATTGCGTTCCGTTATCAGCATAATAATCAAAGATATCAGCACAAAGCATCACCTCACCAACACCTTCGCGCAGTAACTTTCCCATTTCAATAGAACAGAGCTTACCCAGTTCTTCTTTCCTTTCTCTCAATATAGCAGCCACTTTATGCAGCAGTTCAGCTCTTACGCTAAAAGGAGTTTTTCTCCACTTTTTAAATGCCTTATCAGCATCTGACAAAATAGTGTTTACCTGTTCGTGACTCATCACCTCATACTCCTTCACAACCTGATTGGTTGCCGGATTTACTGTTTTAATACTTGACATGATATTATCGTTTTTAAATTAATACAATAAATTGGCAGTTGGTATTTTTAAAGCATTATACCTTTTGTCTTTTGAGAGTATAACATTAGCACAGAATTTAAGTTTATGCAAAAGTCGGATATCTGTCATTTTGTAACGGTGATAAAGCTTTTTTCAACTTATTTATCCATTTGTTCTTCGATATATTCGTTCTCTTTTTTACTTTAAGTAACTATTTTGAACTATTAAGAAGGGAGTTGTTGTTCCAACTGAGCAATCTTAACCCCAATTCTGCTGGAAGTGACTAATTGAGATGGAGAATGAAATCTTAATAAAGCATTGAGCATCATTTCCAAGAGCGATGGCATAAGAGCAGAGGAAACAGCGTTGCCAGCATTTAATATGGCGACAAAGAATCGCTCACTAAAAGCCGGAATGATCTTTCATTCGGATAGAGGAACTCAATATGCCAGTAAGAAAATGGTCAAGGTATTGGTCTCTTACAAAATACGCCAAAGCATAAGCCGAAAAGAGAATTATTGGGACAATGCCGTGGCGGAAAGCTTCTTCAAAACCTTAAAGGCTGAGATTGATCTCAAGACAACAAATCAGAACAGAGCTATTTTGAATTCATTGAGATCTGATATAACCGAAGAAGAAGGCATTCGGCACTCAATAATCTCAATATTCAAGAGTTCTGGGACTTGATAAATAGTAAAAATATTAATTTATTAAATGTAGCTTAACTTTATGTTCTGTTTTGCTTGGCTAGTCCAGTGCGTTCTTTTCAAATTCAATATTGATAAATGGCTTTTTTAATATAAATGTATATTCCGCCAATCCATCAATGAAGTTAGATATGAAATTAGAAAAAATAATAGTAAGAGTTTATTGTACTATTTGATATCATCATATATTGTTTTGATTTTTTTTCTATTCCACACGAATTTAAATTTAATGGCACCTTTCTTACATACAGTAGCACAGCTTCCACACATTACGCATTCGGAGTCGGCCACAAGCCCCTTGTTATTCTTGATATATTCCAGTAAATGCACACCCGTTCTACAATCGGCCTCACATAATCCGCAATTTACGCATTTTTCTGTATCGACTATCGGTACAAGCCTTGAATATTTTGCAAGATATGAAGCTGGAAATCCGAAGATACATATATTACGGCATCCCCACCGTTTATTTGTAAAAAGTGCCATCACACCTGCCATACCAATATCTAAGCACCATACCAAACAGTAATGCCTGTTAAAACTTGGTTCTAATCTTAATGGATTGAAATGAAATCCATTTATTATTCCACGCTGTATATTAATATAAAAGAATGTAAAAGCAGAAGCGAAAAACAAAATTTGCATAAGTACTCGAAACCATGTCATTGTTGCATGGTATTTTGCTTTCGGTTTTTTTACATGATGGACGCAGTCATATACTGTTCCCATGAAACAAAACCAACCACAACCAATACGTCCGACTACAGGTGTCAACAGCAGAAATACGACCCATATAATCATAACCAATGTCACTGCTCCCCAATATATAGAATGCCAAATGAATCCAATAGCGAAGTATTGAAAAAAAACAGGAGTTAACACCAAAAAAAAGAATCGCGAAAGAAAACTTAAAGAGCTAATTTGAATTTTTCCCATTTTATATATTGTTATAAACGCACCAATAGTTTTCATCTACATCCATTATATACTAACTTTTATTTCAAGGAAACTATGTATATAAATTTATTATATTATTAGTATTGTCTTTTAATTGCTTTGAATTCACCAGAATGAATTTTATTGTTCGAACAGTATGCTTATTGCAAGTCTGATTGCGAGTGAGTACAATATATCGTAAATATTCAAGGTAAACTTTATTATTCATCTGCAGTAAGCAATAACAATAGAAATACTTTATTTTATATTAATCTTCTACGCAAATTTTGTTTTTTTAAATTATATAAAATAAATATCTCTCAACGTGAACTATTAAGCCATAGATAAAAGAATAAAAAGGATAATATTATAGATAATAATACTATACTAATTATTCGTAAATAAAAATTAGAAGTTAATACATCCAATTGGTATTTATTTTTTATAGCATAAGATATAATATCCTATATTTATACAACTGATACTTTATTATTATATTTATAATTAAAATATATTCTTGATAATATGTTATTTACTATTTCAAAATAATGTTTAAAATAATAAACAACATATTAGTAGATAAAATGTATTTTCTTGCCTATAAGGCACTTCTATATTCCTCTTGTTATTTTTAACAGAGTTTTTTCCCTCATAAGAATATGACCATTTTATAGCAAAAAAATCCGAACAACAGGCTTTTGACTCGCAGATTAATACACCTACATCATATAGTTTGCAAATATACTATATTTATTTCTATTTGCAAGTAAAATTCAAAAAAAAGATATATATACATAGATAAAAAAACACATTATTATAAATAAGTAAAACTTATCATGTTCTACACAAACATAACACCACATAAATCACTGATTTAATATGGTATATTAATTGAAACAAAATATTTGATCCTATACCTTTGACATTCTTTGTTTTATTCCATCTAACCTATTCTCCGTAGCATTTTTCATTTACGGTATCTTATATACTTATTATATAAAAATATTTATTAATTTATGAATGATATTATATTGCTTTATATTCAATAAATATATTTATATTTTATAGATTAGAATGATAATATAAACGAATATACTATATTATTTAAAATTACTATCGACTTTCTACCAGGAGAAGTTATTGTACAAAACACAAATATATAATATATAAAAATATTACACATAATAAATAAAAAAAGAAGATTGTGAAATAGCTAACTTTGTTCGGACATTGAGTTAAGCATAAAAAGTTTAATTTTACCAAGTGCAAAAAGAAAGAAAACATTATGACTCTCTCTTTAAAAGAATGCGGTTAAATAGCTATGAGCGAAAAAACGTGAGTGGTTTAGCTCAGGAACTTAGTGTGAGCGCCGCCTTGCTTTATCATTGGCGAAACGAATACAAGCAATATGGCAAGGGCATAATCAAACAAACTCTTGAAGAAAAGGAATTCAATGAGATGAAAAAGCGCATGCGTGATATTGAGATGGAGAATGAAATCTTAATAAAGCATTGAGCATCATTTCCAAGAGCGATCGTTGATTTATGGATTTATCAAGAAGCGTCATAAAATCTGGAAGATCGAAGTGATGTGTAGAACTTTAAGAGAAACTATCATAACAGATGATGAGCCCATAGCTCGCAAAGGTATACGAAGCTATATCGAGAAAATTGATTTTCTTGAGTTGCAAGGAGAATGTGAAGATGCCATTCAACTGAACAAACTGCTCATAGAACAGGAAACAGACTTAATATTCCTAGATATAGAAATGCCCCATCTATCGGGCATGGAGCTATTAGCCCAACTAAAGAATCCGCCAAAAGTCATTATCATCTCCGCTTATGAACGTTATGCATTAAAAGGATATGAATTTGATGTAATTGACTATCTTTTAAAACCCGTTTCCTTCGATCGTTTCATGAAAGCGGTCAACAAAGTCTATGAATCTCTATCCGCAAAAGAGCGGGAGACGCCAGAACCTTACCTGTTTATTAAGAGCAATAAAGTATTAAAGAAAATCATGATCAATGATATACTCTGCGTGCAAAGCATGGAGAACTATATCATTATCCACACCACAGATTCCAAAGAGATAACAAGCAGTACTCTTAAAAACTTTATGGAGCACCTGCCTCAGCCACAATTTTTACAAGTGCATCGTTCTTACGTCGTAAATACCGACATGATTGAGGCTCTTGATGGGAATCAGCTAATCATAGGCACGCATAAAATCCCTATCGCCAGAAATCTACGTGAGCAAGTGTTTGAAGCGTTACTAAAAAATAAGTTACTTTTGAGATAAAACGACTCTATTCTCACATTATTCACTATCCCACTAAAAGTCATTACTTGAATTATTCAAAGAACTTTCTTTACAATAGGTATATACCTTAGTAAAGAAGCAATGGCAAAGCATAAAGGAATACCCGTCACCAAAACCAATACAAGCTTCAGCAAGGGAGAAATCGACAATTGCTCCACAAGAAAGGTGAAACAGACCACTATCATAGGATGTATAATATAAGCTCCATAACTATTAACAGACAATTGCAATATTGCTTTATTGGGATGATTGAAAAATCTCTTTGACAACGCAAGTAGAAAATAACTAATCCCTACACACACAACTGGTTCCCACATCGCATAAAATAAAGCTTCTCCGTTAAAACCTCCATTGAAAGAGCTTAGATTATTGAAATGAGTAGCCAAAACCCACACAAAAACCAGAATTCCAATCAAAGAAATGATGAACCATGGCATTGATTTTTTAATTGATATTTTATCTAACCATTTGTTTCGATAGGCTGCTATTCCAGCAATATACATTGTAATGTATAATGCAAAATAACCAAACTGCAAATTAAAGGTAGATTTACCGACAGGATAAATCAATCTAATCAAGTAAGCAAATAAACCACTGATCAAAATAAAAGAAAGAATACCCATGCTAGAGGGATATTTACTTATAAGCGAACTTAACTGTTTTCCCTTCTGTAGCTTCTGATAAAAAGCATAAATCGTTTCAAAAAACAACAAGGTCAATACAAACCACATAGGACCGGGGCTAGAATGATGAACATTCATCATCTCAATAAAGCTCAACCAAGATGCATCTGTCTTGCCCTCATAAAGATGTATCCAGTAAACGAGAGTTGGATGAAGCAGTAAGATGTAAACAAGTAATGGAATGCCTAATCTAATCCAACGATCTTTCAAAAAATTTCTAAAACCTTTCTTTTCAAACGATGGTCGCATAAAGAAAGCCGATATAAAGAAAAACAAACTCATAAAGAAAGCCTGATTTATCCCCACAGAAGCGGAAAGAAGCATTTGAGTAAGCCCTGAAGTTGGTGTCTTACTTACATAATACCATCCACCTAAAGCACCAAAGGAAATAGCAGAATGATGAAACACCACCAAAACTGTCAAATAGACTCTCAAAACATCAATATAATATTCTCTTTTCATAGCATTATTCATTAAGGATAAGACGTTGCAATATACAAAAACGTTGCATTGAAATAGCAAATTTTATGCAGATATTAAATCTCATTTTTAATGCAAAGCGCATTTATAATACTGAAAAAATTAAAGTTTGCAAGCTATTTCTAATAATCAGGTTTACAATATATTCTCTATCACAGCAATCTTATTTTATTACAAATATTTTCATCAAAAAGTGAATTTTAAAAATATTGGTCAGCTAATTGAACTTATATAATTATAAAATATCTATTCAACAAAGAATAAATGCTAGCGTATACATCTTTTCAAGTAAATAAAAAGAGATAAATTAAATAACAGTCAACCATTTTCATGGTAATACATCGAAGGTAAATGTTTAACAGTTTGAGAGTAAATGTTTTGCGGGCTGAGAATAAATGTTTTGCAGGTTGAAACAATTAGTTTCAAGCCGCAAAACAAATTATCTTATAGTGTTGAGAGTAATAAAAAAGCGCAGATACTCCTTAAGAATAAGGCATACCCACGCTTCCAAGCATGATATAAAACTAAATAAGAATATTACGCTTTTCGCAAAGCGGCAATATTCTCTCTCAATGAACTAATGATGCTTTCAGCATCGGCTTGCTTCTTACGTTCTAATTCAAGAACAGCAGCAGGCGCGTTGTTGACAAACTTCTCATTGCTCAATTTCTTCATTACACCTTTCAGAAAACCTTCTTTATGTTTTAACTCTGTTTCCATACGTGCTATTTCTGCTTCTACATCAATCATATTTGTTAATGGAACGGCAAACTCGAACGTACCTACCATAAAGGAAGCGGCACCTTCTGTTTTCGTTTCTACAGAAGTAATGGAAGTCAAATTACACATTTTCATAATAACAGGATCAAAAGCTTCAACAGGATTAGTGCCTGTGACTTCTAATTGAAGTTCTTCTTTCTGTGCTATATTTTTCTGCATACGGATGGTGCGGATATTACTTATCACGCTCTTCACCGTTTCAAAGTCTTGTACAAAAGCGGTGTCTATAGATGTCTCCTTCGATAAAGGTTCTACCATAATGCTCTTGCCTTCTTCTCTTTCAGACACTTGTTGCCAAAGCTCTTCGGTAATGAAAGGCATGAATGGATGCAAGAGTTTAAGTAGATCATCAAAGAAAGCAATGGTCGACTCGTATACCGAAAGGTTAATGGGCTGACCGTAAGCGGGTTTTACCATTTCAAGATACCAAGAAGAGAATTCATCCCAGAAAAGCTTATAAACAGCCATTAGAGCTTCGCTCAAACGGTATTTGCTAAACAAATCGGCCATCTCGGCAGCTACTTCATTTTGTTTGGATGCAAACCAATGAATAGCCAACTTAGAAGCTTCGGGAATTTCTACATTGGTATCTACTTCCCAACCTTTAACTAGGCGGAAAGCATTCCATATCTTATTATTAAAGTTACGTCCCTGCTCGCAGAGTGCTTCATCGAAAAGAATATCGTTTCCGGCGGGTGCAGCAAGCATCATTCCCATACGTACGCCATCGGCACCATACTGATCGATAAGATCTAACGGATCAGGCGAGTTACCTAATGATTTAGACATCTTACGACCTTGTTTATCTCTCACAATACCTGTGAAGTAAACATTCTTAAACGGCATCTTACCTTCGTATTCATAGCCTCCCATAATCATGCGGGCTACCCAGAAAAAGATAATATCCGGACCTGTCACAAGATCACTTGTAGGATAGTAATAGTTGATTTCTTCGTTGCCGGGATTATTGATGCCGTCAAACAAAGAGATAGGCCACAACCAAGAAGAGAACCAAGTATCCAAGCAATCTTCATCTTGACGAAGATCGGCAAGAGTAAGGGTTGTATTTCCTGTTTTTTCTTGCGCCAGCTTCAATGCTTCGGCATCAGTAGCAGCAACAACATAACCTCCTTCGGGAAGGAAGTAAGCCGGTATACGGTGTCCCCACCACAACTGGCGGCTGATACACCAATCTTTTATATTTTCTAGCCAGTGGCTATAAGTATTCTTATATTTAGCGGGATGAAATTTGATCTCATCATTCATCACTGGCCCTAAAGCCATCTTGGCAAAGTGTTCCATTTTAAGGAACCATTGCATAGAGAGTTTGGGCTCAATGACTACGTTTGTTCTCTCTGAATAACCAACCTTGTTCGTGTAAGCTTCTACTTTTTCAAGCAAGTCGGCCTCAGCAAGGTCTTTTTCTATCTGTTTACGTACTGCAAAGCGATCTTGACCAACATAGAGTCCGGCAGCTTCGCTAAGTGTTCCGTTATCATTAAAAATATCAATGGTTTGAAGATTGTATTTTTCGCCCAACATATAGTCATTAACATCATGTGCAGGGGTTACTTTAAGGCAACCTGTACCAAATTCGATGTCAACATAATCATCTTCGATAACGGGGATAACACGATTCACCAACGGAACAATCACTTTCTTTCCTCTAAGATGTTGATTCTTTGGGTCGTTAGGATTGATACACATCGCGGTATCGCCCATGATTGTTTCGGGACGGGTAGTTGCCACAACAGCATATCCATCTTCTCCTTCTATCTTATAACGAAGATAAAACAGTTTGCTGTGTTCTTCTTTATAGATTACTTCTTCATCTGAAAGAGCGGTTAAGGCCTGAGGGTCCCAATTGACCATACGCACGCCACGGTAGATAAGACCTTTTTTATAAAGATCTACAAATACCTTCAACACACTCTCACTACGTTTATCGTCCATCGTGAAAGCCGTGCGATCCCAGTCACATGAAGCGCCCAGTTTACGAAGTTGTTTTAGGATAATGCCCCCGTGTTCATCTGTCCACTCCCAAGCATGTTTCAAGAATTCATCGCGAGAAAGGTCTGTTTTCTTAATGCCTTGAGATGCCAAACGGTTAACCACTTTAGCTTCGGTTGCAATGGAAGCATGATCGGTACCGGGTACCCAACAAGCATTCTTGCCTTCCATGCGGGCACGACGTATCAAAATATCTTGTATGGTATTGTTAAGCATGTGTCCCATGTGCAGCACACCGGTGACGTTAGGTGGAGGGATGACGACCGTATAGGGTTCACGACCATCGGGTTTAGAACTGAACAATTTATGTTCCATCCAATACTGGTACCATTTGCCTTCCACATCAGCGGGATTGTACTTGCTTGCTAATTCCATGATTAATTTCTACCGTTAAAATTGATAGTGACCAACAGAGTTTGTCACCCATTAATTATATAATGGCTGCAAAATTAATAAATAAAATATCAAATCGTGTCACTCTAAGATTGTTTCTATTGTCTAAACAAGCATTTAAAATCAAGATGCATGATCATAATGGAAAATAATTGTATATTTTTGCCTTGAGAACAGTCTTAAAAATGAAATTAAATCAAATTATACGATATACTTTATTATTCTTTCTCCTAGCAACAGTGTGGATTATTCAAAGCATCCCTTCAATGGGGCAGGCTTATGCCGACCATGCATATCCTTTTATCGCGAGTTGCCTTTCCTCTTTTTCCCGATTTATCCCTTTTTCCTTAGGTGACTTATTCATTACACTAAGCATAACGGGACTCCTACTATACCCCATCTATGCCCGACGCAAAAAGAGTAAGTGGCTAAAGATTTTGCGACAGGAAGTAGAATATTTGTTATGGATATATGTATGGTTCTATCTGGCATGGGGACTGAATTATTCTCAGAAGAATTTCTACCAACGAACTCAAACGCCTTATGTAGCTTATTCATCAACTAACTTTAAAGAGTTTGCATTTAATTATATCAAAAAACTAAATACATTCTATTTAGCTCCGCCAACAAAGATAAATAAGGAGATGGTAAGACGGGAAGTGACACGTATCTACACACAAATATATGATTCAGTGGGTATCAATCGCCCTTTCATATCACATCCTCGTGTGAAAACAATGATGTTTAGTCCACTAAGCTCGATGATGGGAATCACTGGCTATATGGGACCATTCTTTTCCGAGTTCAATCTGAATAAAAACTTGCTTCCGGTAGATTATCCGGCAACTTATGCACATGAGATGGCACATTTATGGGGCATTGCCAACGAGGCGGAAGCTAACTTTTATGCGTATGAGGTTTGCACCCGATCTAACATCCCAAGTATTCGTTTTAGTGGCTACTTCCTCATCTTTAATCATGTGATCAGGAATGCACAACAATTATTATCGAAGGAAGATTATGAACAGCTAATAAAGGAGATACGTCCGGGAATCAGAAAAATAGCACAAGATGACTATAATCATTGGATGAGCTTATATAATCCGCTTGTTGGTAATGTACAAAACTGGATATATGATCTTTACTTGAAAGGAAATAAGATTAAGAGCGGACGCAGAAATTATTCGGAAGTAATTGGGTTGCTTATCTCTTGGGAAGAGAAAACTAAGATTGAGAAATTAAGACAAATTATAAAACATAAATTATGAGTACTAAAGAAGAAAAGATGGAAGCTTTTGGTCGCTTTCTTGATATATTGGATGAACTTAGGGTAAAGTGTCCATGGGACAAGAAACAGACGAATGAGAGTCTACGCCCTAATACGATTGAAGAGACGTATGAACTTTGCGATGCTTTAATGAGGGATGACAAAAAAGATATTTGCAAGGAGTTAGGTGACGTACTTCTGCATGTAGCCTTCTATGCCAAGATAGGTTCGGAAACAGGTGATTTTGATATGAAGGATGTATGTGACCATCTATGTGAAAAGCTGATCTATCGCCACCCTCATGTATTTGGTGAGGTCAAAGCCGAAACGGCAGGAGAAGTTTCCGATAATTGGGAACAACTGAAGCTAAAGGAGAAAGATGGTAACAAAAGTGTATTGAGTGGCGTGCCCGCTGCTATGCCTTCACTGATCAAAGCTTATCGCATTCAGGACAAAGCCCGTCATGTAGGGTTCGACTGGCAAGAAAAGGAACAAGTGTGGGATAAAGTAAGAGAGGAATTTGGTGAATTGCAGGCGGAAATTAAGGAGATGGATAAAGATAAAGCTGAAGCTGAATTTGGAGATCTATTTTTCAGCATCATCAATGCGGCTCGCCTTTATCATATTAATCCGGAAAATGCACTGGAACGTACCAATCAGAAATTTATAAGACGCTTTAATTATTTGGAAGAGAAGACCATTAAGAAAGGACAAAGTCTTAAAGATATGACATTAGAGGAAATGGATGTTATCTGGAATGAAGCCAAGAAATTAGAATTATAAAGAACTCTGAAGTATCAAAGCAAAAAAACTCCCGATTTAAACTCAAATGCATGAGTTAAATCGGGAGTTTTACTTTCTTTACTTACTTGATCCTTAGAAAAAGGAATAAGCTCTGTTTATTTTACAATCCCCGTATTTTCCTCAGACTTCTCAACAAAGCGAAGAATCTCTTCGATCTCTTCACTCATCGGCACCTGTTCACGAATACGAAGAAGAGCATCAAAAACACTTGTATTTCCATGATAAATAAGATGGTAGGCAGTAGCAATATGCTTCTGCACTTTCTCTGAGACATTATGCTTTGAAAGAACAATGCTGTTTATATCATAGAAGTGAGTAGGGTTTCCTGACACAATGACATAAGGAGGAATATCTTTATCGAAACGACATCCTCCTCGTACCAAACTCCATGAAGCAACATGAGCCCCTTGTATAGAGGCTTGGCTGCCGATGATGGCATGCGAATCAACTATACTGTCACCCGAAACTTTAACACCATATCCAAACACACAATGATCTGCAATCTGTGTATCATGCGATATGTGTACCCCTTCAAAAAAAGTATTATGATCGCCTATCACTGTAGCATCTCCCTCATGGGTAGCCCGGTTAATAACCACATTCTCACGAATAACATTATTCTTACCTATGATAAGCGAAGACTTCTCTCCGGTGAAGCAAAAGTCTTGAGGCAAAGCACCCAACACTGTATTCTGAAACACATGGTTACCTTCTGCTAGCTTAGTACCATTCATAATGCTCACATAGGGCATAATAATACAGTTGTCACCAATCTCCACATCCTTCTCTATATAAGCAAAGGGATATATTTCTACGTTTTTCCCAATTTTAGCATTAGGATCAACAAATGCTTGCGGACTAATCATATTCTATCCTTATTTTTATGGTTCAACATTATCTTCCTCCTCCTAACGCATAATAGAGGTTCACTACTGCTTGCATTCGATAAAAATCATCTGAGACTTTAGAAAGTTGCGCTCCCAATAATGATTTCTGTGCAGTAAGTACGTCCAGATAAGTGGCAGTTCCCAGTTTAAATAATTGCTGGGTATAATCTACCGCTTTTACTAAAGCAGCAACCTGTTCAGCTTCTAATGAGCTCTTTTCTGTAGATGATTGATACAATACTAAAGCATTGCTAACTTCACTACCTGCATTCAATAATCTGTATTGAAAGGCAAGCAAAGCTTCTTTTTGTTTTGCTTTAGCTATTTTCAAATTAGCAATATTCTTTCCTTTGTTGAACAATGGTTGGGTCAACGAGCCAACAGCAGAAGCAATCATTTTGCCCGGATTAATAATGGCCGCGCCTGCATTGTTTGTCCATCCCAAACTTCCTGTAAGAGTGAGGTTAGGATAAAAAGCAGAACGAGCCTGATTAGTGGCGTAATATGCAGAGGCCAGAGCCATCTCACTTTGACGTACATCCGGACGATTAGACAAGAGTTCCACAGGAACACCAGTAGCCAAATGCTCAGGTAACATTTGTTCCTCTAAAGCCCCTCTATCTACCGCTTGTGGAACCTTTCCCAACAAAAGAGATAAAGAGTTCTCCGTCTCACGAATTTGGCGACGCAATTGAGATAAAGAAGCAAGCACACTGTAATAGTTTGCTTGTGTAGAAACCACTGCCGATTCATTAGCATTACCGATAGTGATCAGTTTTTTAGTAGTTTCAACGCTCTCTTTCCAAGCTTCAGCAGTCTTAGTACTTATCTCCAATTGGCGGTCGAGCATCAACAAGGTATAATAAGTATTAGCAATATTAGCAATCACTTTAGTACGTACTGCCTGTTGATAAGCTTTGGTCTGTAACAGAGCAGCTTTCTTAGCACGTTCAGCATTCAATAAATTACCAAACAAGTCTATTTCCCAACTCGACACAATAGGCAATTGATAAGTTTGAGTAGCCTTAGCATGGTCAAAACTACTCACAGTGCCTTGAGGATTCAAAGCAAACGAGGGCAGAAAAGAGAGTTTGGCTGATGTAAGCATAGCTTCCGCCTCTTTCACTTTCAAACTTGCAGTAAGCAAATCTGTATTATTCGCTAGTCCTTGTTCTATCAATGCCTGTAGCTTAGGATCAGTAAAGACCTCCTTCCAAGGCAGATTACCCATATTGGTTGTATCATTATCATTTACAGCCAGAGTATCAGTTGATGAAACCGTATCACGATACAAACCGGAAGCAGTCACATCCGGACGGTCATACGATTTATAGATGTTGCAACTGCTTAACGCAGTTGCACACATCAAATATATTAGTTGCTTCTTCATTTCTTTTTATCCTTATGTAGATTTGTATACTGTTCAAGTTCCGCCTTGATTACTTTCTGATCAGCTCCATCAAAGTGAATAGGTTTAATTTTCTCCTGTATGGATTGGAATATTACAAAGAATACAGGCACAATGAATATCTGACAAATCATACCAATTAACATACCTCCTACAGCTCCCGTACCCAACGAACTATTACCGTTTGCACCAACTCCGGAAGCAAACATAAGGGGCAAGAGTCCGATAATCATAGCTAAAGATGTCATAAGAATAGGTCTCAAACGAGCAGCGGCAGCTAATATCGCACTCCAGGTTATAGCCATACCTGTTTGCCGTCGTTCAAGGGCAAACTCTGTAATAAGAATGGCATTTTTAGCCAGCAATCCAATAAGCATGATTAAGGCGATCTGGAGATAAATATTATTAGCTATTCCCATTACATTAGCAAAGATAAATGTACCTGCCAAACCAAAAGGTAAAGATAATATAACCGTCAGAGGCAAGATATAACTCTCATATTGTGCACTTAAAATGAAATACACAAACATGATACAAAGAGCAAACACGATCGCAGTAGAATTACTTGAACTTTGTTCAGAACGAGTTAAACCAGCAAATTCATAGCTATATCCGGCAGGAAGTTCTTCAGCAGCAACCTCCTGAATAGCCTTAATAGCATCACCGGAACTATATCCTTGAGCCGCAGAACCATTTACACTCATAGAGGTAAACATGTTGAAACGGGTTATATTCTGAGGTCCGTATATCTTCTTCATTGTGATAAATTCACTTACAGGTGCCATCTCAGCTCCATTTCTTAAATAGATGCTATTCAAACTTTCAGGATTAACACGATATTGAGGATCCGCCTGAATCATGACTCGATACAATTTACCGAAACGGTTAAAGTTTGACGCATACAATCCGCCGTAATATCCTTGTAAGGTAGCGAGCACATCACTAGGACTGATACCTGCACGTTTACATTTTGCCACATCCACATCAATCATGTATTGAGGGAAACGAGGATCAAATGAAGTTTGTGCCGCCGCAATCTCAGGACGTTGATTTAACTTAGTCAAGAAACCTTGGGTTATTCCAAAGAATTTATTGACATCTCCCCCTGTTTTATCTTCCAAACTAAACTCAAAGCCATTTGTCGCACTAAATCCAGAAATCATAGGAGGAGCAAAAATCAATATTTGAGCATCTTTTATGGTGCTTGTTTGGGCATAGAGTAAACCAATTATAGAGTTTACATCTTGTCCTTTGCCTTCACGTTCTTCCCAAGGTTTCAAACGACAGATAAAAGTACCGTAAGAACTACCCTGTCCCGCAAGGAAGCTATAGCCCATGATCTGACCTCTAAACTGAACTAAAGGATTGGTAACAAGTAATTTATCAACCTCACCCATTGTTGCTTCAGTTTTTTCAAGAGAACTTCCGGGAGGCAGACTCACCGTAATAAAGAAGATTCCTGTATCTTCATTCGGAACTAATCCGGTAGGTGTTTTCATCATTAAGAAAGCTAATAATCCGGAAGCAACAACAAATGTTCCGATAGAGAGCCATTTCTTATGAATAAAGAATTGAACACCTTTCTTATATTTAGTAAGCGTTACATCATATGCTGCATTAAACGCTTTGTGAAAACGATCTATTCTGCTTAGTTTCTTATTATGTTCATCACTATGTGGTTTCAATAAGATAGCACATAAAGCGGGACTTAGCGTCAAGGCATTCAAAGCGGAAATGATAATAGCAACTGCTAAAGTTATACCGAATTGTGTATAGAAGACTCCCGATGTACCACCCATAAATGTCACAGGAACAAACACAGCCGCCATAACTAAAGTAATAGACACAATAGCACCCGAAATCTCACTCATAGCGTCAATAGAAGCCAAGCGAGCCGATTTATATCCCTGGTCCAACTTAGCGTGCACCGCTTCGACCACCACTATAGCATCATCCACCACAATGGCAATGGCTAAAACAAGGGCAAACAGCGTCAGCAGGTTGATACTAAATCCGAAAATATAAAGGAAGAAGAATGTACCTATCAAGGAGACAGGTACAGCAATCGCCGGTACCAGTGTCGAGCGGAAATCCTGGAGAAATATATATACAACTATAAATACCAGAATAAATGCTTCAATAAGGGTTTTGATAACTTCATGAATAGAAGCGAACAAGAAGTCGTTCGAATTAAGCATCTCAGAGTAAGTCACACCCGGAGGGAAAGATTTCTGAGCTTCTTCTAATGTTTTCTGCACTTCCTTAATAATCGCAGTAGCATTTGAACCAGCTGTTTGGTATATGGCACAAACAACACCCGGAGTTCCGTTCATAGTAGTCTTAACGGCATAGCTTAATCCTCCGAGCTCTACGCGTGCCACATCCTTTAATTTTAAAATCTGACCATCTGGAGTAGCCTTAATAATGATGTTTTCAAATTCAGAAACTTTTTGAAGACGACCTTTGTATCTCATTACGTATTGGAAAGATTGATCGCCACTCTCACCAAATTGTCCCGGAGCCGCTTCGATATTCTGTTCAGCCAATGCAGCTGTTACATCATTCGGAATCAAGTGATAAAGCTTCATCACATCAGGCTTCAACCAGATACGCATAGAATAAGTTTGAGCACCAAAAGCTTCAGCACTACCCACACCGGGAATACGTTTTATCTGTGGCAAGATATTTATATTTGCATAATTTTGCAAAAATGCTTCATCATAACGATTATCAGTACCATGTATCGAGAAGATTACCAACATACTATTCTGTCTCTTCGCTGTGGTAACACCAACTTTCACAACTTCAGAAGGCAAGAGGTTTGTGGCAGATGATACACGGTTCTGCACATTAACAGCTGCCATGTCCGGATCTGATCCTTGTTTGAAATAGACTGTAATTTTCGCACTACCGTTATTGCTGGCAGTAGAGGTCATATAAGTCATATTCTCAACTCCATTGATGGACTCTTCAAGTGGAGCAATAACACTATTAAGCACAGTCTGTGCATCAGCCCCCGAGTAAGTAGTACTTACCTCAATGGTAGGCGGTGCAATATCCGGATATTCAGTGACAGGAAGTGAGGTTAACCCTAACACACCCAGTATCACAATCAGGATAGAGATAACCGTGGAAAGTACCGGTCGGTTTATAAATTTATCTAATTTCATGATAATGTCTTACTTTTTAAAAATATTCTTTTTTACTCGCATTGAGTCACACTATTTTTTACCTGCTAAGCCTGCGCTCATGGCTGCTGCTTGTTCTTTCTTTGCAGCAGATTCAGCTTCAGTAATAGGTTTAATCTGCATTCCATCTTTCAATGAAGCAATACCTTCAACAACAATGCGATCACCGGCTTTCAATCCGGATGTTACAAGATAATCACTTCCGTTATCCAAATCAGAAATTTCAATTAACTTATTGCTCACCTTGTTGTCAGCCCCTACAACAAATACATATTTCTTATCCTGTACTTCCAATGTAGCAGACTGTGGAATCATAATCACATTATCTAATTTATAAGGGATAATTACAGCGCCTGAACCACCACTTTTAAGCAAACGGTTAGGGTTGCTAAAAACAGCACGAAGCCTCAATGAGCCCGTTGATGGATCAATAACACCACTAACAGTTTCTATCTTTCCACCTTGCGAATAGATAGAACCATCTGCCAATTTCAGCTGTACTTCGGGAAAGCTCTTCAATATATTAACTGTACTTCCGCTTTGACGAGTCATTTCCAAAAGTTGTTTTTCCGTCATTGAAAAATAAACGTACATTTCATCTATATTAGACACAATAGTAAGAGGAGTGGGTATAGAAGAACTAACCAAGCTCCCTACACGATAAGGGATAGTTCCTACTACTCCATTTGAAGGGCTTTTCACATCTGTATATGACAAGTTCTGCCGTGCAGTAATAAGTTGAGCCTGCGCCTGAGACAAAGTAGCTTCTTGGGTTATCAAGCTATTTTGAGCTGTTTGGAGTTCGTAATCACCAATAATTTTTTGTTTAAAAAGCTCTTTCTTATTTTTTACAGTCAATCGAGCTGTAGAAACTGCTGCCTTAGCTAATTTTACAGAAGCTTCAGCTTGCTGTACAGCAGCTCTATATTGAACAGGATCAATAATAAATAGAGTTTGTCCCTTACGAACAATAGCACCTTCATCAACTCCAACCTTTGTTATAAAGCCTGCTATTTGTGGTCTGATTTCAATATCTTGCTTACCTTCTATGGAAGCGGGATAAGAACTATGAAGTTCAGTGTGTGTGGATTGCAATGTACGTACAGCGTACTCAGGTTGCGCTCCCATATTTCCCTGCTGCTTGTTACCGCAAGAAAATAAAGAAACACTAAGAGCAAATGCGCCTACCTGCAATACTCTGCTAGTTAGGGAACGGTTAATTTTAGTCTTCATACTTTTTTATGTATAGTTTTGTAATAATAAAGCAATACTGCCTACTCGGGTTTTCGCCAGTAAGATTAAAGAGGTTAAACAGAAGGTTTACATTAGGATTCATTCTCATACTATACATTTGTATAGAGTATGAACAAATAATCACAAAAA
Organism: uncultured Bacteroides sp.; assembly: GCF_963677685.1. NCBI lineage: Bacteria > Pseudomonadati > Bacteroidota > Bacteroidia > Bacteroidales > Bacteroidaceae > Bacteroides > uncultured Bacteroides sp. The sequence goes on from NZ_OY782186.1 coordinate 3,237,924, forward strand.
ACTATTTTTATCATTTTAGTTTTCCGATGACAAATGTAACAAGAAAAACAATACAGATGTTACTTTGCACCTTCCATTATTAATTTTTTTTTCATCTGATTAACATTTATACTCTTAAGGAAAGCCTTTTCCATTCAATATATAGAAAAGCTCGTGCTTTAAGGCTATATTTTTATTTTTCTTAATAAACAAATAATTGAAGTTTTTTGCCTAAGTTTGCACTATATATATTTTGTTTTAAGTATTCATTGACATGGCAAAAAAAGACTCTTCAGAAAAAATATCAAAAACGAACTCTATCAATAAAGTAACATCATTTCTCAGAAATGAAACAATTCAATTTGTATTTGGGCTAGTTTTAGTTATATTTTCCGTATACCTCCTATTAGCTTTTTCGTCTTTCTTTTTCACCGGTTCTGCAGACCAAAGCATTATCGATAATGGAACGGCGCAAGACCTTGCTTCTGTTAATAATCATATAAAAAACTATGCAGGATCTCGAGGAGCCCAACTAGCCAATTATCTCATCAATGACTGTTTCGGAGTTGCGTCTTTCTTTATCCTCATATTTCTTGGAGTTGCCGGATTAAAGCTAATGAAAGTCCGCCCATTTCGCTTATGGAAATGGTTTATAGGTTGTTCTCTCTTACTTATTTGGTTCTCCGTGTTTTTGGGTTTTGCATTTTTAAATCAATATAAAGATTCATTTGTATATTGGGGAGGAATGCACGGATACAATGTTAGTAACTGGCTCGTCTCACAGGTTGGTACCCCGGGAGTTTGGATGATCCTTCTAGTTACTGGTATATGTTTCCTTATCTACATGAGTGCACGTACCATCATATGGATTCGCAAAATAATTCGACTTGATTTTATTAAAAGAGAAAAGAAAGAAAAAGAGGAAATAGATGCCTCAGAAGAAGAAGAGATTAAAGAAAAAGCTACAATAGAAATAACAAATCCACAACCACAGACTGTTGACTTCTCAATCGACAAAACATATAAACAGGAAATGCCTCTCGAAGACAAAGAGATGGAAATTAATGCTCCCGTGGATGATAGCTCAATAATATTGATGTCGGAAGAGCAAAATGTAACAAAGAAAGAAGATAAGACTCCCGAAGCAGCAAACAAAAACAACGCAGGAGATCCTGTATTTGAGATAGAATCGACTCTCAATGAAGATAATGAAATCTATCAGGGCAAAGAAGGTGAACCTTACAACCCTAAGCTCGATTTGGAAAATTATCATTTCCCCACTTTAGAGTTGATGAAAAAGTACGAGAACAATGAGCCTACCATCAACATGGAAGAGCAAAAAGGAAATAAAGATCGTATCATTAATACTCTTCGCAGTTTTGGCATTGAAATCAGCTCCATAAAAGCTACCGTAGGTCCTACCGTGACTCTATATGAAATTACTCCCGAGCAAGGAGTACGAATATCTAAAATACGAGGCTTGGAAGATGATATTGCACTGAGTTTATCGGCTCTAGGTATCCGCATCATTGCTCCTATCCCAGGCAAAGGAACTATTGGAATAGAGGTACCTAATTCTAATCCTAAAATAGTTTCGATGCAGTCAATTATTGGCAGTAAAAGATTTCAGGAATCGAATTATGAGTTGCCTATTGCACTGGGAAAAACAATTACCAACGAAGTTTTCATGGTTGATTTGTGTAAAATGCCACACGTCTTAGTTGCGGGAGCTACCGGGCAAGGTAAATCGGTAGGCTTAAATGCCATCATAACCTCATTGCTTTATAAGAAGCATCCGGCCGAATTAAAGTTCGTACTAGTCGACCCGAAAAAAGTAGAATTTAGTATCTATTCCGTAGTAGAGAATCATTTCTTGGCAAAACTACCCGATGCAGCAGAAGCAATCATCACAGATGTAACGAAAGTTGTGCAAACTCTTAATTCTATCTGTGTAGAAATGGATAGTCGTTATGATTTGCTTAAAAAAGCACATGTCCGTAACATAAAGGAGTATAACGAGAAGTTTATAAATAGAAAACTTAATCCTGAAAAAGGACATAAATTTATGCCATACATCGTAGTAATTATCGATGAATTTGGTGATCTGATTATGACAGCCGGGAAAGAAGTAGAATTACCTATTGCCCGCATTGCGCAGCTAGCACGTGCCATCGGTATACACATGGTTATTGCTACCCAACGACCAACAACCAATATCATCACAGGTACGATCAAAGCTAATTTCCCTGCTCGTGTGGCATTCCGAGTATCATCTATGATGGACTCCAGAACAATACTTGACCGCCCAGGAGCCAACCAGTTAATAGGACGGGGAGATATGTTATTCCTTCAAGGGGCTGACCCTATTCGTGTGCAATGTGCTTTTGTTGATACACCTGAAGTAGAAGATATTACAAAACATATAGCCCGTCAACAAGGTTACCCTACAGCATTCTATTTACCTGAATATGTAAATGAAGAAAGCGGAAGCGATTTAGGTGATGTTGATATGGGACGCCTCGATCCTCTCTTCGAAGATGCTGCCCGCTTAATCGTTATCCACCAACAAGGATCGACTTCTCTGATACAACGTAAATTTTCTATCGGGTATAATCGAGCTGGCCGCATCATGGACCAACTTGAGAAAGCAGGTATAGTTGGTCCGAGCGAAGGCAGCAAAGCTCGACAGGTCATGTGTATAGATGAAAACGATTTAGAGATGCGTTTGAACAATTTCTAATAATTACCGTTTTACAACTTATGAAAAAGGTCATATTCATTCTTCTTGGATTTTTGTGTTTTACTATTGGATTATCAGCCAAAAACAATGGCAAAGCAGAATCAATACTTAATAAAGCGGCCGCCAATCTCCGCAATGCCGGAGGACTAAAGGTCTCATTTCAAAGCAAATCTTACACAAAAAACCGGCTTGTAGGAGAAACTAAAGGAACAATCCAAATGAAATCAACTAAATTCCTTCTAAAAATACCAGAAGCAGTTACTTGGTTTGATGGAACAACCCAATGGAGTTATCTCTCAGGAAGTGAAGAAGTCAATGTGAGTACCCCAACTGAAGCAGAACTAAACAATACCAATCCATACCTTTTATTATATATGTATAAAAAAGGTTATTCTTATAGAATGGGAAATAAAACCTCTTTTCAAGGCAAGGCTATATATGAGGTTATGCTAACAGCAAAAGGGAAAAAGCAAAATATTGCAGCTGTAACACTTTACATTGCAAAAAAAACTTATCAGCCCTTATATATAATAGCGGAACAACAAGATAAGTCCCGAGTAGAAATAACTGTTACTGGTTATCAGGCTAAACAGAAGTATGCGGATTCTCTTTTTGCTTTCAATAAAAAGCTATACCCAGACAGTGAAATTATTGATTTAAGATAAAATAATATAAAAACAAAAATATGGAAACAGAAAAAGTAAGATGCCTTATTATTGGTTCCGGTCCTGCCGGATATACAGCTGCTATTTATGCCGGACGTGCAAACCTCTCTCCTGTACTTTATGAAGGTTTACAACCAGGGGGACAGCTGACCACTACCACCGAAGTTGAAAATTTCCCCGGATACCCTGAAGGAATAACCGGCCCAGAGTTGATGGAAGATTTACGTAAACAAGCTGAACGCTTTGGTGCTGAAGTTCGTTTTGGAATAGCTACGGCAACTGATCTAAGTAACGCTCCTTATAAAGTAACTATCGACGGAGAGAAAGTTATCGAAGCTCAAACTATCATTATATCAACTGGTGCCACTGCCAAGTATTTAGGTTTGGAAGACGAGCAAAAATATGCAGGCATGGGAGTAAGTGCTTGTGCTACTTGTGACGGATTCTTCTACCGCAAGAAAGTGGTAGCTGTAGTAGGTGGAGGTGACACCGCTTGTGAAGAGGCTATCTATTTGGCAGGCTTAGCTTCAAAAGTATACTTGATTGTGCGCAAACCATTTTTACGTGCTTCTAAGATTATGCAGGAACGCGTGATGAATCATGAAAAAATAGAAGTTCTCTTCGAGCATAATACTTTAGGCCTCTTTGGCGAAAATGGAGTAGAAGGTGCTCATGTGGTTAAACGCTTAGGCGAAAATGATGAAGAACGTTACGATATAGCTATCGATGGCTTCTTCTTAGCGATAGGACACAAGCCTAATTCTGATATATTCAAACCTTACGTAGAAACAGACAAAGTAGGATATATCCTCACAGAAGGTGCGTCACCTAGAACAAAAGTTCCGGGTGTGTTCGCCGCAGGAGATGTTGCTGACTCGCATTATCGTCAAGCAATAACAGCTGCAGGCAGTGGGTGTAAAGCCGCTATTGAGGCAGAAAGATACTTATCGGAACATGGCTTATAGGACTCTCACCTAAGAAGCAGTCTTTTAAATAAATATCCCCCAACAAAGTAGCAAGCTTAAGTTGGGGGATTTCTATTTCTATATACTTACAATTAATATATTTCTACTTCATCAAGGTATAAATTGGCCTGAGTAAATTCCTCATCTGAAAGATCTTTTCTAAAATCCACCCCTCTACGCAATGTCCCTCCATTTTTAATAATAAGCTTAACATAACGAGCTTTTGTAGAGGTGAAAGCAATGGAGTCAGTATATGCCTTGCGTCCATTCTTAGGTAACTGTCGATGAAAAGATTGTTGAGCCACATGTTTGAAGTCAACTCCGTCATTCGACTTTTCTACTATAATTCCACTTGAAGGCAAAACCAAATACGCAGGATTAAATAAGGAGCCAAGCACGACTTTACTAATGCTCTGTGAATGCCCCAAGTCGACTATAAAAGTTACCTCATGACACTTTTTATTCATGTTGAAATTAACCCATGGTGTATAAGAAGCATTATACCCTCGTTTGCCATTCGTGAGTCCTAATGTAGTAGAATCTGCGCCTAAAACATCATTCTCCCCAAAAACATCTCCACTCATCCAGCCAACATGAGGAGTAACAGTATAAGCTTTTCCTGTTATCAGATTTCCATATAACTTTTTAGAGGAAATTCGACCTACCCGCTTCTTTCCATAAAAAACCGCTGCTCTCAAATCGATATTACCATTCAAAGCAAAAGGTTGCGTATATTTAGCTGAATTAACCGTTGGCTCATTGCCATTAATTGTATATCGTATCTCTCCTTCAGGATAATAGGTCTCCAAAAAAACTTTCAATTCTTCTCCTTCTACATGAGTATTAATGTTTACTTCAAAGAAATTTCGGCATGCCTTTACATGCATAGCATCCATTCTTTTAAAGTCACCCTTCATGCGAGCACAGAAGCTACTCCAGTCTTTATTTTTATTCAATGTCCAAGCAGTTTCTGCAATAGCTACTGCTCTCGGAAAAGCCTGATAGTCCCTTCGGTCATTATTCTGCATGTACTCAGTCCAAACATTACCTTGTAAGCCGATAACATGTTCTTGTACCAATTCATTCGCATCATCAGGTACAGGGTTATAGCCATACGTTCTTTTTAAAGTAGTATATCCTCCAATTGTAGTTGGGGCAAATTCCGGATTTTCCTGATAATGGTCCAAATAAACATAAGCACCAGGAGTCATAATAGCATTATGTCCTGCCTTCGCTGCATTGAGTCCTCCCTCAACTCCACGCCAAGACATGACTGTAGCATTGGGTGCCAATCCTCCTTCTAGAATTTCATCCCAGCCAATAATGTTACGCCCTTTGCTATTCAGATATTTTTCTATTCTCGTTATAAAATAACTTTGAAGCTTTTCTTCTTTTGAATGTTTTCTACCATCCACAGTACTAGGAATAGAATCATCTTTTAATCCTAACTGATTAATCAAATTCTGGCAATATTTACTATTCTTCCAAGCAGTTTTAGGACACTCATCTCCCCCAATATGGATATACTGACTAGGAAATAAATCCATCACTTCATCCAAAACATTTTCAAGGAATTTAAAAGTTTCTTCTTTCGGACAGTAAACTTGTTCAAAAACGCCCCACGAAGTTGCAACTTTATACGTTGAATCGGGAGTACACGAAAGTTGTGGATAAGAAGCAATAGCAGCCAGAGCATGCCCGGGCATCTCTATCTCCGGAATAACTGTAATGTACTTACTTGCTGCATAAGCCACAACTTCTCTGATCTGTTCCTGAGTGTAATACCCTTTATGCTCCACACCATCAAAAACAAGAGGATAATTTTCATAATAATAGCCTTCTAAAGTTTCAGGTCTTTTTGAACCTACCTCTGTAAGTTTAGGATATTTTTTTATTTCAATTCTCCATCCTTGATCTTCGGTCAAATGCCAATGAAACACATTCATTTTATGCAAAGCTAGCATATCTATAAATTTATAAACATACTCAATCGGTGCATAATGCCTACAAACATCTAACATCAAACCTCTATAAGCAAAGCGGGGAGCATCTTCTATCTCAACGGCAGATATATCCCATCTTTTTCGGGATACAAATTTATTAGCATATATATCAGTAGGCATTAATTGATAAAGAGTCTGAACAGCATAAAAGAAACCATTAGGTTCAGAAGCTTCAATAGTAATGTTCTTAGGTGATACCATTAACTTATAAGCTTCTTTAGCATATCCTCGTTGCTGGCTAAAGATTATCGCAGGATAGTGAAAACTTTTCTCTTTATCAGCATATTTCAGTGAAATACCAGTAACTTTTTGAATACGACTAATTAAGGCATCTGAAATCGTTTTAACAGAAGGAGCATCAGAAACAATAACCAATGTTTTATCTGTCAATTCAAAAGTCCCTTTCCGAGGAGTTAATTTGTTAGGTAACGGCACAAGATTATAGCCGTGAGTCACTTCTTTTGCTAAAATGTATCCGGGGGAAGTAAACATACATAGCAAAAGGAGAAAATAGATTCCTTTTTTCATAATATCAAATGTGTTAAGTAAATAAATTACAATAAAAGATCTTATCCGATCTTACTTATCTTTTTTATCTTTTCTTCATCTATAATTTTTATTTTTCTTCCATCAATAGTTATTAAACGCTCATTTGCAAAATTAGATAACGTTCTAATAGCATTAGACGTTGTCATATTAGATAAATTAGCCAAATCTTCACGCGAAAGATAGATACTCAATGTAGAGCCATCCTCCTCTAAACCATAACTTTCCTTCAAAAATAAAAGAGACTCAGCGAGCCTCCCTCGTATATGCTTTTGAGTAAGATTAACCGTCCTCTCATCAGCAACACCCAAATCTCGCGAAAGTTGCTGAATAAAAAATAAGGCTAAATCATTGTTCTGACTCATAAGGGTAACCATAGCATTCATGGGAATAAGACATATTGTAGAAGGTTCAAAAGCGGCAGCAGCAGTGAGATAATCTTCTTTAGCAAAATAAGCACGATAGCCAAAATATTCAACAGGCTTAATCATTCTGATAATTTGGCTCCGTCCTCCCACTCCATCTTTATAAATCTTGACCTTACCGTTAAGAAGACACATTAAATGGGAAGGTGCTTCACCTTCGCAATAAATAGTCTCATTCTTTTTATAATGTTGTAGAGTAAAATTACTAGCTAGAAAATCTTTTTGCTCAGCAGTTAAAGGAGCCCACATTTCAGCTATATAATCAGGGACAACTATGTCTGACAAATTCATCTTTACCATGAGTGTTGCAAAACTGTGTTATAAAGCACAAATGTAGAAAGAAAAAATGAAAAGAATAACTAAAAAGAGAAAAAGATTATGTTCTAGCAGCTTCCTAAAGCAACATTTATAAGTAAAAAGAAGAGGCATATATCTATATATACTGATATAAAAAACATGTATTAACAAGTACGAAAACACTTTTTCAAACAAATTATCTATATTTGTCCAACTCAAAAAATTGATTCTAATTTTGAAACTATATATATCAATATGGATTTGTTTTTTACTTTCGCTCTTTTTCCCAAAAGAAGCCCAAGCCAATATTGCCTCTACCCAAAACTCAACAAAAAACATCTCGATTGATTCTATTTTAACTAAGACAATCTTATATGCACCTTTTTATGAAAATATAGTAGGAGAATACAAAGCGGATGTATATCTCAAATGCAAGATGGACATAAAAAAAAAGAATATGATTATCCGTTTTATCCCTTCTATGTTCAAGAGAGAGAAAGGTGTAAAAAAATATCTCATAGAATCGTATAGCGAAATACATTATACCGCACCTAATATATATGATCAAAAAATAAAAGCATGTGTAGGTACAGTGAAAGGTTTCAATGGGCTAGAGGGAGACGCACTCGACTATTTTCATACGCATATATACTCTTCTACACTACTGAACAAAAAAATATTATCACCACTTGCGTCCAACGGACAAAGATATTATCAATACAAAATCGACTCCATATTAGATAATTCAGGAAAAATAAGCTACAAAGTAAAGTTCACTCCTAAAACAGAAAGTTATCAACTAGTAAGTGGCTATATGATTATTAGTGATGGAGTATGGAGTGTACGTGAAGTTTATATAACGGGACGATCCGAATATCGTTTCTTCAATATAAAAATAGAAATGGGCAACATAGGGGCGGATGACGAATGTCTTCCTCTTCGTTACAACATAAACACAAGTTTTCGCTTTTTGGGAAATGTACTAGAAAGCAATTATTCCGCTGTTTTAAAATATCAATCTATAAAATATCAAGAAATTAAACTCACTCAAAAAAAGAATTATAATTTAACAGAGTCTTATACCTTACAATGCGATACTAGCATGTTTCAAACAAACCTCACTTCTTTTGAAAAATTCCGCCCAATAGATTTAAATACAAATGAAAAAAAACTATACACAGAATACGGACAAAGAAATAATTCACTGGTGCATCGTTTTCCGATAAAAGAGAAAAAATGGGACTGGGTGGGAGAAACTGGAAATGCCCTCACAAGTAACTATTACGTGAATTTATTCCATATGGGTAACATTAAATTTTCTCCCTTACTGAATCCCTTTTTAATGAGTTATAGCGCCAACGATGGTTTTGCTTATCGTCAATCGTTTAAATATAGCCGCCTTTTCTCGGGTGACAGATTACTTCTCGTCACTCCTAAAATTGGATATAATTTCAAAAGAAAAGAGCTTTATTGGTCAGCTAATGCTGACTATGATTACTGGCCGCGTAAAAAAGCGGCAATCCACTTTAGCATTGGTAATGGTAACCGCATCTATAGCAGTGAAGTACTAGAAGATTTAAAAGCCATACCAGACAGTATCTTTGATTTTGATAAGATTCAATTAGCCTATTTCCGTGATTTATACATTAACTTCAACCATAGTCTTGAAATCACAAACGGACTACTTCTTAATCTAGGACTCTCAGCTCATAAAAGAACCGCTATAAAGTCAACTGCTCCAGTTGACTCACTAATTCATAATCCGAATATAAAAGATAAGTATATTAGTTTTGCACCCAGAATACGTTTATCCTGGACTCCAGGACAATATTATTATATGAATGGAGAAAGAAAAGTAAATCTTTATTCCGACTACCCTACTTTCTCTGTAGATTGGGAAAAAGGAATAAAAGGTATATTTAAAAGTAGCGGTAATTACGAGAGAATAGAGCTAGATATCCAACACCAATTATCTATAGGTTTAATGCGTAATATATTCTGGCGCTTTGGTTGTGGAACTTTTACAAATCAAAAACAAGTTTACTTTGTCGACTTTGCGAACTTCAGTAAAAATAATCTTCCGGTAGGATGGAATGATGAAATAGGTGGCGTATTTCAATTACTCGACAGACGATGGTATAACTCCTCACAAAAATATGTTAGAGGGCACTTAACTTATGAAGCCCCTTTTTTATTCATTCCACATTTTGTAAAGTACACTCGTAATGTTATAAACGAACGACTATATGCCAATTTTTTAGTAGTCCCTCATCTAAAACCTTATTTAGAATTCGGATATGGCATTGGTACTCACATTTTTGATTTAGGAATATTTGCTAGTAACGTAAATGGCAAATTCTCCGAAATTGGATGCAAATTTACTTTTGAATTATTCAATCGATAATTCATTTTAGATTTGCTCTTTATTCATAAAAATCCTCCCCAAGCTCGCTGGCCCGAGGAGGTTACAAACAAATAAAAAAACCGTGATTCACATCATGAGTATTTCTTTAATATTTGGAAAACAGTTACTACGCATCACTTTAATTTTGAACACAACGGACAGGAAAACCGTTCGGCCGACTATTGTTGCCCGCCGGATACACATTACTACCATTGACGAGCAAGTAGTAACTAAGCGCAAAACCGGGATATACACTACTGCTCCAATAACGGTCGCCCTGACCAACATAATGCAATGTACCAATAACAAGACAATAGCCCGATGCAGGAAAGCTACTACTATTACCATTAACCGCATAGGTACCACCATTCGGAATTAGACTCGTCCCTATGCATTGCCGGATATAGCAGATCACCCAATTTAGCCCAAGGTGTAGTAACGATAGTGCATGCCACAGAGCCATTGTCAACCACACTTGCAGCATTGAATTTTTCCGCCGTAGGCATGCGCCAACTGCCACTCACAGACTTCGTTTTACTCAAGTATTTACAACTATCTCCCATAGTTAGTATCTGTATTCCGCGCAGCATCGTTTAAGAAAGTATTCGTCTGACCACCATCCGTTACATCGTCAGTAAAATAAGAAATGGAAGTAAAGTCGGTGGTTCCTGTGCCCTAGGTACTACTTGTAGAAGGGAACTATAAGTAGGCGTATATGTAATGTAAGTACTACTCAAAGATACACCCACCAAAGCCCCCCATCGAAAGCAGACCCATCACAGACAAAGTGAACAAATGTCCCAAGGACTCTTCCCTATATTTTTATTGTACTATTTCTCTTGTGGCTAGATAGGTCCCCCAAACCGATTTTATCCATCTTCTGAAAGTATATAAACAGGAAGTTTGAGGTATATCAAAGGGTTACTGGGCAAGCAGCTACAAAAATTAAGTAATAAAATTATATCAAACAAAGAAAAACGGATGAAACAAACAGATAAAATAAAACTGTAATTTACAATCCATAAAGTAAAGAACAAACCATTTGCATATATCATAAAATTCTAATAATATTGTATGTATAATATTCGCATAAAAAAGTAAAAACATAAAATCTTAGGATCATGAAACATTGGAGAATTGAGGCACTATTAATTGCTATTGGACTATTTTTCATCGGCTATCAAATAAAAAAAGGCATCACAGAATTCAAAGACAAAGAACGAATCGTTAGCGTAAAAGGACTTGCTGAAGTGGAAGTTCCTGCTGATAAGGTTATCTGGCCTTTGATGTACAAGGAAATAGGTAATGACTTAATTACACTCTATAATACAATAAATGCCAAAAACCAACTCATCATCACCTTCTTAAAAAAGAATGGTATCACTGCAAATGAGATAAGCCAAGCACCTCCGGAAATAGTAGATATGAAAGCAGAGCGATATAGTTCTAACCCTCCACTATACAGGTACAATGCTACTTCCGGAATAACTGTTACATCAAAAAATGTGCAGAAAGTGCGCAAATTAATGACAGAACAAACAGAACTATTAAAACAAGGAATTGCAATAGCTACAGGTGACTATCGATACAATGTAGTATATGAATTCACGGGATTAAACAAAATAAAGCCACAAATGATAGAAGAAGCAACAAAAAATGCTCGAATAGCAGCTAATAAATTCGCCCATGATTCCGAAAGCGAATTAGGAAAGATCAGAAACGCTTCTCAAGGGCAATTTTCCATATCGAACAGAGATGCAAACACCCCATTTATTAAATATATACGAGTAGTAACAACAGTGAACTATTATTTAAAGAACTAATTTACCTAAACTCTTTGTCTTTCAAGGAATTAATCATATCTTTGCGCCTGATTTTATCACATAGTCAAAATAATGTCTTATTTAATTAAAGTTTTTAAACGATTTATTAATTAATGGAAAATTTAAAAAACATCGCTCCGATTGAAGACTTCAATTGGGATGCTTATGAAAATGGAGAAGTCTTTGTCGGTGCCAGCCACGAAGAACTTGAAAAAGCTTACGACGGTACGCTAAACAAAGTAAATGACCGTGAGGTTGTTGACGGAATTGTAATCGCAATGAACAAACGCGAAGTTGTTGTTAACATCGGTTACAAATCAGACGGTATCATTCCTTTGAATGAATTCCGCTACAATCCTGACTTAAAAGTAGGTGATACTGTAGAAGTATACATTGAAAATCAGGAAGACAAAAAAGGACAACTTGTATTGTCACATAGAAAAGCTCGTGCAGCCCGTTCTTGGGATCGCGTCAATGCAGCTTTGGACAATGAAGAAATTATCAAAGGTTTCATCAAATGTCGTACTAAGGGTGGTATGATCGTTGATGTATTTGGCATCGAAGCTTTCTTGCCAGGTTCTCAAATAGATGTTAAGCCTATCCGCGATTACGATGTATTCGTTGGAAAAACGATGGAATTCAAGGTTGTTAAAATCAACCAAGAATTCAAAAACGTTGTTGTTTCTCACAAAGCTCTTATCGAAGCTGAATTGGAACAACAGAAAAAAGAAATTATCGGAAAACTTGAAAAAGGTCAAGTTCTTGAAGGAACAGTTAAGAATATTACCTCTTATGGAGTATTCATTGACCTTGGCGGTGTAGATGGTTTGATTCACATCACTGACCTATCTTGGGGTCGTGTAAGCGATCCAAAAGAGGTTGTTGAATTAGATCAAAAACTAAATGTGGTTATTCTTGACTTTGATGATGAAAAGAAACGTATCGCGCTTGGTTTAAAACAACTTACTCCACACCCATGGGATGCTCTTGATCCTAACTTAAAAGTTGGAGACAAAGTAACCGGTAGAGTAGTTGTTATGGCTGATTACGGTGCATTTATTGAAATTGCAACAGGCGTTGAAGGTTTGATTCACGTATCAGAAATGTCTTGGTCACAACACTTGCGTTCAGCACAAGACTTTATGAAAGTAGGTGATTCTGTTGAAGCTATTGTGTTAACACTTGACCGCGAAGAACGTAAGATGTCATTAGGTATCAAACAGTTGAAGCAAGATCCTTGGGAAACTATCGAAGAGAAATATCCTGTAGGTTCTAAGCATACTGCAAAAGTTCGCAACTTTACTAACTTCGGCGTATTCGTTGAAATAGAAGAAGGTGTTGACGGTTTGATCCACATTTCAGATCTTTCTTGGACTAAAAAAGTAAAACACCCATCAGAATTTACCCAGATTGGTGCAGATATTGACGTTCAAGTATTGGAAATAGACAAAGATAATCGTCGTTTAAGCTTAGGTCATAAACAATTAGAAGAAAATCCTTGGGATGTTTTTGAAACAGTATTTACTGTAGGATCTGTACACGAAGGAACTATCATCGAAATGTTAGATAAAGGTGCTGTTGTAGCTCTTCCTTATGGCGTTGAGGGCTTTGCCACTCCAAAACATTTGGTTAAAGAAGACGGTACACAAGCTCAGCTTGACGAAAAAATGGAATTCAAAGTTATAGAATTCAATAAAGACGCTAAGAGAATCATACTTTCTCATAGCCGTATTTTTGAAGATGCTGCTAAATCAGAAGAAAAAGTAGAAAGAAAAGCTACAGCTAAAAAAACTACTAAGAAAGAAGAAGCAGCTACAGCTATCCAAAACCAAAGCGCATCTACTACTCTAGGAGATATTGATGCCTTGGCTGCTTTGAAAGAACAAATGGAGTCTGATTCTGAAAAATAAAAATTGATTTTTAATCAATTCCAACTAAAACCGCCACTTTAATAGTGGCGGTTTTTTTATTGTTATCTTGCTCCTTTTATATTGTTTTCTTCTACCTTTGTATTTACATTATTTATAGGATGGAAAAATTTGAATTACATATACTTGGTTGCGGGTCTGCACTACCTACCACACGCCATTTTGCCACATCTCAAGTAATCAATTTGCGTGATAAACTTTTTATGATTGATTGTGGAGAAGCTGCTCAGTTACAATTTCGCAAAGCACAATTAAAATTTTCCCGGCTTAATCACATCTTCATATCACACCTGCATGGTGACCATTGTTTCGGACTACTAGGACTCATCTCTACATTCAGCCTACTGGGACGCACCGCTGAACTTCATATCCACTCTCCCAAAGGACTTGAAGCCATCCTCTCACCTATGCTCAAATTCTTCTGCTACAATCTGTCGTACAAAGTAGTATTTCACGAATTCAATACCAAAAAGACAACATTAATATACGAAGACCGCTCGCTAACAGTTAGCACCATCCCATTACAACACCGAATACCTTGTTGCGGTTTTCTGTTTTCAGAAAAACTAGGATTAAGACATATTCTTCGCGACATGATTGACTTTTATGAAGTACCTATATACGAAATCAATAAAATAAAAAACGGATTCGATTACCTCACCCCAGATGGAGTCTTGATACCAAACTCCCGTTTAACGATGCCGGCAGATCCTATACGCAAATACGCTTATTGCTCAGACACAATATTCAACCCTGAAATCACAGAACAACTTTCAGAAGTAAATTTATTGTTTCATGAAGCCACATTCGCGCAAAGCGAATTAGCCCGAGCACGTGAGACTTTTCATTCTACAGCAGAGCAAGCTGCCAGTATTGCTAAAGAAGCCAATGCCAAACAATTAATTATTGGGCACTTTTCAGCTCGCTATGAAAATGAAGAACAACTATTATCTGAAGCATCCACCATTTTTCCTAATACCATTGTCGCAAAAGAAGGTCTTTGCATAAAAATATAAAACAATAGTTCGCTTTTACACGTTAAAATATTAAAAACATCACTTTTTGATAGGATAACAATGTATATTTGTATGTAATTGTAAGATTTTAAAATGTATTTATGAGAAAATTAGTCTTTTTCATTCTCCTCTTACTGAGTTCAGTCTCCGTTTTCACTGCAGCAGCAAAAGAAGACCCCAAAGTACAGGAATCTGAAAAATTATCTTCTAAAGTCAGTAGTACTACTACCGGACAGACTCTTTATTTACAAAATATCTTACCTGGATCTCTTGTTGAAATATACAGCCTTGTAGGAATCAAATTATTGTCAATACGTTCAGAATCCTCTGAAAAAACAATAGAACTCTCCCTACCTAAAGGATATTATTTTTTAAAGGTAGCTAATACCGTAAAAAAAATAGTTATAAAATAAATCATTAATGATTGTAGCATGAAAGGAATAATACTAGCCCTATGAATTCTTATAATGAACGTGAGGTATTAGCCCTTCTTCAACAAGATAAAACTCAAAAAAAAGCCTTTGAGATGATCGTAGGACAATATAGTGAACAATTATATTGGCAAATAAGACGAATGGTACTATCGCATGAAGATTCAAATGACATACTACAAAACACATTCATAAAAGCATGGATTAACCTTGATTATTTCCGAGCTGAAGCAAAACTATCCACTTGGTTATATAGAATTGCACTAAATGAATGCCTGACTTTTTTGAATAAACAAAAAGCCGTAAACACAGTTGACATTGATAATCCCGAACTTATGGTTGAACAAAAGCTAGAAAGTGATCCATACTTTTCAGGCGATCAAATAGAACTTATGCTGCAAAAGGCCTTACTATCACTTCCCGAGAAACAACGCATAGTGTTTAATCTAAAATACTATCAAGATATGAAATACGAAGAAATGTCTGATATTCTAGGTACTTCTGTTGGCGCATTAAAAGCTTCGTATCACCATGCCGTAAAAAAGATAGAGAAATTTTTAGAAGAAACCGATTAAACTTTTTAGCTCATTAAGTGTCTAATAGATAAGGAGGATAAAATAATGAAAGAAGAAGATAAAATCTTAAGGAAAGTAGGGACGGAGAACCATTTCAGTGTTCCTGAAGGTTACTTCGAGAATCTTACTTCAGAAGTAATGAAAAAGCTCCCTAAAAAAGAGAATCCTACTTTTGCTGTAAAAGAGCCTACCACATGGGATAAAGTAAAACCATGGGTATACATGGCTGCAATGTTTGTTGGAGCAGCTCTGATAATCAGAGTGGCCTCATCTGATGACGCAACATTAAAAAATAAAGCAAAAAGAAGTGCTGAGACAGAGCTTAACGAACCTGTTTCAGACGAATATATTGATGTAGTACTAAGTCACTCAATGCTAGATGACTATTCATTGTATGTATATTTAAGTGATGCAGAATAATCTAATAAACAGATTAAAAATGAACAGACTAATCGTTTTAATATTCCTATTTACAATATCTGCTGCCCAACTTTTCGGAGTAGAAGATTACAACCAACGCCTTACCCCTGATGAGTTTAGAGCAAAACAAAAAACTTTTATTACTGAAGATGTCGGTCTAACAACAAAAGAAGCAGATGCTTTCTTTCCTATTTATTTTGAACTACAAGATAAAAAGAAAGAAATCAATGATCAGATATGGAAACTATTACATAAAGGTAGAAATCCTCAAACAACCGAAGAACAATACAATGACCTTCTTAACAAAATGTATGATCTGCGTATCGCTTCCGACAAATTAGAAAAAGCTTATTTTCAAAAATTTAAAGGCTTATTATCTTCTCGTAAAATATATATGGTTCAAAGGGCCGAAATGCGTTTTCACCGAAAATTATTAAGAGGTATGAATCAGAAAAGTAGAAGAAAAAGACCTAATGACAAATAAATAATAATAATTAGCAGATTTGTTTCATGCAAAGATTGTTTTGCATGAAACAGATAATATAATTTATATCAGTTAGTTAATCGATAGCTCTGCCTTCTCTCATTCCCTCTTCCACTTCTTTCCACAGATTCTTGGTGATGATATGTACAATATCAAACACCATCAACCCATCAGATTTAACTAAATTCATCTTGATAGCTTCAGACAATTTATCGGGAGTTTTATAAAATTGACCAACTAAAATTCCCCCCATAAACTTATTCTCTTTGAGAATAGTTCTTAAATGTGTACAAGAACCTTCCACACAATACCAAGTGCCCGATTGCGCTTGACTATCGGTTTCATCCCAAACACTACAATTAGCTTTTTTATACTCCTCCAAAAAGATATCAGTATAATAGCTCCCCGTCGCATACAAGTCGATTAACTCCGCATATCCATATTTCATATAATTAGAAGTCGCCCAATCAAAGTCTTTACTCGGATCATATTTCTTACTAGCAAAATTAATACCAAGCACCAGTATAAGTTCCAAACGAAATTTAAGGATTAGCTTCCTTCACTTCTTTACGAGCCAAAGCCATAAAATCAGTAATATTTTTGGTTCTCCATTCAATCCATTTCAAAAAAGAAGGTCCACGATCAATTACATATTTTCCTTTTTGATCCTTCTTCCATTGATAAATATCTTCAGGGAAACGATCCAGTTTATGACCGATATATTCTTCAAACTTAGAAGTAGTTTATCTCTAACCGACGATTACATCACGCAACCTATCAAAACTACCGTCAGAAAAGACTCTTTAAACCTAGTCAATAAAAACTCTGTTATCATGACTTCCAAGCTTAAAGACCACGCAGGAATTATCGGAGCGTGCATGCTGGCACGTAGCAGAATGTTTGAGGATTAAGAACAAGCAGCTCCCCTATTTGTTTTATCAACAGAATAAAATGAATAATTATGGAGACATTGAAATTAAATAACGGAGTAGAAATACCCTCCATAGGTCTCGGCGTATGGAAAATGGACGATGCAACATTAGCTTATAAAGCGATAAGATTTGCTTTAGATTTAGGCTATAGGCATATTGATACTGCTATGATTTATAAAAATGAAGAAGTAGTAGGCAAAGCGATAAAAGATTCTGGTATAGCAAGAGAAGAGATATTCTTAACGACTAAACTTTGGAATGATGACCAACGCTCAGGTAAGGTGACAGAAGCTATCAATGCCAGCCTTAAAAGACTGAATACTGAATACGTTGACTTATATCTTGTCCATTGGCCGGTTAAAGAGACCTATATCAGCGTATGGGAAAAGATGGAAAAGGTATATCAAGACGGCAAAACAAAAGCTATTGGTGTAAGCAATTACCAACCTTATCATCTTGACGAACTGCTACAAAAAACGGAGATAGTTCCTAGCGTTAATCAAATAGAGTGCTATCCATATCTTTCGCAAGAGGCAGTAATTACTTACTGCAAAGGAAAAGGCATTCATCCTGAAGCATGGGGACCGTTAGGTGCTGGAAAAACAGATATTCTAACCAATCCAATAATGCAAGGGATTGCTAAAAACCACAATAAATCTACTGCGCAGGTCGCTCTACGTTGGAATCTTCAGCGAGGAGTTATAATTATTCCCAAATCAGTGCATGAAAATAGATTATCGGAAAACTTTTCTATCGCAGATTTTTCATTAACAGCAGAAGAAATGAAACAAATAAACCGCTTAGATAAAAATATGCGCTTAGGCCCTCATCCTGATAATTTCGATTTCTAGCAAAAGCGTCTCAACCCAAACTAGCATACTCAATACTT
This sequence comes from uncultured Bacteroides sp., assembly GCF_963677685.1. Taxonomy (NCBI): domain Bacteria; kingdom Pseudomonadati; phylum Bacteroidota; class Bacteroidia; order Bacteroidales; family Bacteroidaceae; genus Bacteroides; species uncultured Bacteroides sp. Next base: position 3,256,446 of record NZ_OY782186.1, read on the forward strand.
CAAAAGAATATTGAGTATGCTAGTTTGGCAAAAAGAACTATGCACAAATGATAGATCAGGAACTTGCATTTGCCAATTTTGATTTAAAATATTTATTGTATTTTTGCACCTCAATTTTAGCAAGATATAACCAATGGGATTGGAAAAAGGTATTTTTAAAAGAACTGAATTATTACTCGGCAACGACCTGATGAGTAAAATAGCTCGTACCAAAGTGATTATCTTTGGTGTAGGAGGAGTAGGAAGCTGGTGTGCAGAAAGCCTCACCAGATCAGGTATTGCTCAATTAACAATAGTGGATTCTGATCGTATCTGCGTGACGAATATTAACCGCCAACTGATGGCAACCACCCGAACAGTGGGACAAGTTAAAGTTGATGCTCTTAAAACTCGACTATTAGAGATTAACCCTAAAGCCGAGATTAATGCATTGCAACAAATTTATAGTGCAGAAACATCTGGCTCCTTTCATTTAGATGAGTACGATTATATCATTGATGCCATAGACAGTTTAGAAAATAAAGCAGAACTTATCCGTACTGCTACCAAAACAAAAGCAGTTTTTTTCTCTTCTATGGGAGCAGCTTTAAAAATGGATCCTACCAAAATCAAGGTAGCAGAGTTTTGGAAAGTTATAGGCTGTCCGCTTGCAAGGGCTCTTCGAAACAAACTAAAAAAGGGAGAGCGCCCTTCAAAGAAATTTCTTTGTGTATTTAGCGAAGAATTGCTCGAAAACAAAGGTGCTAATTCTTCGTGTGGTACAGAGCAATGCCTCTGCCCGAAAACAAAGAATGGACCAGGAGATCCTGATTTAATAAACCATGAATGGTGTAGCAAGAAAGCGCGTATCAACGGTACAATGGCGCATAGTACCGCCATGTTCGGATTCACCATTGCCGGATTGGTCATGGATGATTTATACCAAAAAGCAGAACTGTCCTAACTATAAGGACAGTTCTATCATCTCTTCTATTCTCTTATCTATTTTACCGTTCTTCTCAGCCTTCCTAAAATCTTTATGGATGCAAAATAATTGGCAGAATGATTTTTTATTCAGTATATATTTATATATTTGCCACTATACATGCCGATTGCACATCTTAAAGATAAATTTGAGTTATGAAAAGATCGTATTTACCCTTTAACAAGTTCTCGGAGCAAGCACTGCAAACACTGCACCGATATAGAGCTGTACAATTTAGCCCCACCTCGCTTATGTTTTAATCAATGAGATAGACTTTTTCGTTTCACTTAATTAAAACCATAAATATGAATACTCCCAGTATACAAGAAGTAAAAGATTGGGTATTGCAACTTCATGACCAATGCGAACAAATGATGACGGAAGAAGAACGCAAAGAGCAACATAAATATGCTACAATGGTTCAACGTCCGGGTGATAAAGCTTTCTTATCAAAGATGCTCGACGAGTCATCACAAATCCATGATAACAAAAAACTCTCAAAACGAATCAACGTTCTTATAGAAAAATATGGTATTCCTGAATTTCTAAATAAACGAGATACTCTCCTATTCAAAATGTACCATTCCTTTGGACACTATTTTAGCTCCATAGCCATCCCAATCATCAAGAAACGTCTTCGAATGGACACCTCTAAAGTTATTATCAACGAAGAGCGTCCTAAACTAACCAAACACCTATCTACTCGTTTTCAACAGAAAATAGGTCAAAATGTGAATTTGCTCGGCGAAGTGGTGTTAGGTAATAAAGAAGCCGACCATCGCTATTTTCATTACCTGGAAGCACTTGAGTCACCGGATATTAACTACATATCCGTCAAGATATCAGGTATTTACGCACAGACGCATGCACTGAATTATAAGGAGAGCTTTCCGGAACTCCTCATGCGCATGTCTGCTCTATATCAAAAAGCCATCGACTTTCCTTATATTGATGAAGAAGGAGTTAAAAAGCCTAAATTTATCAACCTGGATATGGAAGAGTACAAAGACACCCACTTTACTATGCGCCTCTTCAAAGCGGTGCTTAGCAGACCGGAATTTAAAAATTATTCGGCAGGTATTGTTATTCAGGCCTACTTGCCCGACGCTTATGATTTCCAAACGGAACTTTTGGAATTTGCGAAAGAAAGAGTTGCCCAAGGAGGAGCTCCTATCAAGATGCGCCTTGTAAAAGGATGCAATCTAGAGATGGAAAGTGTCATCTCTTCACTCAAAGGGTGGCCTAACCCCATTCGTTCTTCTAAAGTAGAGGTTGATGCCAACTATTTGCTCATCTTAGAGAGAGCGCTTCTTCCGGAAAATGCTTCATGTTTACACATCGGAGTAGCTTCGCATAACCTTTTCACCATTTCTTACGCTTATCTGCTTAGCCAAAAGTATGATTCTACTCCTTACATGACTTTTGAAATGCTCGAAGGCATGGCCAACCATCTTTGGCGGGCACAATCCAGTTTAGGCAACCGCGTCATCCTCTACACTCCTGTAGTTAAAAACGAACATTTTCTCAATGCAGTATCTTATTTGGTTAGACGTCTGGACGAAAATACCGGACCGGAAAATTTCCTTTCCTACTCATTCAACCTGAAGCCGGGAAGTAAAAACTGGAGTTTTTTGGAAAAACAGTTTGAAGAAGCCTATCAACTAAAAGATCACCTAACTCACATCCCTACCCGTACACAAGATCGCAACAAAGATTATGCTCCTGTTGCTCCAGCTGACAAGTTCGCCAATGAACCGGATACGGATTTCGACTTACCTCAAAATCAACAATGGGTTGAATCCATCTTCTCTGAATGGAAGAAAAAGAAAGAAGAAGAGTCCACTCTGATCCCCCTACAGATAGGAGCAGAAACAGTTGTTACAAAGAATAAGCATAGCTATTATGATCGTTGCCAAAACGACGAAGTGAAAATTTGCGAAATGTCGCAAGCAGACGTAGAAGAAATAAAACAAATCATAACCATTGCTGAAAAAGATCCAAGTGGTTGGAGGCAAACAAGCTTATCTGAACGACATAAAATAATGTATGACGCAGCCAACCACTTAGGTGAAATGCGAGGTGACTTAATAGGATGTATGTGTGCCGTGACAGGAAAAACGGTGACCGAAGGCGACGTTGAAGTTTCTGAAGGCATTGACTACGCACGTTTCTACACTACAGCCATGCAAGAGTTTGATGCATTGAGCAACATCAATATTACTCCCAAAGGTACTGTACTCGTTATTTCTCCATGGAATTTCCCTTGTGCCATTCCTATTGGTGGCATTGTAGCCGCATTAGCCGGTGGCAATACGGTTATTTTAAAGCCTGCCACAGTAGCAGCCCCCGTAGCATGGATATTTGCAGAAGCCTTTTGGAAAGCAGGCGTACCCAAAGAAGCACTTCAAGTAGTAATAACAACCAGAGAAGCACTTAAAGTACTCACTACAGCCCCTGAAATAAAGCATATCATTCTTACCGGTGGAACAGAAACAGCTCAAAGCATTACACGAGTTAATCCATCCACTCCATTATCAGCTGAAACAGGAGGTAAAAATGCCATGATACTCACAGCTTCAGGTGACAAAGATCATGCGATTATAAATACTGTTGCTTCTGCTTTCGGCAATGCCGGACAAAAATGCTCCGCTTGCTCACTGTTATTGGTCGAGCGTTCAGTATACGAAGATCCTTGTTTCAAAAGCAAACTCTTAGATGCCGCCACTAGTATGAAAGTAGGCAGCGTATGGAATAGCGGAAATGTAGTGGGGCCTATGATTACAAACAACAATGAGAAATTATTGAAAGCCCTCAGCCTTGATCCAGGTGAAAAATGGTTAGTTGCTCCTCACTTCCTCGACGAAAAAAAATATCTGCTTGCACCCTGCATTAAATGGGACGTAAAGCCCGATAGTTATTCGTTCCAAACAGAGCTCTTTGGACCTATGCTAAGTGTAGCGTGCATCGATAGTCTGGAAGAAGGAATCAAGTTAGTTAACAGTCTCGATTACGGATTAACTTCCGGTCTGCAAAGTCTGGATGAAGAAGAGCAAGAGTATTGGAAAACCCACATAGAAGCAGGTAACCTCTACATCAACCGCAGCATCACCGGTGCCATCGTTAACCGTCAACCTTTTGGAGGCATGAAACTCTCTGCTTTTGGAGGTGGTCTGAAAGCCGGAGGTCCCAACTATTGTACCTCTTTTGTGCATATCAGCGATAAAGATGAAAATAGTGCAGACAATTACGAAGAAACTTATCTTAAAGAGTTTTCCCAGCCCAGAGATATCAACCAACTCTATGGAGAGCAAAATCTGTTTCGCTACATTCCGGTCAGGAAAATAGCCTTAAGACTTTTCCCAGAAGATAATATTGAAGATGCATTCCTTATTCAGAAAGCAGCGAAAATATGCAAGAGCAACTTAGTTATCAGTTTTCCTGTAGGAGACAAACGCATTCTACAATTAGAAAAAGCAGGAGCTTCAGTGATAGAAGAGTCTTTAGAGAGCTTCCTCGCAAACATGCATACATTTGAGCGCATACGTACATGCTCTCCTGATATCCCTATAGAGATGTATCGCAAGGCAGCAGAAACCAATAAATACATCGATACAACCAAACCTGTAAAAGAGGGACGCGTAGAACTGATACATTATTTCAAGGAACAAAGCATCTCCTTTGAATACCACCGTTATGGCAGTATTACCGAAACACCTTCTTGTGAAATAGAATGCACCAACAATTAATCAAAGACAAATAGAAATGAGTTTTCAAATAGAGCTTACTTTAGCCCCGCGCAAGCGGGGCTTTCACCTGATAACAGAAGAAATTATCCGTCAACTGGCACCATTACCCAACATCGGATTACTTCATCTTTTCATCAAGCACACTTCAGCCGCACTGACTATCAATGAAAATGCCGATCCTGATGTACGCAGCGATATGGAAGCCATCTTCAGCCGCCTCGTTCGCGAGCGAGAACCCTACTATGCCCATACATTAGAAGGAGCTGATGATATGCCGGCACACGCCAAAGCGTCTATCATTGGTAACAGTATCACACTTCCCATCACCAACGGACGTATCAATCTTGGCATCTGGCAAGGCATCTATCTCTGCGAATTTCGAAACCATGGAGGCAGTAGAAAGATTGTTGCCACTATTATAGAATAAAGAAAGAGTTATTTTTTTCTCTTTACCGGCATGGAACGGAAAAATTCGATCATCGCAGAGTCGTTGCCAATCACCAGACCTTCGGGATGGAACTGCACTCCCATCACCGGATATTTGTCCGATTCAAAAGCCTCTATCACGCCATCTGATCCTCGAGCTGTCACCCTGAACCCCGCAGCAAGATCCTTGACTGCCTGATGATGGAAGCTATTCACCTGCAATGAATCCTGCCCACTGACACGAGCCAAATAAGAGTGAGGTTCCACATAAACAACGTGCGTAGGTATCGCTTTCGGCACACTCTGTCGATGCGCTACCTTTTTTATTTGATATTCCGAAGGTAAGTCCTGATAGAGCGTTCCACCGAAATACACATTGATGGCCTGCATTCCACGACAAATACCGAGAAGAGGTATATGCTCTTTCATGGCCAACTTGATAACAGCCATATCAAAAGAATCACGAGGCAGATTCACTTTTCCAAGCTTAGGAGAAGGCATCTCATGATAACGTGCCGGAGCAATATCTTCACCACCAGGTAAAATCACAGCGTCTAGCCTACCAATAATCTCCTCCAACCGTTTTTCATCCTGCATAAAAGGAATAACGATTGGAATATTCCCAACCTTCAAGATCGCATCAATATAAGCACGTGGCACAGTAGTCTGCCCATTGTTATAAGTATCGGCAATACCAATTAAGTGACTCTCCTGAGCATAGATATTCATCAAGCCGACGAACATAAAGCTCAATAGTAACATTCTTTTTTTCATCTCTATTTAAATATAAGTTTATAGTCGTTTCCTTGGAAGCTAGGTTAATACAATGAAACAGCCAATTCCTCTGCATTGTTCTTTCCAAGTAAATTGATTCTTTACAAAGAAAGCAAGAATGCGATGCAATCTTCTCTCAAAAAATAATCTTACGTAATTGCAACCGAACCTTATCCCCTTTCAATCTGCACGTATTCATTAAGAGATATTTGCCCTGTAATTAAGCAATTTCTCAAAGAAAAGTAAGCATTTTCATTGAGAAAAATATGCCATCCTAGAGTTGAGGTCTGTCCGTCATGCAGATGTGTGACGGACAGACTTCAACTGTAGGATTTAGGTCACTCAGCTGAATGCCTTAATATGCTTCATATAAACAATGCTTGAGATATTCAATAAGTTAGAATAACCCAAGCACAAACAATGCGTAAAGAACGTAGTGATTAAAAACCTCCTTTTAGCTTTATCAATTAAAAGTTTAAACCAAACAAATTGCTCTGACTACAAAAACATTCATTTTCTGTATCAGGGCAGTAAATTATCTTTTAGACGAATTGATTATAAAATACAATGCTTATTCATAATACCAATATCCAGGAGTATTTATCGTATCAAATACATTAAAATGACCAACTACTCGAACATAAGAAATGGCTACGCCCGGAATATTATCTATCCTGTATTTAAAAGTTGTATCCATTACCTTTTTCCCAGAGAAAAACTGATCATCTAATGTTATTAATCTTATTCCAACCTTTATACTATCTTCATTCTTTTTTTTTGCTAAGATTGGCAACTTCCATTCCCCATACATCTCCAATAGCGTCTTCATCTCCCTTCATGTAATTAACCAAATAAGGACCTTTAAACAGCAGACTATCATTGACCCATAATTTTATATAATCTTTTTTATTTCTTTCATTGGATAATGATAAATTTACTAGTATAAAAAATGAATCTTTCTCGGGCTTCATATTTGCCCTGGAACAACAGGATAGAAATATACCACTTAACAATAGAAATACAAGTTTTTTCATTTTATCAATTATTTTGCGGGTACACTTTTCTTAGTATTCCTCACTCTTCCTGCTTTTTGCTTCAATTTGGGTAAAGACTTCATATCAGAAGTATATTCATATCGCACAATCTTAACATGGTCTATTCCTTTTGAAGATAACTCTGATACTTTATCTCTATAAATAAGCCGTAAGGTTGGCAAAGTCTGTAATACCTGAAGGGAGTAGTCATATACATCCCTTGTCTCTTTATACTTATACAAGATATCAGTTCCCAAAAAGATACGCGTTCCGAAATCCAAATGAAATCGTTCTCCTGGTTGTATAGCCAAATTATCAACATCAAAAAAATTCATTAAAGAGAAAAAGTACGTTCTACTTACATACCCTTTCCCATTATAAGAGAATTCTATAGAGAAAGTTGATGTTGAAGGATACAAATAGAAAACGCTATCTGTCGTATTAATTACACTAAAGTATAAAGAAACTACAGGGCCATCAAAATTCGTCAGATTATAAAATAAGGGATCATGATGATAAATCACTTTTGAAACTTTTACGGTATCAAGATTCAGAACTTGCGCCTGAGCAACAATTCCTATCACAAGAAACAACGAAACGATATGTTCATAATAACATGAATAAAACGGCATTTCACCTTTTTCATCATCAAATCCATATAAGCTTAGAAAATCTGCAAATGTATCAGGAAATTCTTTAAAAAAACAAAACAATTATGCTTGCTATAAGCCTCCTTTAATAAATCAGCCTTAATCTCCATACGATTTTTAATAGGATTTACGACCTTATCAGATTTATGATTAGCACAACCATTGCAAGAAAAAAGAGAAAGACTAATACATAATGTAAGAAATAACATTTTCATCTTTATTGCGGTATTTTATTATTAATAATGTTTTCACATTCCTAGCCCCTATGTTTTTAATAAACCTCCTCAATTCTTTAAATTTAATAGTGCTACCTCCTACAAGAATATTTCCCGCATATACATATGGGCAAAGGGTTTGAGAGGGAAAATGCCGATTGTTGATAACTTTTTTGGAAAGCGGGGTTTTGAAAGTGGAAATATGAGCGAACACCCACCCCCTAAAAAATTCCATAGCTTATTAGGGGATTTTTAAAGTCATCGTCCTTGTATCGTGGAACGGCAATACTAAAAAATAGCCCCGCCAGTTTCCTGTGCAGGGCTGTTCAGTCTATTTAAACATTTTCGTCTTCGTCAATGCTCCTGTGTCAGTGTAATACTTCCATTCGCCATATTCAAAAGCGGTATCACTTTCAGGGTCATCTTCCCATAACAAAATCCCTTCTGATGCTTTTATACCATTTGGATGGTAAATGACACAATAACACTGAAATGGAGGAATACCCTGTGCTCGGTTTTCAACAGAAAATTTCTTGTCATTTTTCTTAAAATCTTTTTGTATCATTATTAAATGCCCGAAATCTCCGAAATAATACCAAGTACCACTTATCGTATCGTTTTTATATTCTCCAAAATAACTAAGCTCACCTTTTGGGATACTGAATGATTTATACAAACCATTTTTCTTCCCATTTTGGTAGTATATTTCAGTTCGCCAAGACTTATTTGTATCTTCTTTCCACAAACCTGTCTTTTGCCCTTTTTCGTTCAACTGATTGATTCTTTCAGCGTATCCTTTTTGAGCAGACATATTTATATTGAGGATAAAACATAATATTGTAACAACATATAATTTCTCTTTCATAATCATTACCATTTAAAAGGACTAAAAAAACTGCTTCGTGTTCCGTTTAACTAAAAGTTAAATGCTGGTAGTCGCGTTGCATTTACAGGAGTTGCCAAGCTGCGAGAAACTGTTACACTTACTGTATTTGCTCGTTGAGTATCGGTATTGAAATTACCTATAAAATTTGACCAATTATTCCTGTCTATCAACAAACAACCTTGTGAAACAGCACTACCTGAGCGTGTTAACCCTGTTAAGTTATTTAATCCGGGCTTATGTATGTTAATGCCTTCGGCATAAGTACGTGTGGGATGAGCAGGATTTGCTTGCCCTAATTCTATTGTTTGCGAGGCAGCACCTTCATCACGCATTTTTAAGGCAGTATAACTACCCTTGTGTAATCCAACAGTTGCGTGATAAATCTCTTCTGGAACGGTTGCGTAATCATCGCTTGACGGATTTGTATTTGCGTCAAATGTTGTTGTCGTCCCGTCAGCCAAATATACCGTTGCTGTTGAAGACCCCATATTGTACTTGCTTGAAGCATCGAAAGTAGCATTATTCGAAAAGAAAATCGCCTGTGAATATAAACCCGACAAAAGATTCCCATCTGTATCATAAGATTGGTCTTCTGGTATCCATTCGTAGCCATTATATGTACGATTGCCATCGTGGTCTTCGTCATAGGTTAGTCTCCACGCTCTCCCATCGGGGTCTATGTAAAGGATGGGGTTGTTAGCACAATATACATACAGACTAATTCCATAATATTTCTCTGCTAGTGGATCCACCGTCATAAACCGACCCAATGCCGCATCATAATGCCTTGCTCCGTAATCATACCAAGTTAAACCTTTCGTTATATCCAGCTCTTTGCCGTTATATTTGTAAGGTTGTATGCTATTTATATTAGCAAATACGTCACCAGACAGTCACCAAAGGTTGTCTTGCTCGGTAAAATTAAATAATTATACTAAAATAGGAATAATACTTTGTATGTTTTTTATAATCAGTTCTGAAAAATCACATAAAAAAAAGAAAAGCTCCGCACTTAGCGGAGCAATTGCTTTAATCAATTATCTTGCAGGTACATTTTATGGCTTAGTATTCCTCACTCTTCCTGTTTTTTGCTTCAATTTGGGTAAAAACTTCATATCAGAAGTATATTCATATCGCACAATCTTAACATGGTCTATTCCTTTTGAAGACAACTCTGATACCTTATCTCTATAAACAAGCCGTAAGGTTGGCAAAGTCTGTAATACCTCAAGGGAGTAGTCATATACATCCCTTGTCTCTTTATACTTATACAAGATATCAGTTCCCAAAAAGATACGCGTTCCGAAATCCAAATGAAATCGTTCTCCTGGTTGTATAGCCAAATTATCAACATCAAAAAAATTCATTAAAGAGAAAAAGTACGTTCTACTTACATACCCTTTCCCATTATAAGAGAATTCTATAGAGAAAGTTGATGTTGAAGGATACAAATAGAAAACGCTATCTGTCGTATTAATTACACTAAAGTATAAAGAAATTACAGGGCCATCAAAATTCGTCAGATTATAAAATAAGGGATCATGATAATAAATCACTTTTGAAACTTTTACGGTATCAAGATTCAGAACTTGCGCCTGAACAGCAGTTCCTATCATAAGAAACAACGAAACGAATAGAGTTTTCATATTTCCTTATCTGATTATAAGCACCACATTGAATCAATGCTATTTAATTACAACATAAAAAACATGACAAAAATCATTCATACATTCTTAGAAACTCTTCTTTCAGAATATTTGCCTGCTTTTTATTTATAGCTTTGATTAGTTTATATATTGTGTCAAAATTCTCATTATTCGCTGAATTATTTCGACTTGATCCGTCAAACACATAATGCCAAAAATGTGCGACTTCATTTTCAGGTTTTGTCTCTAAATATTCAACCATATCTTTCGAATACTTTTTTATAAAATTTAACGTATTCTCTCGAAGATAACCTGCCGCATCAGCTTCCCAATGTCCTTCTTTGGCTAGATTAAATAGTTTGGGGATAAATTTCCCTTTATTCAAACCATAACTATCAAAAAAGAAATTTATATGTTCATAAGAACATGAATAAAGCGGCATTTCACCTTTTTCATCATCAAATCCATATAAGCTTAGAAAATCTGCAAATGTATCAGGAAATTCTTTTAAAAAAACAAAACAATTATGCTTGCTATAAGCCTCCTTTAATAAATCAGCCTTAATCTCCATACGATTTTTAATCGGATTTACTACCTTATCAGACTTGTGATTTGCACAACCATTACAAGAAAAAAGAGAAAGACTTATAATAATAGCAAAGAACAGTTTCATATTTGATAAAAAGCGTTAAACATTAAAACAGTTTTCAAGTCACAAATTTAATAAGGAACAAACTCCGCATAACTACCATCGAGATAGCCAGATAAGAAGTTAACGCCAACGTTTACATTATCAAACAGAATACGATCATTTGGAGCATACTCTATAATGATTGCCCTAAAATAACCCGAAGACCAATACCAATGAAAGGAATAATTATCAATAACTGTATTATTAAAATTATAAGTGGTAATAATCTCTTTTCCGGTTCCATCCATATCAAAGAAAAATTCTTGGTCACAATCCACTCCACTTCCATTTACAAAAGAGCTGAGCCAATGTGTCTGACACAAATTATATGTTGCCTCATTGCCATCAACAGGGTCATCATCTGTATCACAGGCAGTAAAAAGGGTAAAAGATATTAATAATAGGAAAAGTAGTTTAGCTGTTTTCATATTCAATATTTAATTATTAGTAAATACAAATATATATTTTTTTAATAATCAAAAGATAAATGCACTGATTTTATTTATTAGGAAAGAAAAAACGATATAAATCAATAAGTAAAATATCAGGAATACATTTCGTAAATCAGACAAAAAATATAACTTTGTGATTCTTTGAAAGCACAACCAAACTAAAGAATGATGAAAAGCATAAAAAAAGCATCAACTATATCTATATTATTATTGTTCATTTTCATCCTAGCAGGATGTAATCGCAAAAAATCTGAAACAGTACCAGAGCTAGAAAAAGCAAAACAATTGCTCGAAAGCAATCCTGATAGTGCATCAAATATATTAAAGAAGATAGTATCTCCTGAAAAATTTAATGATGAAACTTTTGCTCATTGGTGTATGCTATCAGGTAAGATAACCGACAAGATTAACACTCCCATTCTACCTATAAGCTATCTTCAACGTGCCCTTACATGGTATGAAAAACATGGAACTCAAAAAGAACAAGCTCAAATCAAACTCTATCTAGGACGCTCTTTTGTAGCAGAAGGTAACTATGACAAAGCCATGACTATATATATTGATGCTTTGGATATAGCACAGAAAAACAAGTTACATAATCTATTAGGATACATCAATTGTTATATAGGAGATTTGTATGAGCAAAAACATATGCTCAAATATGCTGTAAATAAATACAAAATCGGTGCCAACAATTTCAAAACAGCAAATAACATAAGAAGTTATGCTTGTGCTTTAAGAGATGTCGGTCGCGAATATGCATTCATGGATTCATTGTCTTATGCCTTAACTGTAATGCAGAAAGCCGACTCAATAGCATCTCAATTAAACGACGATAATGTAAAAGGCTCAATTAATAATTCTTTAGGAAATATTTATCGACTACAACATCAATACAACAAAGCTAAAGTATATTTCATTAAAGCATTGGCACAAGGTAAAAATAAGATGCCCGACCGTATGGCACTTATAAATTTCTATATTGAAACAGGTTCTACAGCACAAGCATACCAATTGTTGCAAGAAATCCCACAAAAGAACTCTAAATATAGCCCTACAATAAAAAAATTCTATAGTCAAATATATGAGGCTAAAGGCAATTATAAAAAAGCTTTAGAAAAATTTCAAGAATATACAGAATTAAGTGACTCAATAAGTTATGCAGATAATCAATCTAAAATACTCGAAATAGAGGCACAATATAATATTCTTAAGGCACAATCGGAAATCAATGATTTGAAGATAAGTAAACAGAAATACATTATCATCCTGACCATATCCATCTCCTTTACTTTACTTATCCTACTATCTTACTTCATTTATAGAAAAAGAGCAGTCTCAAAAATTCAGAAACAACAAGAAGAATTGAATCAAATCAAAATTAAGTTGCTCAACCTTTCTTTGGAGTTAGAAAAAAAGAGGAGTCAACTAGAAACAGCAAAAGCCAAGAATGAGAATGTAGATAAGCTGCAAGAAGAGGTTGGCTATTTATCCACAAAATATAAAAAACTACAAAATTGCATCCTAACCCAATCAGCTATCTATAAAAAATTATCGCAGCTAGCTAAACAGAACATTCCAGGCAATAATAAACCATTGATAACTGATAATCTTTGGCAGCTTATAGTAGATGTAATAACAATTACATATCCTAAACTAAAAGCACTTCTCTACGAGCTGTGCCCCGAATTAACTAGTCAAGAATGGCAATATTGCTGTCTCTATATGTTCAATTTTGATAGTTTTGAAGAAGCTAAATTATTGAACCTTAACCCAAACTCGGTACGAACAAAACATTTGAGACTAAGACAGAAGTTGAACATTACCTTAGAACCTAGAACAACACTATACGAATATTTAATTAGTCACATGCATTAAAATGAAGCTAAAATTTAAGCGCAGATAAGGGAAAATATTTATACGTTTAGTTCATGTATACACAATAGTCCATAACTTACTGATAATCAGGTACCACATGTCTATACCTAAGTTAAAAAAATAGAGTAAAGCATCACAATAAACTCATAACTTTGACACAGATTTAAAATTAATCAGAGTTATGAAAACAAAGATCATCAGAGTGTCCCTCGGTGAAGAATTAGAAAAATACTACCATGAAAAAATTAGCATTCATAATCTGTTCACTATTATTAATTTGTAGCTGCTCCGACAAACAAGCAGATCCGCAATCCAAGGAGCCAAGTAAAACTTACTTCGAACCTTTCGTTGGTGAAAAGTTTTATGCGTCCTTTGATGCCGAAGGAGATGATTACACTTTAAAGATCGATAATCCGGAAATCATCTCGTGGGAATATACAAAGCATAAAGGAGTAATACTCATAAAAGCTTTAGACAGCGGAAATGCCTCAATCAGTGTGATAGATGCAAATGACAACACCATAGCTATTATCGGCGTTTGGGCTCATTATTTTGGAAGCAGTAATATAGAAGAAATAACAATGCGCCCTGACCCCAACGTAAAATCGGAAGTAATTGTAGAGGCCAAAGATGCTGAGAAGAAGCTACTAATAGAAAATGAATTATGGGAATATGTAAAACAAAGACAGCGTACGCTATATACTTTCGATGGAGAAACGAAGATATTTACTATGGATATTGCACAATCAGGAGTAAAGTATAAAGGTACATATAGCTGTAATATCGATTCTTTAATACTCAAATATGACAATATCATTGAGAGATACGGCTTCCAGATAGCAGCTGGAATGGTTGTGTCTTATATAATAAAAGCAGATAAAACCAAAGAATACCAACTGTTATACCCGAATGCGGGTATTGCATCAGTAAAAGTCAATAGAGTATGGTATGACTGGCAGGCATCCTCCCGTCCTAGAGTAAACTAAGAAAAACAAATAGAAAAAATGATAAAACTTAAATATACTCTTTTACTAGTAAATATCTTATTGATAGGTTGCTCAAAAAGCGAAACAATTAGTGATGATAATAATTCGATAAAACTAAGTTCTTACTCTGTTCACTTTTTAGCAGGAGAAGAATGTACCATTGACGTTCTTTCAAAAACGGACAATTTAAGCCTTTCAGAAGAAAATCCGAAAATTGCATCCGGATGGTGGACAAATAATGGAAAAACAATTCGAATAAAAGGAGAAAATATTGGAGAGACATCAATTTTTATCAAGGACAAATATCATCCTGATAGGACAGTAGAGATAAAGATTATTTCTGATTATTTCAGCGGCAATTTTGAAGAAGATGGTGATAGAGCAACCATCATAGTACAAGCTTATGAAAAATCAATTCAAGAGCAGATTGAAAGTGACTTAAAAGCAATAGCCAAAAGTAGATCTGGCACCTTATATTCTTTTGACAAAGGCTCTAAGAGTGTTACTGTTAAGGAGTATGGAAGGAATAAGTATAGCGGAAATTATGAATGGGATAAAGATAACTTAACGATAAAGATTAATGAGACTACGAAGAAATATAAGTTCGGGGTTATTGATAAGAATTCAGTTGTAATAGAATCAGACTTATCAAATACATATAAGCTCAAATATCCCAACGCATCTATTTATCATGTAAGACTAATTATGTTTTTAAAGTCATCCAAGAATCAATAATAAAAAAGTAGAGAAATGCAGATTTACAAGACATTATTTATGAAAATATAAATTTTATCATTATGAAAACGACTCAAGTAATACTCTTTTGTTCTCTAAGTTTAATCCTGTTCAGTTGCAACGATGACAAAGATAACTTTAATATGAATACAAGATCATTAGAACAAAGCCAATGGAGTGGTACTCTAAACGAAACGGATGCATGGGGAAATGGAGAATATACGGCAGAAATAGGAATGATCTTTTATTCGGAGAGCAAAGGAAGATGTAGCGTAAAAAGAGGAGACGAATCGCCTTTTGAATATGACTTCGAATATTCTGTTGATGCAAAAATTCTAATTATTCATGAGAAAAAAGGGGATTTGGACGGACATTGGTTACTTATTCAATCTGATAAAGACAAGATAGTATTGGAAAAAGGAACCGGTGGAGACGGAGCTTATAAAGGTGTCTTGACACTTAAAAGAAATTATTAGCGCTTGCTTAGTAAAGAAATTAAGGTCTTGATAATAGAGCCGCCACGATTTGAGAATAAAAAGTGGCGGCTTATTTATCAAGTCAAGAATATTACTGTTCAAACAATGAGCAGCGCAAGTTCAACAAAAAGATGATACCCCCTATCTTATTAGAAATAGTTGAGATAAGCAACCTATTTATCTTGCGGTAATATGGAAACATCCTTGTTTCAATTCATACTTAACATAGCATTTATCAGCCTTACGCACATCACGAAGAACTTCTGAAAGTACAAGTTTTAAAGTAGAGGCGTCAACATCTTCCATAGGACGACTTCCTTCTTCTTCAACTTTAACAAACCGCTTCCAACTGATATCAAAAGTAGTCCCATAAAAATGAGCTGAATTTTTTGATGCATTGCCGTTACGACGACGTAAACGCTTTACATCATTGCGCGTACGAAGTACAGAGGTTATCAAAATCCGATTAGGATTAAGACCTTTAGCTCTTAAAGAATCAAGAAAATTAGAACCGATAGTATGTAAAAGTTCACTGGCACAGGGAACCAAATATGGTACAGAATGAGTCAAAGAGTCAATAGAATAAAAATCATTATCAGAAATGTGCACAAGCCGATTACCCAAAGATTTTACTTCTTCACGAGTATTCAAAGGAGAGATTCCATTATTCTTTGCTGCTACTAATTGAACATTATTTAAATCGCCAAAAGAGCGTCTATAACTTATAACTCCATGTATATTATGAGGGTGATTCAAAACTAAAGACATGTCTTCTTTACTACTCGGAAAAATAAAAAAAGCAATGACAATCAGCAATGATAAAAGGAGTAAATAAGCAAGATTGCGGTAACGAGGTTTTAACTTACGCATGGTTCTGTTTATCTATTTTGTAGCGCAAATATAAAAAAATTGCCTATTAACTAAAAACATCATGCAAATTAATTCGTTAATAGCTGTATAAATATGGCAGCGATTGATTAAATTTGCAGGCGTTTAGCGCTGAGCATTTCTACATACCGGCGATAAAGAATTATTCGGTTAGTAAACAAATCAACCCATAAACACATTTAATGATAGAGAAACTGATTGTTCTTGAGGACATTGATCCTGTTATTTTTTATGGCGTGAATAATGCCAATATACAACTAATAAAAGCCTTGTTCCCTAAGTTGAGGATTGTAGCCAGAGGGAATGTTATCAAAGTGCTGGGAGATGAGGAAGACATGTGTGCTTTTGAGGAAAATATCACGGCATTAGAAAAATATTGTGCAGAATATAATTCTCTAAAAGAAGAGGTTATTATCGATATTGTAAAAGGTAATGCACCGCAGGCTGAGAAAACAGGGAATGTTATTGTATTCAGTGTTACGGGCAAACCAATTATTCCACGCAGCGAAAACCAATTAAAGTTGGTGGAAGGTTTTACAAAAAACGATATGGTATTTGCAATCGGACCTGCCGGATCGGGAAAAACTTATACCGCCATAGCATTAGCGGTGAGAGCTCTTAAGAACAAAGAAATAAAAAAAATCATTCTCAGCCGTCCGGCAGTGGAAGCTGGAGAGAAACTGGGTTTCTTACCTGGCGACATGAAAGAAAAAATTGATCCGTATCTACAACCACTTTATGATGCCTTGCAAGATATGATTCCAGCGGCAAAACTAAAAGAATATATGGAACTAAACATTATTCAAATAGCACCATTGGCTTTCATGCGTGGTAGAACATTGAATGATGCAGTTGTTATACTTGACGAAGCGCAAAACACAACGGCTCAACAGATAAAAATGTTTTTGACTCGTATGGGAACGAACACCAAGATGATGGTTACAGGTGACATGACACAAATAGATTTACCTGCTTCCCAAACCTCTGGTTTAGTACAAGCGATGAAAATTTTAAAAGGGGTTAAAGGCATTAGTTTTGTAGAATTGGGCAAAAAAGATATTGTACGACATAAATTGGTAGAACATATTGTAGATGCCTATGAAAAGTTTGATAAAGAACAAAGACAGGAAAAAGAAGAGAAGAAAAAGAACAATACAAAGTAGACTTTTTTTAATGAAGTAAATCATAATATATAATTTGGTATGAAAGCATTAGTAAAAACAGATTTTAATTTCCCGGGACAGAAAGGTGTATATCACGGAAAAGTGCGTGATGTATATAACATTAATGATGACTTACTGGTCATGGTGGCAAGTGACCGTATCTCTGCTTTTGACGTGGTTTTACCCAAAGGTATTCCTTTTAAAGGACAAGTATTAAACCAGATAGCAGCGAAGTTTTTAGATGCGACCTCTGATATTGTTCCAAACTGGAAAATAGCTTCTCCCGACCCAATGGTTACTGTTGGCATAAGATGTGAAGGTTTCCGAGTAGAAATGATTATCCGTGGTTACCTAACAGGAAGCGCATGGCGTGAGTATGAAGCTGGATGCCGTAATCTTTGCGGCGTTATCTTACCTGATGGGATGAAAGAAAATCAAAAATTCCCAACTCCTATCATCACTCCGACAACAAAAGCTGACGAAGGACATGATGAGAACATATCTAAAGAAGAAATTATAGAGCAGGGAATTGTTAGCAAAGAGGATTATGAATTGATGGAGAAATACACATATGCTCTCTTTCAACGCGGTACAGAGATGGCAGCGGAAAAAGGACTAATTCTTGTTGATACAAAATATGAATTCGGTAAGAAAGATGATAAAATCTACTTGATTGACGAAATACATACTCCAGACTCGTCTCGTTATTTCTATGCAGATGGCTACGAGGAGAAATTTGCTAAAGGTGAAGCGCAGAAACAACTATCAAAAGAGTTCGTTCGCCAATGGCTTATTGAAAACAACTTCATGGGAAAAGCAGGACAGCAAGTTCCTGAAATGACTGATGAGTATGTTACTTCCGTATCAGAACGTTATATTGAGCTCTATCAACACATCGTCGGAGAGAAATTCAATAAAGCAACAAGTGAAGATATAGCTGCCAGAATAGAAAAAAATATCACTGAATTCCTTAAAAAATGAACTACCCCCAGGAAGACATCAAGCCTTATGATAACAGTGCGGAAAAAAGTCCGCAAGTAGAGCAAATGTTCGATAATATTGCGCATAAATATGATCTACTGAATCATGCTCTCTCAATGGGCATTGATAAAAACTGGAGAAAAAAAGCCATAAACTGGTTAAAGCCCTATGCCCCGCAACGCATTATGGACGTAGCAACCGGCACAGGTGACTTTGCTATTTTGGCTTACCAAAGTTTAAAACCTCAAGAACTTATCGGCACAGACATATCAGAAGGTATGATGGATGTGGGTAGAAAGAAAGTAGAAAAAGAAGGTCTCTCTGGCAAAATAAATTTTGCCAGAGAAGACTGTACTTCACTCTCGTTTCAAAATGAAAGTTTTGATGCTATAACAGTAGCTTTTGGTATCCGCAATTTTGAAAACCTGGACAAAGGGTTAAGCGAAATGCAACGAGTACTAAAAAAGAATGGACATTTGGTTATTTTGGAACTTACCACTCCGGACCGTTTTCCAATGAAACAGCTATTTACGATATACGCAAAAATCGTTATACCTATATTGGGAAAACTTCTATCAAAAGATAAGAGTGCTTATACCTATCTCCCACGAACAATAAAAGCTTTTCCACAAGGAGAAATAATGAAAGATATCATTATACGTGCCGGATTCGGTGAAGTAAATTTTAAAAGGCTTACTTTTGGTATTTGCACCCTATATACAGCAACAAAATAATCAAACTTAATACAACTATGCAAAAGTACGGTTTAATAGGCTACCCCCTAAAACATTCTTTCTCAAGCGGATATTTTAATGAGAAATTTGCTTCGGAAGGCATTGATGCGGAATATGTAAATTTTGAGATTCCTGAAATAAAGGATTTCATGCAGGTTATTGAGGAAAATCCGAATTTAAAAGGTCTGAATGTCACTATCCCTTATAAAGAGAAAGTTATTTCTTATCTTGATGAGCTAGATAAAGACACTGCAGCAATTGGTGCGGTAAATGTGATAAAAATAATACGGGAAAAAGGAAAGGTTAAATTAGTAGGCTACAACTCGGACATTATAGGGTTTACACAGTCCATAGAACCTCTACTACAACCTCACCATACTAAAGCTTTGATTTTAGGTACCGGTGGAGCCTCAAAGGCGACATATCATGGGCTAAAAAAACTGGGAATTGAAAGCACGTTTGTATCACGTACTGCCCGATTCGGAATGTATACCTATGAAGAACTTACTAAGGAAATAATAGAAGAATACAAAGTAATTGTTAATTGTACTCCAGTAGGCATGTACCCTAAAGTTGATGTCTGCCCAGATATACCTTATGAGTACTTAACATCTCAACATCTACTATATGATTTATTGTACAACCCCAATATGACTCTGTTTATGAAGAAAGGAAAAAGTAAAGGGGCTACAACTAAAAATGGATTAGAAATGTTATTACTACAAGCATTTGCTGCGTGGGAAATTTGGCAAAAATAAAATAGAATGTAGAGATGAGACGTAAATGGCTTGTTTATAGCGCATTCATATTAGCTTTATTAAGTTTCATTATTTTAGGGAGCAGTTTATATATGCTCAATTATTCTTTATGCCCAGGAAATAGGGGAAAGGATGAACCTTCATCTTATAAGTATATGTACGAGAACTATACTTTTATGAGACCTTGGGTAGATAGTCTTAATAGAGCAAAAGCTATTAAGGATACTTTCATTTATAATAAAAGTGGCATACATCTACATGCTTATTACATTGCGGCTCCTCATCCTACAAAAAAAACAGCTGTCATTGTACATGGATACACGGACAATGCCATCCGCATGATGCACATCGGTTATTTATATAATCACGATTTACAGTACAATGTATTATTACCAGACCTTCAATATCATGGCCGTAGCGAAGGTGAGTCTATACAAATGGGGTGGAAAGATCGTTTGGACGTAATGGATTGGATAAAAGTAACGCACCAATTATATGGAGATAGCACCCAAATAGTGATACATGGTATCTCGATGGGTGCTGCTACTACAATGATGCTCTCTGGAGAGCAACAACCACCATATGTAAAATGCTTTATTGAAGATTGTGGATACACAAGTGTATGGGATGAGTTTTCAGGAGAGATTAAAAATCAATTTGGACTCCCTCCTTTTCCTTTACTCAATGTTGCCAGCTATCTTTGTGAATTAAAGTATGGATGGAATTTCAAAGAAGCATCCGCCATTAATCAAGTAAAGAAGTGCCAATTACCCATGTTGTTCATACATGGGAAATCTGATACATATGTACCGACTAGTATGGTCTATTCCTTATTTAAGGCCAAGCCAACACCCAAAGAATTATGGATTGTTCCTGAGGCAAAGCATGCACTTTCATATAAAATAAACCCTAAGAAATACACAAATAGAGTTAGAGAGTTCGTTGAGAAATATCTCTGATTTCAGATTACTAAATTTTACTTTTTCAATCAACGAGTTTCATTAATTGCTTCTTTTTATGTAGGTTTGCAAAAACAAATTGATTCCTAATGAAACGTTTAGCAACACTATTTCTCTTTTTTACTCTTGTTTTTTGCTCTACCTATGCTCAGCAAAAAGTATATACGGTAGACAACATTCCCAAAGTACATCTTCAGAACAAGATGAGGTACGTATGTAATCCTGAAGGTATTCTGTCTGAGGCTGCAACTGACTCTATCGATAGAATGCTTTATGCTTTGGAAAACAAAACAGGTATTGAAACAGTTGTAGCTGTATTACCTTCTATTGGAGAAGCAGACTGTTTCGACTTCTCTCATAAGTTGTTAAACACTTGGGGAGTAGGAAAAAAAGGCAAAAATAACGGATTAGTCATATTACTGGTTACAGATCAGCGCTGTATACAATTCTATACCGGCTATGGCTTAGAAGGAGATCTACCTGATGCCATATGCAAACGCATACAAACACTCAAAATGATCCCTTATTTAAAGAATGGTGATTGGGATAATGGTATGGTAGCCGGAGTTAAAGCTACATGTGCCCGACTAGATGGTTCTATGGTCAATGATGAAGAAGATTCCCAAGGTGACGGAAGTGGTTCTTTTTTACTCATTTTTGCCATTATCGGATTTGTAGCCATAGGAAGTGTTAGCAGTGTATGGGCAATGTGGGCTAGCACACGCTGTCCTAAATGTGGTAAACATAAACTGCAGCGAAGCAGCACAAAGCTTGTATCCAAGCAGAATGGAACGAAAACCGAGGATGTAATATATACATGTTTGAATTGTGGACATAGTGTAGTAAGACGCCAGCATTCTTATGACGATAACTATCGCGGTAGAGGCGGTGGAGGTGGTCCCTTTATCGGTGGCATGGGAGGAGGTCTCGGCTCCGGTGGTGGTTTCAGCGGAGGAAGCTTCGGTGGAGGCATGGGAGGTGGCGGAGGTGCCGGCTCCAGATTTTAATCAAAATTAATTTATTGATAAATATAAAAAAAAGAAAATATGAAGAGATCTCTTATTATTGCCATCGTTATAGTTGCTATTGCTGCTATATGGGGCGTATCATCTTATAATGGTTTAGTTTCAATGGAAGAAAACGTGAGCAACCAATGGGCAAACGTAGAAACACAATATCAACGTCGGTCCGACCTTATCCCTAATCTGGTAAATACAGTAAAAGGATACGCTTCGCATGAAAAAGAAACCTTAGAAGGCGTTATTTCTGCTCGTTCACAAGCGACGCAAATGAAGGTAGATCCAAGTAACTTAACTCCAGAAGCATTGGCCAAATACCAAAAAGCGCAAGGAGAAATTGGTGCCGCTCTAGGTAAACTGCTTGCCATCACAGAAAACTACCCAAACCTAAAAGCCAATCAAAACTTTTTGGAACTACAAGCACAACTGGAAGGTACAGAAAATCGCATCAATGTGGCACGTAAAAATTTCAATGATACAGCAAAGGAATATAATACAGCGATCCGACATTTTCCTAAAAATATTTTTGCAGGAATGTTCGGATTTGAAAAACGTCCTTATTTTGAAGCTGAAGCAGGTGCCGAAAAAGCTCCTAAAGTCGAATTTTAAACTACAAATCATAAAAATCGACCTCAATCAGCATCTTCATCTCTGGTTGAGGTCGATTTCATTTGAAGCATTAACAGGCTAATTGTACTAGACCTCCTCTCCTAACGATCTTTTCCATCTCATTATTCCTCCCAAATTAAAGCAAGTATAGAAACCGATATGTAGTATATCGTCAAAATAGTTGTCCATAAACGAAAAATGAAGTAATTTTGCGACAGTATACTAAAAAATCCATTCATGAGTAATCAACGATACATGCAACGTGGCGTATCAGCATCAAAAGAAGATGTACATAATGCCATAAAAAACATCGACAAAGGTATCTTCCCACAAGCTTTTTGCAAAATAATACCCGATATTCTAGGAGGTGACCCGGACTATTGCAACATCATGCACGCCGACGGCGCAGGTACAAAATCTAGTTTAGCTTATCTTTATTGGAAAGAAACAGGAGATTTATCCGTATGGAAAGGCATTGCTCAAGACGCATTAATAATGAACATCGACGATCTGCTTTGCGTAGGTGCCGTTGATAACATTTTAGTTTCATCAACTATCGGAAGAAACAAGTTATTAATTCCGGGTGAAGTTATTTCTGCAATTATCAATGGAACAGATGAATTGCTTGCAGAACTCCGTGAAATGGGGGTTGGCGTATATGCTACTGGTGGTGAGACTGCTGATGTAGGTGATTTAGTACGCACAATCATAGTAGATAGTACTGTTACTTGCCGAATGAAACGAAGTGACGTTATTAATAATGCCAACATCCAACCGGGAGATGTCATCGTAGGATTGGCTTCATATGGACAAGCGACCTATGAAAAAAAATATAACGGAGGCATGGGAAGCAACGGGTTAACATCAGCCCGACACGATGTATTTGCTAAATATTTAGCAGAAAAATATCCGGAAAGCTTTGATGCAGGAGTACCTGAAGAATTAGTATACTCAGGTAATTTGAATTTGACTGATAGCGTTGACAATTCTCCGTTGGACGCAGGTCAACTAGTACTCTCTCCCACTCGTACATACGCACCGGTAGTAAAGAAATTACTGGACGCACTACGTCCACAAATTCATGGAATGGTGCACTGTTCAGGAGGGGCCCAAACCAAAATTCTACATTTCGTAGACAAAGTAAGAGTAGTAAAAGACAATCTATTCCCGGTTCCTCCGCTATTTAAGGTCATTCAAGAACAAAGTGGCACTGAATGGGAAGAAATGTACAAGGTCTTTAATATGGGACATCGTCTTGAAGTATATCTTAAACCTGAATATGCCCAAGAGGTTATTGCTATTTCTGAATCATTTGGCATTAATGCTCAAATAGTAGGACGTATAGAGGAAAGTGATAAGAAAGAATTGATAATAAAAAGTGAATTCGGAGAATTCATATATTAACATCAAATGGCAGAAAATAATAGTTTATTAGAGAAACTTGAAGGATTAGTAAGTCGGTTTGAAGAAATTTCAACCCTCATCACAGACCCCTCTGTTATTGCTGATCAAAAAAGATATGTAAAGTTAACAAAGGAGTATAAAGATCTGGATGATTTAATGAAAGCTCGCAATGAGTACATTCAAACATTAAATGGTATCGAAGAAGCCAAAGAAATCATGGCTAATGAGAATGACCAAGAAATGAGAGACATGGCTAGAGAAGAACTAGATGCTTGCCAGACACGACTTCCTGAACTGGAAGAAGAAATAAAATTATTACTTGTGCCAACCGATCCGGAAGACGAAAAGAACGCCATATTAGAAATCCGCGGTGGTACAGGAGGTGACGAAGCTGCAATCTTTGCCGGTGACTTATTCCGCATGTATGCAAAATATTGCGAAACAAAAGGTTGGAAACTTGAAGTTTCTAACTGCAATGAAGGCTCAGCTGGCGGATTTAAAGAAATAGTATGTAGTATTACAGGTAGCAATGTATACGGCACCATGAAGTATGAATCAGGAGTGCATCGGGTACAACGTGTACCAGCTACGGAAACACAAGGCAGAGTACATACATCTGCCGCATCTGTGGCCGTACTTCCAGAAGCAGAAGAATTTGATGTAGTAATTAATGAAGGAGAGATTAAGTGGGATACTTTTCGCTCAGGAGGTGCCGGCGGTCAAAACGTCAACAAAGTAGAATCAGGAGTACGCTTGCGGTATGTCTGGAAAAACCCCAATACCGGCCTAGCTGAAGAAATACTTATAGAATGTACTGAAACACGTGATCAACCCAAAAATAAAGAACGTGCGCTGGCTCGGTTAAGAACATTCATTTATGATAAAGAACATCAGAAATACATGGATGATATCGCTTCAAAACGCAAAACCATGGTATCTTCCGGTGACCGATCAGCTAAAATCCGCACCTATAATTATCCTCAAGGACGTATCACTGATCACCGTATAAATTATACTATTTATAATCTGGCTGCTTTTATGGAAGGCGATATACAAGATTGTATTGACCATCTAATAGTAGCAGAAAACACTGAGCGCCTCAAAGAAAGCGAATTATAAAGAGGATAACAAAAAATAGAGCAATGAATAAACAAGAATTATTTGAAAATATAAAGCGTAAAAAATCCTTCTTGTGCGTAGGATTAGACACTGATATAAAAAAAATACCTGCACACTTATTAGAGGAAGAAGATCCTCTTTTTGAATTTAACAAGGCTATTATTGACGCTACAGCAGATTTGTGTATTGCTTATAAACCTAATTTGGCTTTTTATGAAAGCATGGGAGTAAAAGGATGGATTGCTTTTGAAAAAACAGTTAACTACATCAAAAAGAATTATCCTGATCAATTTATCATTGCAGATGCTAAAAGAGGAGATATTGGCAATACTAGTGAAATGTATGCTCGATCATTCTTCGATGAGCTGGATATAGACTCAGTGACTGTAGCCCCTTACATGGGAGAAGATAGCGTAAAGCCCTTTTTACTCTATCCTGAGAAATGGGTAATATTACTAGCTCTGACTTCAAACAAAGGTTCACATGATTTTCAATTTACTGCAGATGAAAAAGGAGAATGCCTGTTTGAAAAGGTATTAAAGAAATCACAAAAATGGGCAAGCGACGAACAAATGATGTATGTTGTCGGAGCTACTCAGGGAGAGATGTTCACAGAAATTCGTAAACACGTCCCAAACCATTTCCTTTTGGTTCCTGGTGTTGGTGCACAAGGAGGTTCCCTCACTGAAGTGTGTAAATACGGGATGAACAGCATGTGCGGACTAATAATCAATTCATCCAGAGGGATAATATATGCTGATAAAACGCCTAATTTTGCTGAAGCGGCGCACAAAGCGGCTAAAGATATACAATTAGAAATGGCTGAACAGTTAACAAAAATTCTTTAAATAAAGAATTTTGTAGTCACAGCTAAAAAAACTTCATGAGTAATAAGCGTAAAATAATTAACGATCCTGTTTTTGGGTTTATTAATATCCCTAAAGGACTGTTATACGACATTGTAAAGCACCCATTTCTACAGCGTTTGAATCGCATTAAGCAAATGGGATTGTCATCTGTTGTATATCCCGGAGCTCAACACACCCGCTTCCAACATTCCTTAGGTGCTTTTTATTTGATGAAAGAGGCTATCACGCAACTCACTACAAAAGGAAATTTCATATTTGATAGTGAAGCGGAAGCAGTACAAATAGCCATTTTATTACACGACATCGGTCATGGTCCTTTCTCTCATGTGTTAGAAAACACTATCGTCAAAGGAGTTTCTCACGAACAAATCTCCTTGATGCTTATGGAAAAAATAAATAAAGAGATGAATGGACAACTAAATCTAGCCCTTCAAATCTTTAAAGATGAGTATCCTAAAAGATTTCTGCATCAGCTAGTAAGTGGTCAATTAGATATGGATAGACTAGACTACTTGCGAAGAGATAGTTTTTATACCGGTGTAACAGAAGGAACAATAGGCTCAGCACGTATCATTGAGATGCTTAATGTAAAAGATGACCAAATAGTCATTGAATCAAAAGGTATCTACTCCATAGAAAACTTTCTAATAGCCAGACGCCTAATGTATTGGCAAGTCTATTTACACAAAACATCAGTAGCCTATGAAAGAATGTTGATTAGCGTGCTGCTAAGAGCTAAAGAATTAGCGGAACAAGGAGTAGAATTATTTGCGTCTCCTGCTCTTCATTTCTTTCTATATAATGATATTGAAAAGGAAGAATTCTACAATAACGAAGCATGTCTAAGCAACTTTATCCAACTCGATGATAATGACATATGGACTTCACTCAAAGTTTGGAGTACTCACAATGATAAAGTTCTTTCAACATTAAGTTTAGGAATGATAAATCGAAACATATTTAAAGTTGAAATATCAACCTCACCCATCACTGAAGAGAGGAAAAAAGAATTAACTTACCACATCAGTCAAAAACTCAATATTAGCCTTCACGAAGCTCAATATTTTGTTTCTACCCCCCGTATTGAAAATAATATGTATAACCCGGCAGACTATAGCATAGATATAATCTATCATGACGGTACAATAAGAAATATTGCAGAAGCATCTGATATGTTTGACTTCTCATCGCTTTCCAAGAAAGTAAAAAAGTACTATATTTGCTATCAACGTTTGCCCTGAGTAGTGTAAAATATTCATAAAAGAATAAGGGAATATAAAAAAAAAATCCGTTATTTGCGCCTTGATAGAGCATCACAAAGCAGTGTTAACTCAATCTAAGACACCAAGGTACGGATAAAACCACACAACAATAGATATAGAAAATGGAATTTTCAGCTAAACAAATAGCAGCATTTATACAGGGGGAAATCATTGGAAATGAAAATGCTACTGTTCATACTTTCGCAAAAATAGAAGAGGGAGTACCTGGAGCTATCTCTTTCTTAGCAAACCCTAAATATACCTCACATATATATAATACTCAATCGAGTATTGTATTAGTCAATAAAGATTTCATTGCGGAACAAGAAGTAAAAGCGACTTTAATAAAAGTTGACAATGCTTACGAAAGTCTTGCCAAATTATTAAGTTTGTATGAAGAAAGTAAACCTAAAAAGCAAGGGATTGACTCTTTGGCATATATTGCTCCAAGTGCTAAAATTGGAGAAAACGTATATATAGGGGCCTTTGCATATATAGGTGAGAATACTGTTATTGGCGATAACTCACAGATTTATCCTCACACATTCGTTGGGGATGGAGCCAATATAGGCGAAGAATGTATTATTTATTCTAATGTAAACATCTATCATGATTGTCGCATAGGAAATAAATGTGTACTGCATTCCGGCGTTGTTATAGGAGCCGATGGATTTGGCTTTGCTCCAACTCCCGAAGGGTATGAAAAAATTGCTCAGATAGGTATTGTTATATTAAAGGATAACGTAGAAATAGGAGCTAACACCTGTGTTGATAGAGCAACAATGGGTGCAACCATCATCCATGAAGGAGTAAAACTAGATAACCTTATCCAAGTGGCGCACAACGATGAAATCGGCGCTCATACAGTAATGGCTGCCCAAGCCGGCGTAGCGGGCTCTACTAAAGTTGGAGAATGGTGCATGATAGGAGGACAAGTAGGCTTGGCCGGACATGCTAAGATCGGGGATAAAGTAGGTATTGCTGCACAATCTGGGATTTCAGGAAATGTCGCTTCTGGGGCTCAAGTCATGGGATCACCGGCTTATGATGCAAAAAAATATATGAAAGCTGCGATAGTGTACAAAAAGTTACCTAATATGTATACTGAACTAAACGCACTTCGCAAAGAAATGAATGAGTTAAAAAAACTATTAAATAAGTAACCAATGTTGAAACAAAAGACTCTAAAGGATAGCTTTTCGCTAAGCGGAAAAGGTCTTCACACTGGACTTGACCTTACAGTGACATTAAATCCTGCTCCTGAAAATCACGGATACAAGATACAACGTGTTGACCTGGAAGGCCAACCTATAATTGATGCTGTTGCAGACAATGTTATTGAAACAACCCGCGGCACAGTATTGGCTAAAGGGGATGTCAAAGTCAGCACTATAGAACATGGTATGGCTGCATTATATGCGTTAGGCATTGATAACTGTCTAATACAAGTTAATGGTCCGGAATTCCCTATATTAGATGGCAGTGCACAATATTATGTACAGCAAATAGAAAAAGTAGGAATAGAGGAACAGAATGCAGTAAAAGACTTCTATATCATTAAATCAAAAATAGAATTCCGTGACGAAGATAATGGTTCTTCTATTATCGTTTTACCTGATGAAAATTTCAGTCTAAACGTACTTGTTTCTTACGATTCGGCTATCATACCTAATCAGTTTGCGACTCTCGAAGATATGACTAAATTCCCTTCTGAAATAGCTGCAAGTCGTACTTTTGTTTTTGTAAGAGAAATCGAGCCTTTACTTTCAGCCGGCTTAATAAGAGGTGGAGATTTGGACAATGCTATTGTTATTTATGAACAACAAATGTCTCAAGAAAACTACGACAAACTGGCTGACGTCATGAGAGTACCTCACATGGATGCAAGCAAATTAGGCTATATAAACCACAAACCGTTAGTATGGCCTAATGAATGTGCTCGCCACAAACTATTGGACGTTATTGGTGATTTAGCTCTTATAGGGAAACCCATCAAAGGAAGAATTATAGCGACTCGTCCGGGACATACGATTAACAATAAATTTGCGCGTAGAATGCGCAAAGAGATTCGTTTACATGATATCCAAGCTCCAATTTATAATTGCAATGAAGCTCCAATAATGGATGTAAATCGTATACGAGAACTCTTACCCCATCGCTATCCTTTCCAATTGGTCGATAAAGTTATTGAAATTGGTGCCAATTATATTGTCGGAGTGAAAAGCGTAACTGTAAATGAACCATTCTTCCAAGGTCACTTTCCTAAAGAACCAGTTATGCCAGGAGTATTGCAAGTAGAAGCAATGGCGCAAGTCGGAGGCTTACTCGTTTTAAACTCTGTTGATGAACCTGAACGATATTCCACCTACTTCATGAAAATAGATGGTGTGAAGTTCCGTCATAAAGTTGTTCCTGGAGATACCCTAGTATTTCGCGTAGAGTTACTTGCTCCTATCCGTAGAGGTATCTCTACCATGAAAGGTTATGTTTTCGTTGGTGAAAAAGTTACTTGCGAGGCAGAATTTATGGCGCAGATAGTTAAAAACAAATAAGAAGAAAGAATGATAAGTCCTTTAGCATATATTCATCCCGAAGCTAAAATCGGAGAAAACACAGAAATAGCCCCCTTTGTATATATTGATAAAAATGTAATTATTGGTGATAACAATAAAATAATGGCAAATGCCAATATTTTATACGGTTCGAGGATAGGAAACGGAAACACGATATTCCCGGGAGCCGTAATCGGAGCTATTCCACAAGATTTAAAGTTCAAAGGAGAAGAAACGACTGCCGAGATAGGCAATAACAATCTTATCCGCGAAAATGTAACTATAAACCGAGGCACGGCAGCAAAAGGAAAAACAGTTGTAGGAAGCGGTAACCTTTTAATGGAAGGAGTACATGTTGCTCATGACGCCTTAATAGGAAACGGATGCATTATAGGCAACTCAACAAAAATGGCAGGAGAAATCATCATAGATGATAATGCTATCATTAGCGGTGCAGTTTTGATGCATCAATTTTGCCGTATAGGAAGCTATGTTATGGTACAAGGTGGCTGTCGTTTCAGTAAAGATATCCCTCCTTATATTATTGCTGGAAGAGATCCCATCACTTACAGTGGAATCAATATAATTGGTCTGCGTCGTCGTGGATTCTCCAATGAGAGTATTGAAAACATACACAACGCGTACCGCATCATCTATCAAAGTGGATTAAATATCACAGATGCTCTAAAAAAAGTAGAAACAGACATTAGTATGACTCCTGAAATAGAGTATATTGTAAACTTTATCCGCAATTCAGAACGAGGAATCATTAAATAGCAAAAGAGTAAACAGATAAAAACAATGATATATAGATTTACAATTATCTCTGATGAAGTTGATGATTTTATCAGAGAAATACAAATTGACCCGGAAGCTACTTTCTTTGATTTACACGATACAATCATTAAGTCAGTAGGCTATGCAGCTGATCAGATGACTTCTTTCTTCATTTGTGATGATGACTGGGAGAAAGAAAAAGAAATCACCCTTGAAGAGATGAATGATGATCCGGAAATAGATAGTTGGGTCATGAAGGAGACTTTGCTTAATGAACTTATCGAAGACGAGAAGCAAAAACTTTTATATGTTTTCGATTACATGACTGAACGTTGTTTCTTTATCGAATTATCAGAAATCATTACAGGAAAAGAAATAAAGAGTCCCAAATGTACAAAACAACAGGGAGAAGCTCCTAAGCAAATTGTTGATTTTGAAGAATCTAGCAGTAGCAATAGTTCACTTGATTTAGATGAAACATTCTATGGAGATCAAGATTTTGATATTACAGAATTTGATCCAAATGGTTTTGACGGTCTGAATGAAGATTCAGCTGATAGCAATTCCTCTTTCCAAGAATAATGCTTATTAATGACAAAGACATTAATTGTTCTCATAGGTCCTACAGGTGTCGGGAAAACAGATTTAAGCCTTCGGCTTGCTGAAAGATTCCAAACAAGTATCATTTCAGCTGATTCCCGACAATTGTATGCCGACTTAAAAATAGGCACCGCCGCTCCTACTCCCCAAGAAATTCAAAGAGTTCCTCATTACTTTATCGGAACACTTCAGCTAACAGACTATTACAGTGCTGCCCAATATGAGACAGAAGCATTAAAAACTTTAGATTCCTTATTTAAAGAAAATGAGATTGCTATTCTCACCGGAGGATCAATGATGTATGTTGATGCTATTTGTAAAGGGATAGATGATATTCCTACTGTAGATAAAGATACTCGAGAGTTAATGCTTAATAGATACGAGGAAGAAGGATTAGAGAACTTGTGCAAAGAGTTAAAACTTTTAGATCCGGAATATTATAAAGTCGTAGATACAAAGAATCCCAAACGAATAATTCATGCATTAGAGATATGCTATATGACTGGCAAAACATATACCTCTTTTCGCACTCAACAAAAAAAACAACGCCCTTTTCGTATTATAAAAATAGGTTTAAAACGAGAACGTGAAGAACTTTATAACCGTATTAACCAACGCGTGGAGAAGATGATGAAAGAAGGATTACTTGAGGAAGCTAAAAAAGTATATCCATTTCATAAACTCAATTCTCTCAACACGGTAGGTTATAAAGAGCTATTTAAATACATTGAAGGGGAATGGAGCCTTCAATTTGCTGTAGACAAAATAAAACAAAATTCTCGTATCTATTCTCGTAAGCAGATAACTTGGTTTAAACGGGACCCAGAAATTCATTGGTTCAATCCTGAGCAAGAACTTGAGATTTTTGATTTTCTTTCCAATGAAATAAAGAAAATATAGCGTTCTAAAGAAACTGTTATTTGCTAAGAATTAGAGTGCAAAAAGTTCTTTATATTTTCTTTCGACATAATCATCCAAATCAGAATAGAATGAATTCACCTCGTCCAAATCCAATTTCCCATCCTTACGCCATTTTTCCAATTTAGGACTCACAAAAGCAAAAATCTTCTTTTCAACAGGAGCTAATAGCTGCATAAAACCAGTTCCTTCATTGTTAAAAATAAGTTCCCAATTGAAATAACGGCTACTTCCCATACCTTGAGAATATGAAAATGCACAATCACGCAATATTACAGCCTTAGCACACAAAGGCGCAACTCCAGTAGAATTTTCACGAACCAGTAAATACGGTAGATGCTTTTCCGCACCCTTAACCCAAACAGGAATAGCAACACTTGCAGGTGGATAACCTAAAACAGTCCACATCGTAGTTAATTCAGCCTTTTCATCTTTTCTAACTCCTTGCACTACTACAGAACAAGCAGTACTTTTACGCGCAATAAAATCTTGATCAACAAACCACCCCGAAGTTTTTGGACGATTAAAGTTACCACTCTTCAGATCAATACCTAATAATGAGTTAGTAAAAGAGCGAGATAACTCCTGAAAAATCCAAGCAGGAGTGATTTCTTTAGTTGCAGAAGCCGGCATCAACAGTTTATCCTCTTGCATATAACGAACATACCCAGCACCTGCATTTATTTCACCGGCAAAAGAAAAATTGGTTCGCGCAATATAGCCACAAGGAGCATCTTTCGAGTTATTTGCATCATACATGGTATATTTGTAATTACCTACTTCAAACATAGCAGCACCTCCTTTAGCATCAATCACTCCGAAGTTAGCCTCTATCCCGCTAGGCTTTGCTATAGAATCTAAGAAATGCCTAAAATCATCTACGGTAGCACAAACTTCAAGAGCAAGTTTCATCACAGAACCATTTGCAGGACCACGCTCTTCACTAGCCTTCGGTTGCTCTAAATTATAAGATTGCGTATTCATAATAGAGAATCCTGCAGAATTTGTACCAATCCATATTTCGTTAGGCTCTTTATCTACACTATTAACTATTGCAATGAATGAGTAGCGCTTACCAGAAAAATATTTCACACTATTCTGAGCATAATCCGTATCCCTGTTTTTCCATAGTAAAGGACGCCCATCCGACGTTATTTTACCCGATATAACAGCAGAAGTGCAAGCCTGAATATCTTGAGAAGTTATTAATGAATAGGCAAAAAGTATCGTTAACAATAGAAATTTCTTCATCTTAATCGCATTTTTGAAATAATTAGCTTTACACAAACATACTCACTTATCTCATAATAACCTCATTATGAACAGAATTAAATTGTAAAAATCAAAAATGAAAATAAACTGATGAATAGACTAGTCGCCTACTACTACTCAACTGGTGTCAACCCCATCTTTCTACCTCGCTGTAGCATGAAAGCATAAGCAGCTTCGTATTCATTAGGAATCACTCCATCCAAGATAGCATCTTTTATTGCACTTTTCAACGCTCCCACCTCTTGGCAAGGCTTCAAACCAAACACATCCATAATCATCTCTCCACTCACAGGAGGTTGAAAGTTTCGAACACGATCTTTTTCTTCAAGGTCTTTTAGTTTCTGCCTAACCAACTTAAAATTATTAAGAAAACGTTGTTTTCTCTCTGAGTTCTTCGACGTAATATCAGCTTCACAAAGCGTCATCAGATCATCAATATCATCTCCTGCTTCAAAAAGTAAACGGCGAACAGCCGAATCGGTAACTACATCATTTGATATCACAATGGGACGCATATGCAAACTCACCATCTTTTGCACATATTTTAATTTTTCATTCATCGGTAGTTTCATACGGCGAAAAATATCGGGTAGCATACGTTCTCCTATGAAATTATGATTATGAAATGTCCAACCAGCTTTAGGTTCCCAACGCTTCGTTACTGGTTTAGCTATATCATGTAACAAAGCAGACCAACGCAACCAAAGATTATCAGTCTCCTTGCAAATATTATCCAATACTTCAAGCGTATGATAAAAATTATCCTTATGCGCTTTCCCATTACGACTTTCAACTCCCTGCAAAGCTACTAATTCTGGAAAAATGAGTGATAAAAGCCCTGAACGATCCAAATCAATAAATCCCTTTGAAGGAATTGGAGAGAGAATAATTTTATTCAATTCATCAGCAATACGCTCCTTAGAGATTATTTCTATACGGTCTTTATTGCGGCAAAGAGACTCGAAAGTCTCATCATCAATATAAAAATTAAGTTGAGTCGCAAAACGAATACAACGCATCATTCGAAGCGGATCATCACTAAAAGTTATATCAGGATCCATCGGAGTACGAATAACTTTCTCCTTAAGATCTTTTATGCCACCAAATGGATCAACTAATTCCCCGAAACGACTTTTATTAAGGCAAACAGCTAGCGCGTTAATGGTAAAATCACGACGGTTCTGATCATCTTCTAATGTCCCATCTTCAACAATCGGCTTACGCGAATCATGGCTATATGACTCTTTACGAGCCCCTACAAATTCAACTTCTATGCCATTACACTTTACTTGTGCAGTTCCAAAATTTTTAAAGACAGAGACACGGGCGTTCTTTCCCAAACGTTTTCCCAATGCTTCAGCCATCTCAATCCCACTACCAACCACTACAATATCTATATCTTTAGAAGGACGTTGAAGAAATATATCACGCACATATCCTCCCACTGCATAACAATCCAAACCCAACATATCTGCAGTTTCAGATATTTGAGTAAATATTTTATCATCAAAATGCAGCATCAACTCCTCTTTTGTCAACTCTACCATGCTTCTTTATTAAGTTTTAAGTTGCAAAAATACAAAAAACTGATATTATTTGTATTTTTGTTGTCCATAAAGAAACCGAATATATGAAGAAACTTATAATTGCGCTCTGTACTATCACTTTATTGGGGGGATGTGGTAACAATATAGAAAAAAAAGCAAACGAGAAATTACAAATTGCTCGTGAATATATCCAACAAGGCAAATATAGTGAAGCCAAAATAACAATAGACAGTATTAAGATACTTTACCCAAAAGCATTCGAAGCTAGACGAGAAGGACTAAAAATAGTTCAGCAAGCCGAACTAAAAGAGCAACAGCACAGTCTAATTTACCTTGATAGCATATTACAAGCCAAGCAAGGACAATTTGAACAAATAAAGCATAAGTTTACTTTTGAAAAAGACGCAAAATATCAAAGCATCGGAAATTATTTTTGGCCTACACAAACAATAGAAAAAAACCTCCATCGTTCTTATCTCCGTTTTCAAGTCGATGAACATGGAACAATGATAATGACCTCCATCTTCTGTGGAAAAAGCAACATTCACCACTCCCATGTAAAAGTGAGTGCTTCTGATGGTAGCTTTGCAGAAACTCCGGTCTCTAAAGATATATATGAAACAACAGATTTAGGAGAAAAAATAGAAAAAGCCGACTACAAATTAAGAGAAGATGGCAATGTTATAGGATTCATTTATCTGAACAGACAAAAAAACATATCCGTAAGTCTGCTGGGAGATCGTAACTATTCTTTTAAGATGAAGTCTTCAGATAAAACTGCTCTTACAAATATATATGAACTCTCACAAATTTTATCTTCTATAGAACAAATAAAGAAAGAGATTAAAGAAGCTAATCTAAAAATAGAGTTTATCACTAGAAAAATGAAAGATAATGCTGAAAAAGAAGCTACCTCTAAATAACAATGGCAAAATCATATCTTAACCGAATAGAGATATCAAGGAGGGAATAACAAAATATATCCCTCCGATATAAAAGAGCTACAACCTCTTCAATGCTAATTTGATCACCTTTTCAACAGGTATAGTAGGCTCTTCTTGCAGAATAAGATTCACCACTTTTTGGGAAGGTACTGCCGCAAAACCTAACATTGTAAGTGCCGCTACAGCCTCTTCATGCACTTCCACATTCATCATCGCAACTCCTGAACTAATACTAGCCGCTCCCGACGTAGTCTTTATTTTATCTTTCAAATCAACAATAACTCGTTGAGCCGTTTTTAGCCCAATTCCTTTTACTGTTTTTAGCAAATTAGCATTTTCAGAACTTATCACATTACAAAGTTCCGAAGGAGAAAGTGCAGAAAGTATCATACGTGCAGTATTGCCTCCAATACCCGAGACAGAAATAAGTAGTAAAAAAAGCTCTCTTTCCTGTTTATCTGAGAAGCCGTAAAAGACATATGCATCTTCACGAATAGCCTCGTATATATAGAGTTTACAAGTGGACTTACCCTGAATTGCAGAATAAGTATTCAATGAAATGTTCGCTAAATAACCTAAACCATTACAATCAATCACTGCTGTTGCCGGAGTTAATTCAGCAATCTCTCCTTTAATATATTCTATCATATAACTCCAAGTTTATTATACATTATAAATCTTAACGGACAAAAGTAATAAAAAAGATGGGAGCGATCATTATTGAACATGACAACATTAAAAAAGATCGATCAAAACAATCTTAAGCAAATATTCCTTCTTTAAAAAAAACAATAAAAAGAGTCACAATACTCCCACACACAGCTCTACTCGCATTCATAAATTTTATTTTTTAAAAAAGGCAATATTTTATTCATTCATCCGAGGAGTTCACTAACTTTGCCAAAACAGTTTCTCAAGCCTACGCCGGAAAAATAGTTTTAAAGAAAGAATAAACGCCCTATAAATCAAGAATGAATACTAAAAGATATACCCCAGGCGAAGAATTGGCCAACACTCTCTCGCATGGCATAGGCATCCTGTTCGGACTTATAGCCGGATATTTTTTATTAAAAAGAGCTCAACATTATCCTGATCCATGGGCCGTGCTCTGCGTTTCCATTTATCTATTAGGAATGCTCAGTTCATACATCAGTTCCACATGGTATCACGGTACTCTACCCGGCAAACGGAAAGAATTACTCCGCAAATTCGACCACGCAGCTATCTACTGGCACATTGCCGGAACTTATACTCCTTTCACCCTGATTACCATGCGTAATGCTGAATATTGGGGATGGGGAGTATTTAGCTTTGTATGGATAGCTGCTATAGTAGGTACAATACTGAGTTTCAAAAAATTAAAAGAACATAGCAATCTTGAAACAATATGCTATGTTGCCATGGGGTCTGCCATATTGATAGCTATGAAACCACTAAGTCAATGCTTGCAAAACACTCATACCATGAATGCTTTATGGTGGTTAATAGCAGGTGGAGTATCTTATATCATAGGAGCACTGTTCTATTCTTTCCGGAAAATAAGATACATGCATTCTGTTTTTCACCTTTTTTGCTTGGGAGGAAGCATCTGTCATATCATCTCTATTTGGATAATTTTATAAATAGAATTTTCTAAAAAGTTTTCCATAACGGAAAACTTTGATAATCAGAGAGAAAGAAAAGTTCTCCAAAATCATCTACACTTTTAACACAAAAAAAAGTATAAGATATAAGTCTAAATACTATCTTTGCTAAAGTTTTGGTACTAAAAAGAGGTTTAGTGAATGGGAATGTCGTGCAAATCGACAACAGTACCCGCTGCTGTAATTCTCTGAGAATCTGATACATATATGTCACTGTGTCCTACATGGGAAGACGTATTAGAGGAGAGATAAGTCAGAAGACCGACCAGAATAGTAATAGCATAATAATTACGCTTTCGGGAGTTAAAGCCAGTAATATCAATCACTCTATTTTAGAGCACATGATATGTTATTGTAATTTTCTTATATAGAATATTACAATACTTTATACACTTCTCTGTAACAGAGAGTCCTCTCACTGTCGGCGTAATTAATAGCATTATCAAACAGAGCATATTGATTACAATATTTACTAAAATACAGGTTTATGAACTACGCCGAGATTTCAATCATCAAAAGAGATGGAAAGAAAGAAGACTTTTCCATCAGCAAAATTAAGAATGCTATTACAAAAGCCTTCAATGCAAACGGCTTCACAGATGAGGGTAAGTTAATCGCTGATATCACTATGCACGTGATTGCTCGCTTCACTTCTCCCACTATTTCTGTAGAAGATATTCAGGATTTAGTTGAAAAAGAATTAATGAAAGTCCGTCCAGAAGTAGCGAAAAAGTATATCATTTACCGTGAATGGCGAAATACCGAGCGTGATAAAAAGACGCAAATGAAACAGATCATGGATGGTATTGTGGCTATTGATAAAAATGATGTAAACCTGAGCAACGCCAACATGTCGAGTCACACTCCGGCGGGTCAAATGATGACTTTTGCTTCCGAAGTCACTAAAGATTATACTTTCCGATACCTCTTACCTAAACGTTTTGCCGAAGCGCATCAACTTGGCGACATTCATATTCATGACTTGGACTACTATCCAACGAAAACAACAACTTGTATACAATATGATATGAATGATCTTTTCGAGAGAGGATTCCGCACCAAGAACGGAAGCATTCGCACCCCCCAAAGCATTCAAAGTTATGCTACATTGGCCACCATCATCTTTCAGACAAATCAAAATGAGCAACATGGTGGACAGGCAATTCCTGCTTTCGATTTTTTTATGGCTAAAGGCGTATATAAATCCTTCATAAAACATTTAACTTCAGACCTAAGTTTTTATATCACAATGGTCAGCAAAGCTCCCAACGATCAAGAGTTAAAAGAGCTAACAAGATTACATATTCCTTCTATAGAAGTCGAAGAGAATAATCAAGAAGCCTTATGCAATGCACTAAGTTCATTAGAAATCTCTGTTGACAAAAAGACATTAAATAAGATTATAGCCAAAGCTCTTGAACAAACCCGAAAAGATACACATCAAGCAATGGAAGGTTTTATACACAACCTAAACACGATGCATTCAAGAGGTGGTAATCAAGTTGTGTTCAGTTCCATAAACTATGGTACAGACACATCTGCTGAAGGACGTATGGTCATAGAAGAATTACTAAAAGCAACAACAGAAGGGCTAGGAACAAGAGGTGAAGTACCCGTTTTCCCTATCCAAATATTTAAAGTAAAGGACGGTATATCCTATTCAGAAGAAGACTACCGTTTAGCCATACAAGATTTTGAAGCAGCCATCAGTGGAAAAATAAAGTTCTCCGCACCAAACTTTGACCTCTATCTAAAGGCTTGTCAAACTACAGCAAAAGCACTCTTCCCTAATTTCATGTTTTTAGATACCCCGTTCAACTCAAATGAAAAATGGCGCGCAGATGACCCTGAACGATACAAGTATGAACTTGCAACAATGGGATGCCGTACTCGTGTGTACGAAAATGTAGCAGGAGAAAAAACCTCATTAGGAAGAGGCAATCTTTCTTTTACCACTATAAACATGCCTCGATTGGCGATTGAGGCCCGTATGAAAGCTGAAAGAAGTATTGATAAAAACGACAAAGAAGGCATAGAAAATAAAGCAAAAGAATTATTTATCAATTCTG
Organism: uncultured Bacteroides sp.; assembly: GCF_963677685.1. NCBI lineage: Bacteria > Pseudomonadati > Bacteroidota > Bacteroidia > Bacteroidales > Bacteroidaceae > Bacteroides > uncultured Bacteroides sp. The sequence continues at coordinate 3,296,092 of NZ_OY782186.1, forward strand.
TACACCAGATGAGCTGTTTAGTAGCTGATCAACTCTATACCCGCTATCAATATCAATGTACAGCTCTTGCTCGTCAATTTCCTTTTATGATGGGCAATGATGTATGGAAAGGTGGAGGCAACGTCGACTCAAATAAAGAAGTCGGTGATGTATTACGTAGTGGCACGTTAGGAATCGGATTTATTGGGGGCCACAATGCTATGATGGCACTTTACGGTGTAGGGCAAGGGCATAATACCAAAGCATGGAACACCTTATATGAGGCAGTGCAAGAAATGAATAAAGTCGTTGAAGAATATAAATCCAAGTACAATCTCAATTACTCTGTACTGGCTACTCCCGCCGAAGGACTTTCTGGGCGATTCACCCGGATGGACAAAAGAAAATACGGAACCATAGCAGGAGTAACTGATAAAGATTACTACGTAAACTCTTTCCATGTAGATGTCAAAGAACCTATTAGCATCGTCGAAAAGATAAAATGTGAAGCTCCTTTTCACTCCATCACGCGAGGAGGGCACATCACATACGTTGAATTGGATGGTGAAGCACAGAAAAACGTAAAATCCATTGCTAAGATAGTAAAAGTTATGCATGATGAAGGCATAGGCTATGGCTCGGTTAACCACCCGGTTGATACTTGCAATGCATGTGGTTACAAGGGAGTTATCTATGATAAATGTCCTGTTTGCCAAAGTGAGAACATCCTACGCATGCGCCGTATCACCGGCTATCTGACCGGAGATCTCAGTTCATGGAACTCTGCTAAGCGTGCTGAAGAAAAAGATAGGGTAAAACATCACTAATCTAGGATATGCTCTATTTACTATACACTTATCCTGAAACCATCGTAGATGGTGACGGTATCCGATATTCCATTTATTTGGCCGGATGCCGCCACCATTGCCATGGTTGCCACAATCCGGAAAGTTGGAATCCAACTACAGGAGAAATTCTCACAGAGGAACTTATTTTAAAAATTATCCATGAAATAAATGCGAATCCTTTACTGGATGGCATCACTTTTTCCGGTGGAGATCCTTTCTATAACCCTACGGAATTTCTTACACTCATCCGGAGAATCAAAAACGAAACAAAACAAAATATATGGTGCTATACAGGCTACAGATATGAAGAGATCATAAGCAACAAAAAACTAGCTGCCATTTTACCATACATTGATGTACTAGTAGATGGACGATTTGAGCAGTCACTCTATTCTCCGTATCTCGAATTTCGTGGGAGTAGTAATCAACGAATCATCAAATTGACCTAGAAAAATTGGAAATTCAGCAAAAGACCTCTCTAAAACCCAAATAGAGTCATTTCCGCCGAAGTGTTATAAGGACCACCTCACTTGGTGCAAAGAGACGGATCCGCTTTCTGGAAGTACCAAGCCCATTGGTTATTATTACAGGAACACCTGCCGAAGTATATTTAAGCCCTGTCCGGAAACGTTGCCCATAAACAGAAGGAATGACAGGAGCATATAAACCGAAAAAGGTTACTTGTCCACCATGTGTATGCCCTGCCAAAACCAAATCAGTATGAGGGATAGATACTTCTTCTGCATAATCAGGAGTATGAGTCAGCAAAATTACAAAATCTTTGTCCGACAAAGTAGACGTGGGTGATATACCATTCTGTTTCAAATCAAAAGGATTTCGAACTCCCGCTAAAATCAACCGTTCACCATTAACATTGAGAGTGTCTAATTGATGCTCTAAAACTTTCATCTCATGCTTTTTCATTTCTCTGACAATCTCATCGTGACAACGTTCATAATCATTGTTCCCCATCACTCCTACAATTCCGTATTTCGTCTTTATAGTAGCCAGTGCATCAAATAATTGAGGCACTACAGCGCAATCTTCCTGATAGTCCCCTCCCATCAGCAAAACATCAGGGTGAAGGCTGTCGATCGTTTTCACTAAATGAAACAAACGTTTTTCTGTAAATAGACTTTTGTAATGCAAATCAGAGATGAAAGCAATTTTAAATCCATCAAATGACTCAGGAACATCTTTATGAGCAAATTCATACCTTTTGATTCGCCCGATACCTGGATGAGATATATTTAAAGTAGCGCAAGAGGTAAAAAGGAACAGAGAGATCACATATATCAAAAATATTTTTTTCATAGACGGTAATTCTTTGCATGCAAAGATAACATTGTATCTTTGCAACATTCCATAAAGAAGCACTCTTTTCATCTAATGGGAACTAAAAACAAAGATCATGTCACAAAAAATACGCCAAAATTCCATTCGCGCCTGGCTTCTAGCCTCACGTCCTAAAACTCTAACCGGAGCCATAATTCCAGTATTAATAGGTAGTGCATTAGCCTACATGGATGGAGCATTTAACTGGTTACCTGCTCTCATTTGCGCTCTTTTTGCCGGATTGATGCAGATAGCCGCTAACTTCATTAATGATCTATATGACTATTTAAAAGGAACGGATCGTGAAGACAGATTAGGTCCTAAAAGAGCTTGTGCCCAAGGTTGGATTTCAGCCTCAGCAATGAAGATCGGTATTATAATAGTTCTTATTATAGCCAGTCTAGCGGGTAGTACATTACTCCTTTGGGGCGGTTATAAGTTGATTTGGCTTGGAATTATATGTGTTGCTTTCGCATTTCTTTATACCACAGGACCTTATCCTCTCTCCTATAATGGATGGGGAGATATTCTCGTTTTGATATTTTTTGGCTTTGTACCTGTAGGTGGTACTTACTATGTACAAACATTGACATGGAGTCCTTCCGTCACCATTGCTTCACTCATCTGCGGATTGGTAGTAGATACTTTATTGGTCGTAAATAACTATCGGGACAGAGAAGCGGATAAAAAAAGTGGGAAGCGTACGATCATTGTGCGTTTTGGAGAACCTTTCGGACGCTATCTATACCTCTCTTTAGGCATTTTTGCCTCATGTCTCTGCTGGTACTTCTTAGCAAATGGACACCTATATGCTGCTATTCTGCCTCAACTATACCTATTCTTCCATATTCGTACTTGGCAAAAGATGGTAAAAATACATAGTGGTAAAAAATTAAACAGCATACTAGGAGAGACATCTCGTAATATGCTGTTATTAGGTCTATTATTATCAGTAGGGATGATTCTATCGTGATCCGTACATTTTCTCGTAATATTTCTGATAGTCACCGCTAGTCACCTCTTCAACCCAATCTTGGTTGGCCAAATACCATTCAATAGTCTTGACGATGCCTACTTCAAAACTAGTTTCAGGATACCATCCCAATGCTTCGGTGATCTTTGCAGGATCAATAGCATAACGCTGATCATGCCCCAAACGGTCTTTCACAAAAGTGATAAGTTCTTCATTTATCCAATCTACAGAAATGTCTCCATTGGCATCCTTCTCTTTTCTTTTCAAGACAGTGCGATATTCCGGATGTTCCACCATTAAGCGATGAATCGTAGCAATAGTAAGTTTTACTATATCAATATTGGTTTTCTCATTATGGCCACCAACATTGTAAACTTCTCCTTCTTTTCCCTTGCGCACAACCAAGTCAATAGCTTTGCAATGATCTGTAACATAAAGCCAATCCCGTACATTACTACCATCTCCATAGACAGGAAGCTTCTTCCCTTCAAGAATATTCTTAATAATCAAAGGCACTAACTTTTCAGGGAAGTGGTACGGGCCATAATTGTTAGAGCAACGCGTTATGGAAACCGGCATTTTATAAGTATCATGATATGCCATTACTACCATATCCGCACTTGTTTTCGCAGCACTATAAGGGCTATGCGGACACAAAGGCGTTTCTTCAGTAAAAAAACCTTCAGCACCCAAAGAACCATACACTTCATCTGTTGAAACCTGGTGATAACGCACCCCTTTACGCCAAGCAGGATATCCCAACTCATCTTTACCCGTAACCCATGCTCTACGAGCAGCATCTAACAAGTTCTGTGTACCGAGGATATTAGTGGTAAGAAATAGTTGCGGATTATCAATACTCCGGTCAACATGAGTCTCTGCGGCAAAGTTCACCACATAGTCAAACTTATACTCTGCAAAAAGTCGATCAGCCAACGCACGGTCGCAAATATCACCTTTCACAAAAAAGCAGCGTTCGCTATCAATATCAGAAGCGATAGTTCCCAAATTACCCGCATACGTCAATGCATCAAGTACCACCACCTTAATATCTGAATGTTGAGAAAGAATATACTTCAGATAATTTGCCCCAATAAATCCGGCAGCACCAGTCACGAGATAAGTTTTCATGATTTTTCTATTGAATTATAAATTTTGTTTGTTTAAAAAAGCCTTCATTAAGGCTTGGATGTAAGTTCTATTAAATACTTACCATATTCTGTTTTTTCTAATTTTTTTCCTAACACCAATAATTGCTCTGAAGAAATCCATCCATTACGCCAAGCTATTTCCTCTATGCAGCTAACATAAAAGCCCTGTCGGTTCTGAATGGTAGCTACAAAATTAGAGGCTTCAAGCAAACTGTCACAATTACCTGTATCCAACCAAGCAAACCCCCTACCAAAAAGCTCAACGGTTAAGTTTCCTTCTTCCAAATATAATCGATTTAAATCAGTAATTTCATATTCGCCACGTGCAGAAGGTTTAAGAGAAGCAGCCTTTTGAGTAACTGTAGCATCATAGAAATAAAGCCCCGGCACAGCATAATTACTTTTAGGTTGAGTGGGTTTCTCTTCCAAAGAAAGCACTCTGCCATCTTTGTCAAATTCCACAACACCATATGCTCTCGGATCTTTCACATAATATCCAAAGATGCAAGCACCTCCTTTAATAGAGGCAGCTCTACGCAACATGCTCGAAAATCCTTGTCCGTAAAACATATTATCTCCCAGTATCAGGCAAGCAGGTTCCCCCGCTAGGAAGTCAGCACCTAAAACAAAAGCTTGAGCTAAACCATTAGGATTTTCTTGAACCTTATAACTAAAAGACATCCCAAGATCTTCTCCATTTCCTAATAAATCACGAAAGACCGGTAAATCTCTAGGAGTTGAAATAATTAACACTTCACGAATACCGGCAAGCATCAAAGTAGAAAGCGGATAGTAAATCATCGGCTTGTCATATACCGGCATAATTTGCTTTGAGATAGCTTTTGATAGAGGATAAAGGCGTGTAGCACTACCTCCAGCTAGAATAATTCCTTTCATAAATCATGTTTTCTTGCTACAAAGAACGCAAAGATATTTGATGTGACAAAATAAAAAAGAGCATATTATTCAACATCCCAAAATCATTTAGCCTGCAAGTTCTATCACTTCCAGATCTTTAAACTCACCCTTATCAATACTGAAACGCACCATCGTACGCACTTTATGAAAGCCAGAAAGACCAGCTGCTCCCGGATTTATATGAAGCATACCCAGTGTCTTGTCGTATTTTACTTTAAGTATATGAGAATGCCCACTTATAAAAAGTTTAGGAGGACTGACAAACAGAGTTCCGCGAATAGAAGAATCATAATTACCCGGATAACCACCTATATGCTTTATTAAGACATCAGTTCCATCAACCATAAAGCGATTAATTTGTGGATATATCTTCCTTATATCCTGTCCATCGATATTACCATAAACAGCACGAAGCGGACGAAAAGCATCCAATTTTCGAGCAACCTCCAAAGAGCCTATATCACCCGCGTGCCATATCTCATCACATGAATCAAAATAACTCAAATATTTATCATCCCAGTAAGCATGTGTATCTGATAATAGGCCAATTCTTGTCATTATTCCTTTGTTTATATTTGCAAAGATACTATATTTGAGGCAAACTAAGTCTATGAAAAACATCTATAATTATTTTAAACGAGATATAAGTTGGTTGTCATTCAACTATCGGGTATTGTTGGAAGCCAAAGACAACAGCCTGCCTCTGTATGAACGCATTAACTTTATCTCGATTTACTCATCTAACCTCGAAGAATTTTACAAAATACGAGTTGCAGATCACAAAGCCATTGTGAAGGGAGGGGCTCGCAACGACGATGAATCGGTTCATGCATCAGCCCAATTACTAGAAGAAATAAATAGCGAAGTAAATCGACAACTAGAAGAACGTACGCGTATTTATGAGCAACAAATTATACCCGATCTGCGCAAACAGCATATTGTGTTCTATCAAAATCACAAAGTGGAAGAGTTCCACAAAGAGTTCATTAAAAGTTTTTTTAAAGAAGAGATTTTTCCTTATTTACAGCCTGTTCCTGTATGGAAAAATAAAATAGTCTCTTTTCTGCGAGACAACCGACTATATTTAGCTATCCGCCTTTTTCTTGTTGGTACCGAGAAAGAAAACCCGGAACATACACAATACTTCGTAATGAAGTTGCCTTACAGTAAAGTTCCTCGCTTCATAGAGCTCCCTCAATATAAAAAAGATCATTACCTTATTTATATTGAAGATATTATCAAAGCCAATATTGAAACAATATTTCCAGGATATATTGTAGACTGCAGTTATTGCATTAAAATATCTCGAGATGCAGATATACTTATTGATGAAACAAGTAATTCGAATATCGTAGAACAGGTAAAGAAGAAAGTTAAGAAACGTAAGATAGGAGCCGTTTGCCGATTTGTATATGACAGCCGGATGCCCGACGACTTTCTAAGTTTCCTTGTCGATGCTTTCCATATTGACCGTAATGAACTTGTGGCAGGTGACAAACATCTCAATCTGGAAGATTTACGTTATCTACCCAATCCCAATAAAGATATGCAGGAAGAGTTTAAACCACAACCCATGAAGCTCAACTGCCTAAATAATGAAGGCTCAATATTCCAGCATGTGATAAAAAAGGATATCCTTATTCACTACCCCTATCAATCATTCGAGCATTTCATCCATTTCCTATATGAAGCCACGCACGATCATTACACTAAAGAAATTATGATAACCCAATATCGTGTGGCAGAAAATTCCACAGTTATAAACACATTAATTTCCGCAGCTCAAAATGGAAAGAAAGTGACCGTCTTCGTAGAGTTGAAAGCTCGTTTTGATGAAGAAAACAATCTGGCTACCGCAGAGATGATGCAATCTGCAGGCATAAAAATAATCTATAGCATACCAGGATTAAAAGTTCATGCTAAAGTAGCTTTAATATTGAGAAGAGACAATGATAACAGGCTACTTCGGAGTTATGCCTATATTAGTACAGGAAACTTTAACGAACGAACAGCCAAATTGTATGCCGATTGTGGACTTTTCACCAGCAATAAAATTATCATCAATGACTTGAGAAATCTTTTTCTAACTTTTGAAAAGAAAGAAAATACAGGATTCAAACATCTACTAGTTTCACAGTTTAACATGGTTACGAAACTAGATGAGCTTATCAGGCATGAGATAAAACTATCCACGCAAGGGAAAAAAGGACGTATCATATTAAAAATGAATGCCCTTCAAGATCCAAATATGATCAACAAACTTTATGTTGCTTCCATACAAGGGGTAGAGATTGATCTTATTATCCGTGGTATCTGCTGCTTGATACCAGGACAAGAATATAGTAAGAATATACGGGTCACCCGCATAGTAGACACTTTTCTAGAACATGCTCGAATTTGGTATTTTGGAAATAACGGAAGCCCGAAAGTTTTTCTAGGATCTCCCGACTGGATGAAACGCAATCTCTACAGACGTATAGAAGCAGTTGTACCTATCCTTAACACAGATGTCAAACAAGAAATTATCGATATGCTAGATATTCAACTGAAAGATAATCAAAAAGCATGTTTTGTCAACGGGCATCTGCACAATATATTTAAACATAAATCATCTGCTGAGCCTATCAGAGCACAATATACTTTTTATAATTACTTGAAAATGAAAAATGAAACATATCTGTAACATAGATTAACGCATAATTGCAATATATTTGCCCACCAGAAACAGAATACATATTTATGGAAACTATTTATCTTGGTATCGTTATCTTTTTATTCATTTTAGCGATCTTCGACTTGTTAGTTGGTGTCAGCAATGATGCAGTAAACTTTCTAAATTCAGCGATTGGTTCCAAGGCCGGATCATTCAAAACAATTATGATTGTTTCAGCTATCGGTATTTTCATTGGGGCTTCCCTATCAAACGGGATGATGGATATTGCCCGGCATGGTATTTATCAACCTGAACATTTCTATTTTGATGAAGTGATGTGCATTATTCTTGCGGTGATGCTAACCGATGTCGTTCTACTGGACATCTTTAACTCCATGGGAATGCCTACTTCAACAACCGTCTCCATGGTTTTCGAACTTTTGGGGGGAACTTTTGCCTTATCTATGGTGAAAGTGTACGGAACAGATCTTCAAATGGGCGATCTCATTAACACGGACAAGGCTTTATCGGTAATCATGGCTATTTTCGTATCAGTGGCAATAGCCTTCTTCTTCGGTATGATCGTGCAATACATAGCGCGAATCATATTTTCTTTTAACTACAAGAAAAAGATGAAATACAGCATCGGTATATTTGGTGGTGTTGCTGTAACAGCAATCATCTATTTCATGCTTATCAATGGATTGAAGAATAGCTCATTCATGACCAAAGAGAACCTTGCATGGATCAAAGAAAGCACTCCTCAAATCATACTTTGCAGCTTTGTCTTTTTCACTCTGCTTATGCAAACGTTACATTGGCTTAAAGTTAATGTATTTAAGATTATAGTATTGTTAGGTACGTTTGCATTGGCATTAGCATTCGCAGGCAATGACTTAGTTAATTTCGTCGGAGTTCCTCTAGCCGGTTATTCCTCTTTTATGGACTATACAGCCAATGCGGCAGGTGCAGGACCCCATAGCTTCCTGATGACTTCCTTGATGGGACCAGCACAAACTCCCTGGTATTTTTTAATCGCAGCAGGAGCCATTATGGCATACGCCCTCTTCACCTCAAAGAAAGCACATGCGGTAGTAAAAACGTCAGTAGATCTTGCTCGTCAGGATGAAGGAGAAGAGACCTTTGGCAGCACACCAATAGCACGAACTTTGGTACGAATAAGTATAGGAATGGGCAACGGGCTCTCCAAGATTATCCCAAACAGAACCAAAGAATGGATTGAATCTCGTTTCCAAAAAGATGAGGCTATCATAGAAAACGGCGCCGCATTCGACTTGGTACGCGCATCAGTAAACCTTGTATTAGCGGGACTTCTTATCGCTTTGGGTACTTCATTAAAATTACCTCTTTCTACAACATACGTAACCTTCATGGTGGCAATGGGTAGTTCACTTTCCGATAAAGCATGGGGAAGAGATTCTGCCGTGTTCCGTATAACAGGTGTACTCTCGGTTATCGGCGGATGGTTCCTCACCGCAGGGGCTGCATTTACCATTTGTTTCTTTGTAGCTTTGGTGATTCATTTCGGAGGCACAGCCGCTATCATTGTAATGATTGCCTTAGCAGCTTTCATCCTCCTACGTAGCCAACTCTTATTCAAGAAGAAAACTCAAAAAGGGAAAGAGAATGAAACTTTCAAAGAGATCATGCGTAGCACTGACAGCGCCCAGGCATTAGAATTGATGCGCGTTTTGAGCAGAGAAGAATTAACCAAAATATTAGAATATTCTGAAGAAAACTTCAACCGCATCGTAACCTCTTTTATCGGTGAAAACCTAAGAGGTTTGCGCAAAGCCATGGGAGCCGGTAAGTTTGAAAAACAATTGCTCAAACAGATGAAGCGTACCGGAACATTAGCCATGTGCCGCTTAGATAATACTACGGTGCTCGAAAAAGGGTTATATTATTACCAAGGTAATGATTTTGCCAGCGAACTAGTTCACAGTATCAATCGTTTATGCGAACCTTGTTTGGAACACATAGACAACAACTTTAACCCGCTTGATGCTACCCAGAAAGAAGAATTCAGCGAGGTTTCAAGAAACATAGTGAAATTAATAAGCTCATGCAAAGAAAAACTCAGTACTAACATGTTTGATGAGTTTGAAAACGATATTAATACTGCTAACTCACTTAATGCGCAACTGGCACACCTGAAGCGTGAAGAGTTAAAACGTATACAACACCAGACTGGTAGTATTAAAGTAAGCATGGTTTATCTCACAATGGTTCAGGAGGCACAAAATGTAGTTACTTATGTAATCAATATAATGAAAGTAAATCTTAAATTCCAAACAGAAAACGACTTTTAAATAAACCATAGTCTTATGAAATGACTTCAAGATGCATTGGCCATATTAAACCAATGCATCTTTTTTTGCTTCTCTAAGCCCTATTAAAAACAGAGAATGCGGAAAAATAGTATTAATGTGTATCTTTGCACTTCAATTTCAAAATAATAAGCATGATTTCAGTAGACGGCCTCACTGTTGAATTTGGTGGAACCACCCTATTTAGTGATATATCCTTTGTTATTAACGAAAAAGACCGCATTGCCCTCATGGGTAAAAATGGCGCGGGGAAGAGTACATTATTAAAAATACTGGCTGGTGCCAAGCAGCCTTCACGAGGCAAGGTATCAGCACCCAAAGAGTGCGTCGTTGCTTATCTTCCACAACATTTGATGACAGAAGATGGACGCACTGTCTTTGAAGAAGCTGCGCAAGCTTTTGCTTCTCAACATGAGATGGAAGCAGAAATCAATCGCCTTAATAAAGAACTGGAAACAAGGACAGATTATGAAACTGACAGCTATATGACCCTCATCGAGGAAGTATCGACGCTGAGCGAGAAATTTTATTCCATTGACTCCACTAATTACGAGGAGGATGTAGAAAAGGCATTATTAGGACTAGGTTTTGTTCGTGAGGATTTTAATCGCCCTACGAAAGACTTTAGCGGAGGATGGAGAATGCGTATCGAATTAGCGAAACTCTTACTTCAGAAGCCGGATGTGTTACTACTCGACGAACCGACTAATCATCTGGATATTGAGTCTATCCAATGGTTAGAATCATTCCTTATAAATAGCGCCAAGGCTGTTATCGTGATTAGTCACGACCGTAAGTTTGTTGACAGCATCACCACACGGACCATTGAAGTGACTATGGGACGTATATACGATTATAAAGTCAACTATTCTCAATATCTACAACTTCGCAAAGAGAGACGAGAGCAACAGCAAAAAGCCTACAACGATCAGCAAAAGTTTATCGCCGATACAACAGAATTTATCGAGCGATTTAAAGGTACCTACTCTAAAACATTACAAGTACAAAGCAGGGTAAAAATGCTCGAAAAATTGGATATTCTTGAAGTAGACGAAGAAGATACTTCGGCATTGCGACTAAAATTTCCTCCTTCGCCACGTTCGGGAAATTATCCTATCAGCATGGACAGAGTCGGAAAAAGCTACGGAGATAAAGTAGTTTTTGAAAACGCTAACATTACCGTAGAGCGGGGAGATAAAATCGCTTTCGTTGGAAAAAACGGTGAAGGAAAATCGACATTGGTAAAATGCATCATGAAAGATCTGGAGCATGCGGGCACTCTAACACTAGGACACAACGTAAAAATAGGCTATTTTGCACAAAACCAAGCCTCTTTACTAGACGGAGAACTTACTGTTTTTCAAACCATTGACGATGTAGCTAAAGGAGACATACGAAACAAAATACGTGACCTCTTAGGTGCATTCATGTTCGGCGGGGAGGAATCAACGAAGAAAGTAAAAGTTCTTTCGGGAGGAGAAAGAACCAGATTGGCTATGATCAAACTCTTACTGGAACCAGTCAACTTGCTCATCCTGGATGAGCCGACAAACCACTTGGATCTCAAGACTAAAGATATCCTAAAGCAAGCCTTGGCAGACTTTGACGGTACGCTTATCGTTGTTTCTCATGATCGCGATTTTCTGGATGGCTTGATAACAAAAGTCTATGAATTTGGCAATAAGCGAGTAACAGAACATCTCTGTGGCATTTATGAATTCCTTGCTAAAAAAGAGAATCAATTATTTGCATAAAGCATATCTATTTATTGATTTTGCAATCTACAAAAGAATAAAGAATAGCACTCCTCGTAACTAGTTAAAATACAATTATATTTTGTATCTTTGAATCTACTACGAAAGTATTCTTTATCCTTTTTTCCCATCAAAACAAATATATCTTGCTCGTTTCACACGTGGAGACTCTACAGACTTCATGGGAAGTCCCGACAGTCTCCACATGAAAAGCCGACAGACTACATGTGCGAAACGAACAGAAGTAACTATCTAATTTGCTTAAACATCCCTTTCTTTACCCTTAAAGAACCTATAAAAAAGAGAAGTTAAAAGCGTTACTTCACTAAGAGCAATACATTCCGTTTATTAAGTACTCAAATAGATTATTACGTTTTTTATAATTTTATAAGACATTCGAATAGTAAATTATCACAAAAAAGACTTTCTTTGCGATTGATATCAACATTATCAATTAAAAAAAAGAGAATATGAAAAAACTATTTTATTGTGCAGCTTTCGTAGCAGCCATGGGATTGTTCACAACAGCTAGCGCCCAAAATACAAAAACAAAAAAAGAAGTAAAAAAAGAACAGTGCGATAAAAAATGCACAAAAAAAGAGTGCTGCAAAAAAGCAGATTGTAAAAAGAAGTGCTGCAAAGCTGATGCAACTAAAAAAGCAAGTAAAAAAGCTTGTTGCAAGAAAACTAAAAAATAATCTTTCTTAAAGATAAAATTCTTTTTCATTGAGAGCAGCCATCACATCCGACAAAATGTTGCTCTCAATGTCATTTATACACATGCACAAAAAAAGACGAACTGTTTACATCTCCTATTTTCTATTTGCAATCAGCATTATCATGCTGATCAGTTCTTCGTTGCCTCACCATCATCATAACAGCGGTGCCGTTTGTCTGAAAGAAGATATCAGTACACATACAATGCACAATGATTTAAAACATTCTCAAAATCATTGTTGCGGCGATGAATGTACCAGTCGGTTTCAATTTCGTACTAACAATAACACGCAAGTAAATCATGCGCAACCACACTATTTGTTTGCCATTACTTTGTTCACTAAACCATTGTTACGTTGGCTTTTAAAAACGCAGAGCAAATCCATTGCTGCGCCCCCCTATCTCGAAAAACTTCATAACACTTCCATAGCTTATGCCGTAGGGCGCCGTGGTCCTCCTACACTTTTGTAATTAATACATTTACAATCATGACCGGCGAAAGGTAATAAAACACCTCAGCCCAACAAAATCCAAGCCTCGAACGGGCTCAGGATAAAGAATCGTATTTCCGTATAAACAAAAGACAGAAGTTATGAAACAATATATCTGTGCGGGAACAATTATGCTACTCGCCTTAGCCTCTTGCAACCACCAATCAAAAGAACATACTCATGAACACGAAGCAGACAAGCATGATCATGAAGCAATAAACGGCAAATCTCACGAAGATGAAATTATCTTATCTAAAACAAAAGCAGAAATGGCAGGCGTTAAAGTCGTCACGCTGCAACCTCAGAATTTTCACCAAATCATAAAAACTAGCGGAAAAATATTACCTGCTCAAGGAGATGAATCCGTAGTCGTAGCGACTATGCCGGGCATCGTATCCTTTCAACAAAAAAGAGTAGCAGGAGTAGCTGTAAACCGTGGAAGTAGACTGCTTACCATCTCCTCTCAGAATATAGTAAATGGTGATCCGGTTCAAAAAGCACGCATAGATTACGAAACTGCTCAAAAAGAGTTTGAGCGTATGAAAACATTAGTTAAAAACCAGATTGTATCAGAAAAAGAGTTCAACCTGGCAAAGCAGAATTACGAGAACGCCCGCATAAGTTATCAGGCTGTGGCTAAAAATCATTCAGGCAACGGACAAATCGTCTCTGCTCCAATTAGCGGCTTCATAAAAAGTGTAATGATAAAAGAGGGAGATTATGTGGAAACAGGACAACCTCTGATGACTATCAGTCAAAACCGAAAATTGTTACTACAGGCCGAAGTATCAGAGAAATACTACAGTGCATTAAAGCACATCAGTTCTGGAAATTTCAAAACTCCATATAGCGAAACGACTTATGCTCTTTCCAAACTTAACGGAAAATTGTTATCTTTTGGGAAAGCTGCTGACGACAATTCTTATTATATCCCTGTCATATTTGAGTTTGACAACAAAGAGGGCATCATACCTGGATCATACGTTGAAGTATATCTGCAATCAGGTTCTCTTGGCAAAGTAATTGCTCTGCCTCATTCTGCAATAACAGAGGAACAAGGATTATACTTTGCCTACTTGCAAGTAGACGAAGAGGGATATAAAAAACAAGAAATCGAACTTGGAGCAGACGACGGAGAGAATGTAGAAATTGTAAGCGGACTCAAGGAAGGAGATAGGGTTGTTATTTCCGGCGCTTACCACATAAAGCTAGCTTCGGCAAGTAACGCCATTCCTGCTCACTCACACGAACACTAAAACACCGGAAAATTATGCTCAATAAAATCATATATTATTCCTTGCACAATCGCTTGATTGTGCTGACTGCCGCCTTATTACTGATGATCGCAGGTATTTATACTGCTTTGCATACTGATGTAGATGTATTTCCCGATCTGAACGCACCAACAGTCGTCATAATGACGGAAGCAAAAGGTATGGCCGCCGAAGAGGTGGAACAGCTAGTAACGTTCCCTGTCGAAACAGCAGTTAATGGCGCAAGCAATGTACGCCGCGTCCGCTCCTCCTCTACCACAGGCTTCTCTGTAGTTTGGGTAGAATTCAATTGGAATACGGATATTTACCTAGCACGACAGATTGTGTCAGAGAAACTGGCTGTAGTCAACGAATCATTGCCCCCGAACGTCGGTCGCCCTACCCTAGGGCCTCAATCGTCTATATTAGGAGAGGTTTTAATAGTAGGACTCACTGCCGACTCTACTTCCATGCTCGATCTGCGAACTATGGCAGACTGGACCATCCGTCCCCGACTCTTGTCAACCGGAGGAGTATCTCAAGTTGCCGTAATAGGAGGAGAACTTAAGGAATATCAGATACAGATGGATCCACAACGGATGAAGCACTATAACGTATCACTCAGCGAGATGATGAAAGCCACCAAAGAGATGAACCTGAATGCTAACGGTGGTGTGATCTATGAGTATGGTAATGAATATATAGTAAGAGGGATGCTCTCTACCACACAAATTGATCAACTAGGAAAGGCGGTTGTAAAGACCATCAATAAAATACCTGTTCTATTAGAGGACGTGACCAACATACGCATTAGTGCCAAAGAGCCTAAAACAGGAACAGCCTCGGAACGCGGGAAATCAGCAGTACTGCTCACCGTAACCAAACAACCGGGCATCAGTACCATAGCACTCACCGAAAAATTAGAGACTTCCTTAAAAGAGATTCAGAAAAGTTTGCCCACAGACGTTAAAGTTTCCACCAACATCTTCAGGCAAAGTCAATTCATTAAGAGTTCTATAAATAATGTACAGAAATCTCTTCTCGAAGGTGGTATTTTTGTGGTAATCATCTTATTCCTCTTTTTGGCAAATGTAAGAACAACATTAATATCTCTGGTCACTCTGCCACTATCGTTACTCATTTCCATCTTGACATTGCACTATATGGGAATGACTATCAACACAATGAGTTTGGGAGGTATGGCCATAGCCATCGGCTCATTGGTAGATGATGCCATAGTCGATGTAGAGAATGTATTCAAAAGGCTTCGAGAAAACCGGATGAAACCACTTGCAGAGCGCAATAAAACACTCCAAGTAGTTTTTGAAGCATCAAAAGAGGTACGAATGCCCATACTGAACTCTACCTTGATTATCATAGTCAGTTTTATTCCGTTATTCTTCCTCACTGGTATGGAAGGGCGTATGCTAGCCCCACTCGGTGCCGCCTTTATCGTGGCATTATTGGCATCAACCGTTGTTGCCCTTACACTCACACCAGTACTTTGTACCTATCTATTAGGAAAAGAGCAGGATGACAAATTGCCTAAAGAAGCGCCTGTAGCCGTATGGCTACGAAAAATTTATCAAAAGATGTTAGAATGGTCACTTCGCTACAAACGCATCATCCTAAGTAGCACCATTGCACTCTTTATGACCGCCTTAGGACTCTTTTTCACTTTAGGAAGAAGTTTCCTGCCAGCATTTAACGAAGGATCGTTTACCATTAACATAAGCTCTTTGCCGGGTATCTCACTCGAAGAGAGTGACAGGCTAGGTAAGCAGGCAGAAATGCTTTTGCTCTCTATACCCGAGATACAAACCGTAGCCCGAAAAACCGGGCGAGCTGAGCTCGATGAGCACGCATTAGGGGTTAATGTATCTGAATTGGAGGCGCCCTTTACGTTAAAAGAGCGCTCACGTAGCGAACTCGTGGCCGAAGTACGAGAAAGATTAGCGAACATAGCCGGAGCCAATATAGAAATCGGACAACCCATCAGTCACCGAATAAATGCCATACTATCAGGAACGAAAGCGAGCATTGCTATCAAACTATTTGGAAATGATCTCAACAGGATGTTCTCTTTTGCTAATAAAATAAAAAGTAAAATTCAAGATATTGAAGGAATATCCGATTTGAATGTAGAACAGCAAATAGAGCGTCCACAACTTAAAATCACTCCTAAAAGAGAGATCTTAAGCAAATTCGGCATCACTCTACCGGAATTTGCTGAGTTTGTCAAAGTATCTCTGGCAGGTGAAGTAATCTCTCAGGTTTACGAAAAAGGGAAAAGCTTCGATCTGACTCTGAAAGTAAAAGAAGACGAGCGGGATCAGATAGAAAAAATAGGTAACCTGACCATTGACACCAATGAAGGGCAGAAAATCCCCTTAAGCTATGTAGCTGAAATAGCCTCATCAGCAGGACCGAATACAATAAACAGAGAAAACGTTAAGCGCAAGTTAGTTATCTCTGCCAATGTGTCGAGCCGTGATCTGCGTAGCGTAGTAAATGATATACGCAGCCGAATCAATGAAGAGATACAATTGCCTGAAGGCTATTATTTGGAATATGGGGGACAATTTGAAAGTGAGGAGGCTGCCAGCAAAATATTGGCACTAACATCCTTAATCTCTATCGTCATTATTTATCTGTTGCTTTACCATCAA